>CAMUZW010000008.1 GCA_947165305.1 uncultured Bacteroidales bacterium
CGGTATTCGAACCAGTCGATGACCTTCTCGAAGCCCAGGCGCTCCATGTGGTCCTTGTAATAGGCGAAATTGTATTTGAGGTTGTAGGAACTGATCTGGTCGAAGCCTTCGACGACCATTCCTTCCGGGTCCTCGTCGGTAAATCCGAGCGGGCCGACGATGCGCGTCATGCCGTTGGCGCGGCCGAATCCGGCGACGGCGTCCAGCAGGGCCTCGCTGACCTCCGGGTCGTCCGTGAAATCAAACCACCCGTAGCGGACCTCTTTGTGATCCCAGGCCTCGTTGGCCCTTTCGTTGATGATGGCGGCGACTCTTCCGCAGATTTTCCCGTCCTTGTACGCAAGGAAATACTGCGCCTTGCAGAACTTGAAAACGGGGTTTTTCTTCATATTGAGGGTGGCGCCTTCGTCGATCGCCAGGGTCGGGACGTAATAGGGAACGCCCTTATACAACTGCACGGGGAAGCGGATAAATCTCCTCAGGTCGCAGCGGCTCTCCACTTTCTTGATTGTTACAGACATGTCGGTTTGGTTTTAATAAACCTCCAAATATAGCATATATTTGGGAAATACCAAAATTCGCGGCTTCGGAGCGTAGAGCCTGTATCTTCAGGGACGAAGATTTAACTGATCGTTTCGCCCTTGCGGGTATGCCACTTGCCGTGGATTTCACTGACATTCCCCGCGGTGATGAAAACCTCGAACGACTGCTCCTTCAGATAATGCAGGAGAGAGGCATATTCGCTCTGTGTCAGGAGAGAGACGACCTCTACCTTGGGCTCATTGGTAAAGCCTCCCTCGAGGTGGTACACACTGCATCCCCGGTTCAGCTTCTGGATGATGAACGTGCGGATCTCCTCATGCTGCGGACTGATGACGCAGACCCTCTTGCGCTTGTTGAGCGAATCCGTAAAATAATCTACCGCAATGCCGTTGATCCACGTGCCGATCAGGCCGATGACCACGAGCCGGAAAGGATTGATGGCAAAGGCCGAGCAGCAGATCAGGGCGCCGGCGACGGTGACGGAAGTCCCGATATCGAGATGCATGTACTTGTTGACGATCTTCGCGAGGATGTCGAGCCCGCCCGTCGAGGCATTGATCCGGAACAGGATCGCCTGGGAGATGCTGAGCATCAGCACGAAGCAGATCAGGTCCAGCCACGGGTCATTCATGACGGAAGTACCCTCGGTGATGACTTTTTCGGCGGGAAGGATCTTGGCCCACATGTCGACGAGTGGACCCAGGATCAGCGCCGTATAGACGGTCTTCGCCCCGAATTCCGCCCCGATCAGAAGCCAGGCCAGCACAAGCAGGACGGCATTGATGACAAGGATGATGGTCGATACTTTTACGGCCCAGCCCATATTGGTAAATACTTCCGAAAGGACGATACTCAGACCGGAAATGCTTCCGATGATGAGTTTGGAGGGCATCAGGAAGTAATACACGGCGGCAGCGCCCACAGACATGCCGAGGGTCATGATGACCAGTTCTTTCCAGAATTTGAAAGTGCCGAGCGTGTGCAGCGTCTCGCCGGCCAGTGCCTTAAAAGATTTTCCCATTTTGCAGAATTTGGTTATAGTCTATAACAAAAACTCTACAAAAATAGTAAAATTATTTATATCTCTACTAAAAATCAGCAGTATCCGTTTCAGAAACATAGCCACCCATGGCTCTTAAATGGGAGGGGCCCGCGGACAGGATGTCCGTGGGAGGGACGGAGGACCGAAGGTCCGGAGGTTTCAGAAACGGATACTGCTGATTTTTAGCTTCTTTCGTGAAGCTCTTTCAGCCGGAGCATCTTATCGTAAAGAAGCTGCGACATACGCTTGCGGTAGTCGGAAGACTCCTCACCTTCCGCAGGCGGATCGAGGCGGAAAACCTCGGAGAAATAGAGCTTGTAGCGCTGCCACCACTTCCGCCGGGGCGGGGTATAGGTCACCACCATCGGACTGTGGGTAATGTCCTCGATCATCACGGCCCCGCCGTGGAACCGCAGGATCTGGTCCTCGTGGTTGAACCGACCTTCCGGGAAGATCAGGATGCTCTCCTTCTTCTCCTGCAGCGTCTCCACCGCATCCTTCAGCCAGGACGTCGACACCTTCCGGCGGTCGATCTCCAGGCAGCCGCTCCGGGTATAGAGCCAGTGCATCAGCTTGTTCTCATAGTAGCGGTCACGGGCGACCATCGGATGGACATTCCACCGGGCGAAGATCGACCACATGTACGGCCCGTCGCTCCCGGCCACGTGGCGCCCGAGCAGGATGGCGGGACCATCTTTGAAGATATCCTTCCGCCGCTGGACGGACGGGTCCGTATAGATGAATTTCGGCCGGATCCAGACTTTGACAAAAGCCCGGAGAAGGTACTTGGTGATGTCCGAAACCACCAGGTCGAAGACATTGGAGTCGTGATAGTGAATCATTTTCTCAAAGTATTGTCAATCAGAATATCCCAGGAGTTTGTCTTCTTGTCGATGAAGAAGAACTCGATCCCGGAATCGATGGCCCCGCGGCCGTCGGTGTCGAGCCGGTCGCCGACCATCAGGATCTCCTCCAGCGGGAGGCCGAGGATCTCCAGCATCTTCTCGTACGTCCTGACGCAGGGCTTGAGGCCTCCCAGTGCGGGCGCTTCGAATTCATAATCCACCATTCCTTCAGTGATGCCGATGGCGTCCAGCTTTTCCCGGACGAATCCGTAGTCGGAAATGACCGCGATCTTGCCGCCCTGGCCGTGGATCCAGTCGAAGAGTGCCGGCACCTCGGGCCGGCAGTGGTAATGTGCCTTCAGCGTCGCTACGGTCTGGGGCATGTATCCCTCGAAATACCATTTCCTGACCGCTTCTACGGGGACCCTCCGCTCTTGGGAAATCCCGTCGAAGAGGGCGGAGTAGTAATCCTCCGCCCCTTCGAAAGGCATTCCTTTGAGCAGCCTCCGGACGGTGCGCTCGGACTTTAGGAGCATCATATGCCTGAGGTCGCCGAAAATCAGGCGGACGGGCAGCCGGCTCGAGTCGTAGAGCGTTCCGTCGAGGTCAAAGATGAAATGTCTGAATTTCGAGAAATCCATCTACTGCTTGACAAACGTGCGGAAACGCTCGTGCAGCTTCTCGTTCTGCATCAGCAGGACCATCTTGAACTGGCCGTCGTTGGCGCCTTCTGCGATGCGGCTGGCTTTGAATTTATCGAAGCTGTCCTCGACGAGGCGGAACCCGACGGGATCCTTGATGCGGAGCGAATCATACTTGGTCTTGTACTCGACGTTGATTTCGCAGAGGATCTCGTTGACGCGTTTGGTGAACGCGTCGCATTGCTCCTGGGTCACTTCCGGATCAAATTCATAATAGAAATGATAGGCGGAAGTCTCTATGTCGGCAAATCCGACGAAGAAGTGGGTCTTGAGCCCGGTCTCTTTCTCGGTCTGCTTGACGGCGGCGATGAACTGGCGCTCGTGGAGCTTCTCTCCGGTCATCGTGACGATGCCGTTGATCTTCTGGACCATGAAGACGGTCGGAGTGTTGACGAAGTTGTCGCTGGCCTCGACGAGGTCGTTCATGCAGTAACGGTACATGCCGGCGTAGGTCGTGACGAACGGGCAGTATTTCTTGCCTTTCTGCAGTTCGTGGAGCTGGAGGAAGTGCAGCTTGGACGGATCATTGAGGAAGTCGGCGTCCTGCACGTCCTCTTCCGGAACGAATTCATAATAATGGAAGTGCGGGAAGAGCACGGTGTTGTTGGTGTCGTCGAGCACGAGGCCGAAGCGGCACTCGGAGCTGAAGTAACCGAACTCCTGGTGGAGCATCGTCTCGGGGAAGAACCCCTTCATCTTCTCGACGTAATTGATCGTATTGCCGCATTTCCAGGTATTGAGGATCTGGATGTCGGGCCAGTAATGCTTGGGAAGCGGGCGGCCGTATTTCTGCTTGAGTTCGCGGAGTTCGGCAGCGCGCTGCGGGTTGGGCTTCATGAACGGAACGAGTTCGGCGCGGATTTCGGGAGAAATGTCCACCTGGTCGGTCATGGTGCCTTTCTCAATATCCTCGACCATCACGTCCCACCATTTGTCGACGCTCTTCTGCATCTCCAGGACGGAGGAAGGGTTGGCGGTCACGATCAGATGGATATCGTGCTCGATCGACAGGCGCATCAGGGCATAGTAGCGGGCCGTGTAGTCGGGAATGGTATAGACCGACGACGGGTTGGTGTACATGGCCTTGATGAAGCCCGGGCAGTCGCGCTGGGTGACGCCGGAGACGCTTCCGAAGACCGTTCCGTCCTCGGCATAGCCTTCGACGGCCTTGCCGACCACCGAGAGGATCGGGCCCTCATAGACGTGGGGACGGTTCTTGATGAAATTGAACAGCCAGACCTTGGTCATCTTGCTGTAGACGTTGGACATGTAGGTCTGCGTGACCGGGATCCACTTGGGCTCCTTGGTGGTGCCGGAGGTGGTGGCGTACATCAGCGGCTTGCCGGGGAAGAGGATGTCGGCTTCACCCTTCTTGTGCCGGTTGATATAGGGGCGGAGGTCTTCGTAGTCGTTGACGGGGACATTCTCCTGCCAGCGGCGGAAGAGTTCGTCGTCCGTTTCGGCGGCGAGGACGTCGGCAAAGTGGAATTTCTTCCCGTATTCGGTATCCTTGGCGTATTCGAGGATGCCCCGGAGGGTGTTCGCGCTTGTCTTCTTGGGATTTTTGCTCGCTTTCTTGAGCTTGAGGTAGCCGATACCGCCCGCAATGGTGAGGGCGCTGTTGACCAGCCACAGTTTCTTGGTCTCTTTCTTTTTGGCCATTGTATCAGGTTTTAGTTATTGTACCGCCAGACGCATCGCACCTGGCTTTTCAGCCTTCAAAGATAGGCTTTTTTTCAAAAGATTACAAAAATATTTCAAAATATCCGGTCACTTTGTCCATCAGATGGACGCGGTCGCGGCCGAAAACGTTGTGCTCGGCGACCGGATAAGGGAAGTAATCCACTGGAATCCAGTTCTTTATGCATTCCTGGACGAAGCTGAGGCTGTGCTCCCAGACGACGGTGTTGTCGATGGCGCCCTGGCAGATCATCAGATGCCCTCTGAGGTCTTTGGCCTTGCCGATGAGGCTCGTCGCCGCAAAGCCCTCCGGATTGGTCTCAGGAGTGTCCATGTAGCGTTCGCCGTACATCACCTCGTACCACTTCCAGTCGATGACGGGGCCGCCGGCGACGCCCGTCTTGAAGACATCGGGATAGGTTGTCATCAGCGAAATTGTCATGAATCCGCCGTAACTCCAGCCGTGGACGCCGATGCGGTCCCTGTCGACCCAGGGCAGGTCCATGAGCATCCGGATGCCGGCCATCTGGTCTTCCATCTCGACGGCGCCGCAGCGGCGGTTGATCGCCTTTTCATAGGCGGCCCCGTGGTTCTGCGTGCCGCGGTTGTCTTGCACGTAGACGACATAGCCTTTCTGGGCCATCAGCATCTCCCAGAGGCGGATCTGGCCGAGCCAGCTGTCGCGGACCATCTGGCTGTGCGGGCCGCCGTAGACGTAGAGGATGACGGGGTATTTCTTCGCGGGATCGAATCCGACGGGCTTGTAGAGACGGTAGTGATTGTCGTACTGTCCGTCGGCACTCTTGACGGTCCCCAGCAGGACTTCGCCCGTGGCGTAGGCGGCGAGGGGATCGCGTGCGGAGAGAAGGTGACGGAGCTTCTGGCCGTCGGCGGCGCTGCAGAGGCTGACCTCGCGGGGCGTCGTAAAGGCGGAGTGGTTGTCTATGAAGTATTTGCAGTCCGGGCTCAGCGCCACGTCGTGCCAGCCGGCCCCCTTGGTCAGCCGCACCGGCTTCCCGGTCTTTTTCCCCGTCATTCCGGACTTGCCTTTCCCCGTCATTCCGGACTTGTTCCGGAATCCGTCCTCCGGCAGCGTCAGCCGGTAAACCTGCCGCTCGGCGGGTGACACTTCCGCGGAAGCGTACCAGACGCTCCTGCCGTCGTTGCCGAGGTATTCCACGTCGGCGTCCACCTGCGTCAGGCGGCGGACGTTGCCGAGCGTATCGACGAGGTAGAGGTTGGTGTAACCGTCGCGGTTGTCGGTACGGTAGATGAAGCGGTCGCCGCAGCCCTTGACGAAGTGCACGGGCTCCTGCGGCTCCACCCATGCGTCGTTCTGCTCGGTGAGGAGGGTCCTGACGAAGCGGCCGTCCTCCGCGCGGTACATGTTGAGATGCATCTCGTGCTGGCTTCGCGCGAGAACCTGTATATAAAGGTATTTGCCGTCGGGCGCCCACGCGATGCCCGCGAGGTAGCGCTCGTCGTCGAAGTCATCTGCCTGCACGTAGCACGTCCGGGCCCGGGCGATGTCGTAGATGCCGAGGGTGATGTGCTCGGAAGCCATGCCGTTCATCGGGTAACGGATCTCCTTCAGGGAACCCGTCCGGCTGGTGATGTCCAGCAGGGGGAATTTCGTCACGGCCGTCTCATCCTTGCGGTAGAAGGCGATCTGCGTCCCGTCCGGGGAGGGGAAGATGCCGCCCTCGATGCCGAATTCGTTCCGGCTCACGGACGTCCCGTACACGATGCCGTCGGCAGGAGATTCCGCGATGGTGCGGATGCCGTCCGGCGTGGCCAGGAAGAGGCTGCCGCCTTCCGTGAAGGCGAGATATTCCCCGCAGGGGGTGACGTTTTCCGCCCGGAGGGGAATGTGTTTCCTGGCGGGAAGCGGAGCGGGGACTGACGCTTTTTCGCCCCGGACGGTCCAGGCCTCCCAGCCCTTGCCGTTGAAGGCGGCGTAGGTGGAGTCACTGGTCCAGCGCCAGTAATGGTTCTCGGGATAGAGGCTCCTGTCGAGGATGACCTGCTCCATGGTCAGGTTTTTCCCGGGATGGGCAGGGTACCGTTTGAGAACGCCCTCCTGGGCACGGGATAACGTAAAACTGACCGCCAGCAGGGTGACGGTCAGGAGAAAATGGCGGGAAAAGGTCATAGATAAATCTGGCTTTCGGTACGGCCGCGTTCGTAGTTGTCTTCGTATTCGTCGTAGATCTGGCCGATGCGGTCGACGATGTGCTTGTTGTAACCTCTCCAGGGCAGGCGGCCGAAGTATTCCTTGTAATGGAGTTCGACGCGTTTGCCGGTGCAGCGCAGCAGGGTGTCGGCCACGGCGGGATCGTCCACGCTGAATTCGAAGACATTGGACTGCACGGCGCCGGGCGTCTTGCTGGAAGTGCCCTTGTTGCCGTATCCGGTCTGGATCAGGCGGCCCTCATAGGTCTTGAAGACGTACCCTTTGTGGGTGAACTGGTTGAGTTCGCCGGTCTGGTACCCTTCGCTGAATACGTAGAAGAAGCGGATGTAGCAGAATGCCGCTCCGCCGAGCAGCAGGATGATGAAAAACCACCAGAATACTTTCTTGCCTGTCGTCATAGGTTTCTTGAATTAATTATCCACAAATGTACTAAGAATTTTTAATATTGCAAAGCAGCGTGTCAGTTCCGGTTGCCGTAGCGGCCGGCGAAAAGGACGGCGCCGGAGGAGGCCTCCGTAATCAGGTAGATGAACGGATGGTCCGCATGGAAAATGACGAAGCTGGAAGGGCCGACGGAGGTGTTCTTGATGATGCCGGCGCTGGATACGGCGGCTGCCTCGGTGCCTTCTTCATCCACCTTGATGACGGCGTCCTGCCGGACGAAACTCAGGCAGAGTGCGTCGGGTGACATGGCCGTGAAGTCGGCCTTCTTGGGATTGAAGGCGGCGGGCATGCCCATGTCCGTGAGCACATCGTTGAGCTTGATGCCGAACTTCGTCTGGAATTTCGGGAGCCAGAGGTCTACTTCCGAGAGCGACATCTTTGCGTTGAATGCCATCCAGTCCGTCTCCTTCAGCTCGGCGGTGACGTCCGCGACCTTTTTGCCGTCTTTCGGGAGCAGGACGTTCATGGCGAAGGCGCCGTTCCCGTAGGGGAGACGGACGGCCCGGAAGGTTGTTCCTTCGGCGTACCTGTAATCGCCGTAGTCCTGCATCATTGGGACTTTTGCGGTAGTGCCGTCTTCCCGGGCGAATTTCCGGTCGGCCGTCAGGGAGGCGTTGAATTTCTTCGCCCATGCGCTCTTGAAATAAAGGGCGTTCAGCAGGTAGCAGAGCATGTCCTGGGAGGTCTCATCGAGGATTTTGGTGATCAGATTCTCCGTATGGTCGGCGCACCAGCGGTTGATGATGTCTGCGGATCCCTGCGAATCGCTGAAGTCGAGGTTGGATACCTCGGCCCGGTAGTAATCCCGGACGGTCTTTTTGTAGGAGTCCCGGAGGTCGAACCCGTCGTCGACATAGATGGCGTCGGCGAGGAGGATCTTTGTCTTCTTGTCGAGCCCCGGCAGCTGGCCGAGCA
This sequence comes from uncultured Bacteroidales bacterium, assembly GCA_947165305.1. Lineage (GTDB taxonomy): Bacteria > Bacteroidota > Bacteroidia > Bacteroidales > UBA932 > Cryptobacteroides. The sequence continues at coordinate 8,365 of CAMUZW010000008.1, forward strand.
TCGAACGGCAGTATTCGTTGATGGAGGCGGCATCGGCGTCCTGATAGCCGAGGACGGCGGCGATTTCGTCGGCCGTTTCGCCCCGGGCGCCCTCCAGGACCATTCCGAGGAGGAATTGCATGGAGAGGGGAGAGAGGATATAGTCTTTGTCGGAAGCGGCGTTGACCTTGTCGAGGAACTGCATCGAGAAGGTGTTTCCCTCGGTGACGAGCTGCCGCTGGGCGGCGGAGAGTTTAATGTCTGCCCGCGGGTTGTCGTCCTTGTCCTTGCCGGGCCAGCCCGCCTGTCCGCAGGCCGTCATTCCCAGGCAGCACATTATCATTACACTGATCAAATACTTTTTCATGGCCTATCGTATTTTTTGCGAAGATACGAATAATTTGTAACTTTGTACGATTTATTTGAAATACACCGGGATTATGCTGAATAGACGTATGCTCAGGATAAAGGCCTTCAAGGTGCTTTATTCCTATGCCGAAGACCAGGAGCTTCCGCTCAAGGAGGCGCTGTCGAGGCTGGACGATTCATGTGAAGCCGTGAGGGACCTCTACCTGTATATGCTGTCGGTCATTCCTGCACTGACGGCCGAGGCCTCGCGCAGGATCGAAGCCGCCCGCGGCAAATTCAACCCCACGGAAGAGGAACTCCATCCCAACCTCCGCTTCGTCGAGAACCGCACGGCGGCCATCCTGTCGGAGGATCCCGATTTCCAGAAACTGATCCAGAAAAAGAAACTCTCCTGGGAGCAGTACGACGTGCTCATCCGGACGGTATACGATTCCCTTTCGGCGAAACCCTGGTTCAAGGCCTACATGGACGCCCCGGAGACGTCCCTCGCGGCCGAGGCGAAACTGTTCAAGCACATCTTCGAGGAAGAATTCGAGGACAACGACGACCTCTGGAAAATCCTCGAAGACCTCGACATCCGCTGGACGGACGACCTTCCGTATGCCCTCGGCTGCTGCATCCGGACGATGGACGCCTTCGCCGCCTCCCGCGGCCGGTGGACCTTCCCCGAACTCTATACGGATCCCGAAACCGACCGCAGCTTTGTCCGGCGTCTACTGCAGAATACCTATGCCCGCTATGCGGAATATTCGGAGATGATCGCCGGCGCCGTAAAGCGCTGGGAGAGCGACCGGCTCTTCGTGACCGATGTCGTCCTCATCGCGATGGGACTCGCCGAGGCCGAAACCTTCCCGGAGATTCCCCTCCGGGTCACGATCAACGAATACGTCGAGATCTCCAAGTATTACAGTACCCCCAAGAGCCGTTCTTTCGTCAACGGTCTCCTGGACGCCCTCATCAAGCGGCTGGCCGCCGAAGGGCGTATTTCCAAACCCGTCAATTAATCATTTGTAAATATGAAAACCTTAGTTTTTGTCCTTCTTCAGGCGGCCCAGCAGGCCGCTCCCGCCGCGGACGGTGCCGCTGCACGTCCCGGTGCTTCCAGCTGGTCGATGTGGGTGATGCTCGCCCTGATCTTCGTCGTGATGTATTTATTCATGATCCACCCGCAGCGCAAGCAGCAGAAAGAGCTCGCGGAATTCCGCAAGAGCCTCCAGAAAGGCGACAAGATCGTCACCATCGGCGGCATCTACGGCGAGATCCTCGAGGCTGACGAAAACGCCCCGACCGTACTCGTCCGCGTGGACGGCGACGTCAAAATCCGCTTCGACAAGTCCGCCATCCAGAAAGTTCCCGGCGCCCCTGCCGAGAAGAAATAATTCCCTCCGGAAATGTCCCTGTTCGGAAGGCTCAGGCAATCCCTCCACCTCGGCGGGAGAGACTGGATATTCTTTGTCCTGGCTCTCCTGCTGTCTTTCGGCATCTGGCTGATCCATAACCTGGGACAAGAGTATTCCGGACAGATGACGGTGCCCGTCAGGGCGGTCAGCAACCTGGACGGTCACGCCCAGGAATCCACCATTCCGTCTACCGTCGTGGCGGTATGCCATACGACGGGGTACAACTTCCTGAGCGCCTCGCTGCGCGACGGGGAAGAAAGGGTGTTCCTGGAAGCGGCCGACCTGCAGCCCGGCCGGGGCGATGAGTACACCCTCTCCGGCGGCGCGATGAACAACTACGTGAAGCAGTTTTTCGGCGACGGGGTGAGCGTGGAGGCGTTTATCACCGACACGCTGAAGTTCATTTTCCCGAAGGAGAATTCCAAGAAGGTGCCCGTGGACGTCATCCAGGAGCTTACTTTCCGGCCGCAGTACATGGCGTCGACGACACTCAAACTGGAGCCGGATTCCGTCTATGTCTACGGAGACGACATGCATATTGCGAATGTCAGCCGCGTGTCGACCGCCCCGCTCAAGGTGACGGACATCCACCGCGACATCCACGGCATCCTCAAGATCCGGAAAATCGCCGGCGTGCGTTTCTCGATCGACGAGGTGATGTACAACCTCCCGGTTTCGCGGTATATCGAGATCAAGACTTCGGTCCCCGTGCAGATGCGGGGCCTTCCGGCCGGCAGGAAGATCAAAATCTATCCTTCTACGGCCGAGGTGACCTTCCGCTGCGTCTTCCCGATCAGTTACGATCCGGTGGGGAAGGTCGGCATCTATGTCAATTACGAAGATTACGCACAGTCCCGGACCGGACGATGCGCGCCGCGGTACGATGCGCTGCCGCAGGGCGTGATTGACTGCACGGTCTATCCGGAGGTGTTCGAATGTCTCGAGGAGCAATGAGGACGGTTCTCGTCACCGGCGGGATCGGCTCCGGGAAGTCGCTTGTCTGCAGGCTTCTCTCCGCGCACGGCATTCCTGTATACGACGCGGATTCCCGCACGAAGGCCTTGTACGAGGCCTCGGTCGGTCCGGACGGCCGTTTACTGGAAGGTTCGCTGCTCTCCCGGCTCGAAGGCGCTTTCGGCCGCCGTTTCGTCCAGGAGGGGCCTGAACCGGTTTCCCGTGTGGATTATGCGGCGCTTTCCGCCGCCGCGTTTGCGTCGGCAGCCTCGCTGAACCTTCTGGAATCCGTCGTGCATCCGGCCGTGCTGGAGGATTTCACCGCCTGGAAGGAAGCCGCCTCTTCCGCAGAAGTGCCGCCGCCCTTCGTGGTCCTGGAGTCGGCCATCGCGCTCGAAAAGCCGCTGTTTGACGGCTCCTATGATGATGTCGTGCTGGTCTATGCCTCCGAAGACACACGTCTCGCGCGTGTCCGTCAGCGTAATCCCGGACTCCCGGACGATGATATCCGCCGCCGCCTGGCCTTCCAGCGGTTTGACTTCTCCCGCGCGGACTACCTCCTCATCAACGACGCCACGCCCGACGCCCTCCGTGCCCAGGTCGACGCCCTCTTCGCCCATCTCTGCGCCTGACACATGCCCGTCCGTGCCCGGAGGTCAGGGCATGATGGTTTGCAAGGAAAGATAAAAATCGTTATATTTGTAAAATATTAATTTTACAGACAGTTTGATTATGCAGACAGATCTTTCCAAGATTCTTGCAGTGTCCGGTCAGCCGGGACTGTATCTTTATCTGGCCCAGTCGCGTACGGGCGCCATCGTCGAGAGCCTCGCGACCAAGGAGCGTAAGAATTTCGATGTCCGGAGCCGGATCACCTCGCTTGCAGATATTTCCATTTATACGGCCGAAGGCGAACTCAAGCTGAAGGATGTGCTCCTGAAGCTGAAGGAAGTGCTCGGCGACGCCGAAGCCCCGGGTCCCAAGGCGGATTCCGATGCCTTCAAGGCCCTGTTCGGCAAGGCTGTCCCCGACTATGACGGCGACCGTTTCTATGTCTCTCACATGAAGAAGATCGCGCAGTGGTACAACGAACTGCTGCACCATGCTTCATTTGATTTTGTCGAGGAGGAGACTCCGGAAGAGGCCGAAGGCGAAGCGGAAGCCTAAATCGTCGAACGAAAATGCCGACGCTCCGGGTCATCACGCTGGGTTGTTCAAAAAACACCGTCGACACCGAGCATCTGCTGTCGCAGGTGGCGGGGAAATACACGGTTGTGCCCGATGAGGGCGATCCTGCACAGACGGATGTGCTGCTCATCAACACCTGCGGGTTTATCGGAGATGCGAAGGAGGAATCCATCCAGACAATCCTGGATGCGGTTGAGCGCAAGGCAGCCCGGAAGATTTATGTCTTCGGCTGCCTTTCGCAGCGTTATCCGAAGGAGCTTCCTTCACTGATCCCGGAGGTGGACGGCTGGTTCGGCGCACGGGACCAGGACGACCTCGTGCGGGCGCTCGGCTGCACGCCGCAGCCCGCTCCGGGCCGCATCCGTACCGCTCCGGGCCGCCCGTACGCTTTCCTCAAGATCTCGGAGGGCTGCGACCGGAGGTGCTCTTACTGTGCCATCCCGCTGATCCGAGGCGACCACCGTTCCGTCCCCGTCGACATCCTCGTATCCGAAGCCGAAGCCCTGGCGAAAAGCGGTGTCCGGGAGCTCGTCGTCATCGCCCAGGACACGACCTGGTACGGCCTCGACCTCTACCGGAAACGCGCCCTGGCCGACCTCCTGACCGCATTGTCGAAGGTCGAAGGCATCCGCTGGATCCGCCTCCATTACAGCTATCCGTCCTCCTTCCCCGAGGACGTCCTCTCCGTCATGGCGGAGAATCCGAAAATCTGCCGCTATATCGACATTCCCCTCCAGCATATCGCCGATCCCGTCCTGGAAGCCATGCACCGCGGTATCGACGGCGCCCTCACCCGCGCCCTCATCCGGAAGATGCGGGAGAAAGTTCCCGGTGTCGTGCTCCGTACCACGATGATGGTCGGCCATCCCGGTGAAGGGCGCAAGGAGTTCAACGAACTGCTGGACTTCGTCCGCGAAGCCCGGTTCGAACGGCTCGGCGCTTTCGCCTACAGCGAGGAGGAAGGCACTTTCGGCGCCCGGAATTTCCGCGACAGCGTCGACAGGCGCACCAAGCAGCGCCGCCTCGACAAGCTGATGGCGCTGCAGCAGGAGATTTCCCTCGAAGCCAACCGCGCCCGCATCGGCGAGGAAACGCTGGTACTCGCGGACGATTTCGTGGACGGCTATTTTGTCTGCCGGAGCGAATTCGAGAGCCCCGAGGTGGACGGCGAGATCATCGTTCCGTTCCGCCGCGGGAGTTTCGGAGATATTGACCCTTACGGCCTCGTCGGGACCTTCTTCAAGGTCCGCATCGACGCGGCTTCAGAATATGATTTGACCGCAGAATTCGTTGATTATGAAGAAGATTAATCTGCTCATTTTGCTGTTGCCGGCCGTGTTTGCCTGCTCGCCGGTGATCTATCCGCTTTCCATCGAGGAGCGGCAGCCGTCCAAGTCGGGGCTCGACCTCGCCCGGAAGAGCATGGCCGTCGTGTACGACGACGCCGCGCGCGATACGGCGTTCAGCTATGCGTTCGCAGAGAGTTTTGCCACGGCCTTGGAGAAGGATTATTTCAACGGTGAACGGACCATCGGCATCTATTCGGTCGACCTCGGAAAAGGGGATTATGAGTCCCGCGATTCGATGGTCAGCCTGGTGATGCAGACCGATGCCGACGTCGTGTTCGTTCTCAAGAACCCCGAGACCGGCGCGCTTGTCCGTACGGCCGACAAGACGATGGCCCCCGTTTCCATCAAGATGCTCGCATACGACTCCATGGGAGGTGAGAAAGACAAGGTCCGTGCATTTAACGGCACCGTCAACCTGTCGGAATCCGGCTCCCTGGACGAGGAGGCATTCCGCAGGGTGCTGACCGCCAATGCGAAATCGCTCGGCAACAAGGCTTCGTCCTCCTTCCTGAGCACCTGGAAGGAAGAGAATTACGGCGTCTATTACTTTGATTCGGCTGTTCCCGGCTGGTACGAAGGCACGGCGGCCGCCGCCAATTTTGAGTGGAAGAAGGCCATCGAGTATTGGTTCAAGACGCTCGATACCAAGAATATGGAACGGAGGGCCTGTGCCGAATTCAACATCGCCCTTGCCTGCTACATGATGGAGGATTATCCGCTCGCGCTCAAATGGCTGGACCGTGCCGATGCCGACTGCCAGCTGTCGCTTTCCGCCGCCCTTCGGAAGAAGCTTCAGAATAAAATCAAGTAGCGGAAGGTTATGGCATTGACGGAGAAAAAGAAATACGGACTTTGGACCGCCTCTGCCTTTGTCGTGGCGAATATGATCGGGACGGGGGTGTTTACATCCCTCGGCTTCCAGCTGGAGGCGACCGAGAATTTCATCGCGATCCTTATCCTCTGGGCCATCGGCGGCGTCATCGCCCTCTGCGGCGCGATGAGCTACGGCGAACTCGGCGCCCTTTTCCCGCATTCCGGCGGGGAATATTTCTACCTCGGACACATCTACAGCCCGGTCGTGGGATTCCTGGCCGGATGGGTGTCGCTCGTCGTCGGTTTTGCCGCGCCCGTCGCGCTGGCGTCCATGGCCCTCGCCTCGTATATCGACCAGCTGGTCCCGGGCATTCCGCCGGAAGTGATCTCCATCGGCGTCCTGACGGTAATCACGGTCATCCATGCGTTCACCCTGCATGTGAGCGGCGTCGCGCAGAATATCCTCACGTGGCTCAAGGTCGCCGTAATCATCGTTTTTATCATCCTGGGCCTCACGGTTCCCACCCATCTGGAGAGCATCCGTCCCTCGGTGACCGGTTTCGACTGGAAGACGATTTTCAGCGCACCCTTCGCCGTCTCGATCATCTGGGTCTACTACGCCTACTCGGGCTGGAATGCTTCGGCGTATATTGCCAACGACATCGAGAAACCCCAGAAGACCCTGCCTGGGTCGCTGCTGCTCAGTACCCTCGGCGTGACGGTCATTTATATGCTGCTGAATCTGGTCTTCCTGCTGACCGCCCCGGTGGCGGAGATGAAAGGCCAGGTGGAGATCGGGCTCATTTCGGCCGGCCATATCCTCGGGGAAAGGATGGGGACGGCGATGGGGCTTGTCATCGCCTTCATGCTGGTCTCCTCTATCAGTTCGATGGTCTTCATCGGCCCCCGCGTTTCGCAGGCGATGGGGGAGGAGCACAGGATGCTCCGCTTCCTCCGCGTAAAGACCCGTAACGGCATTCCCATCGTGGGTCTGCTCTTCCAATATGCCTTGTCTGTCATCATGATCCTGACGGGCAGTTTCTCCCTCGTGACGCGTTACACCGGGGTGCTACTGTCGCTCTCTTCGATGATGGCGGTGCTGGGCGTCATCGTCTGCCGTTTTACCCGGAAGAAGATGGCCCGGCCGTTCAAGTCTCCGCTGTACCCGGTTCCGCAGATTATCTTCATCCTGCTGATGCTTGTATCCGTCGTCTATTCGGTGGCATCGGACTGGAAGGTGCTTGCTGTGAGCGCCGGAACGCTCTGCGGCGGTGTCCTGCTCTTCTATGTCGAGAAAATCATTTTTGCCCGGAAAAGTTAATATTTACAGAAAGAATCCTATGCGCAGAGAATTTGCATTATTCGTGGCTATGCTGGCGATATTCGCCTGCGGAAACCGGAGCCGTAAACCGGTTGAGGCCGAACCTGTCCAGGAAGAAATCGTCGTAGCGGAGCCCCTTCACGGCCCCGACAGCCTCAATGACGCCGCCGCGGTGTTCTCCGGCCTTGCCGTAGATACGACATCGGCGTATTACCCGCTTACGCAGACGGCTGCCTGGAAGAGCCACGCCAAACTCATCGGCGACCGCTGGGCCCCGTGCCGGAAAGGGCTGGACAAGGTGGAGTCCTTTGCCGGGGATTCCCTGGCGGACATCCGCACAAAGGCCCGGACGGTGCTCTATACGTTCAGCGGTCCGGATTTCGTCTACCCGGCCGTGCTGTTCCCGGATGCCGATACCATCATCATGGCGGCCCTCGAACCCGTCGGGAAGGTCATTACCGCCAAGGATCTTGACAAGAAGGCCTTCCTCCGCGCCACGCCCGCGCTCTCGACCCTGATGAAATCGAGTTATTTCATCACCAAGAGCATGAAGGACGACCTCGGCATCGAAGGCCTGGGCGGCGTGACGCCGGTCTTCGAGTTCTTCCTGCGCCGGATGGATTACGAAATCCTCTCGATCAACTATGGCGAGCCTTCCCTGGTGGAAATCCAGTATTTCCGTCCCGGCGATACGAAGGCCAAAGTCCTGCGCTACTATAATGTGAATCTCCGCAACGGCAACATGCCCGCCGCCTTCACGGCCATGCTCGGCGCCCTCGACCCTGCGACGACCGTCGGGATGTTCAAGTCCAGTTCGTACTGCCTCCACGAGGACCAGTACGGCGAGGTGCGTGAATATGTGCTGGAACACAGCTTCGCCATCGTACAGGACGACACGGGTGTCCGCAAGCAACTCCTGGAGGAGAAGGGATTCCGCCTTACGCTGTATGGCGAATACCGTCATCCGCTTGCGGTCTTCGGCCCGGCTGTGTATCAGGCAGACCTCGCGGAGGCTTATAAGAAAACCTGCGCAGGTCCGGTAGACTTCCGCTTCGGGTATAATGGCGTTCCGCCGCTGATGATTGCAAGGAAAGCGCTATAAGACGCCCAGCAGCTTGCTGCGCGAAAGCATGCAGTCGCCGACGCAGGCGGCCAGCCTTCCCATCTTGGTAAATTTAATGGAGGTATCGCGGTTGACGATGTTGAGCGCGAGCTTCTTGACGTTGCTTTTCAGCGGAAGCATCAGGTAGTCGCCGGCCATGGCGAGTTTGCCGCCGATGACGACCAGCTCCGGGTTGAATACGTTGATCAGGCCGGCGATGCCCCGGCCTAGGGTGGCGCCGATCTCTTCGACGACCTCGATGGCGAGGACGTCTTCCTCCTTGATGGCGGCGAAGATGTCGTCGAGGGAGATGTCACCGGTCTTGCGGTATTTGGCGGAGAGGGAGGAAGCCCTTCCGGAGGCGAGTTGCTGGAGAATCTTGCGGTGGAGGGCCGAGCCGGATGCGCCGGTCTCGAGGCAGCCGACCTTGCCGCAGCGGCAGATGGTGTCGTTGTCCAGGAGCGGGAAGTGACCGAACTCGCCGGAGAAGCCGGATTTTCCGTAATAGAGCTTCCCGTCGAGGATCATACCCATGCCGAGGCCCCAGTTGACATTGATGAAGAGCATGTTGCGCTCCTTCTTGCGGGCGCCGCCGATGTATTCGCCGTAGGTCATGGCGCGGGAATCATTCTCGATGTTGACGGGGACGCCGAGGTCTTCCTCAAAGAGTTTGTCGAGCGGATGCTCCTCGTCCATCGAGTAGGAATAGCTGTAACCGACGGTGGGATTGACGCGACCGGTCAGGGAAACGCCGCAGCCGAGGACGCGGCCCCAGTCGAGGGATTCCTCGATAAAGAACGCCTTGAGCGAACGGCCGATGGCGTGGACGCACTCTTCCTTGGCTTCCATCGTGAAGGGAATGTCGTCCCTGTAGCGGATGATATTGCCCTTGAAGTCGGTGATGGCCATATGGATGTGGTGGTGGCCGATGTCGATGCCGGCGAACAGGCCCGCATCCGGATTGAGTCCGTAGATGCTGGGACGGCGGCCGCCGGAAGTACCCTGCTTGCCCAGGTCGACGATGAAGCCCTCGTCAATCAGTTCGCTGAGGAGCTTGGTGACGGTGGGGACGCTGGTGTTGAGCTTGGTAGCCAGGTCGGCGATGCTGTATTCACCGTCCCGGATGCAGAGGCGCAGGATGGTCTTTTTGAGAAGGGTGTTCTTGTTGTCCTTCTGGCCAAGGAAAGTCTGTCTCATGTGGCGTTCGTTTTAAAAACCACGCAAAATTACGCATAAATTTTTAAGAATGCAATAGTGTTTTTAAAAAATCTGAATTTTAGCGGTTACTTGGGAAATTATTCGTATCTTTGAAAGAATTATGTAAAAGTTAATATGTTTCGTAAAATAGGGAACTTCTTTCGGGAAAGGCATCTGTCGCTGCGGAGCAAACTCTTCCTCAGTTTCAGCTGCGTGGCGGTCGTGCTGCTTATCTCCAGCATCATTTCGATGATGGAGTACAGCCGGATGAGCAACTATGTCTCCGAACTCATTGCAGACGACATCTACAGCATCAACGCCACGCAGAAGATTTCCTCCCTGCTGGACGGTTACAACCTTCAGGTGCTGACGGCCATCGGCGACTCTTCCGTCACCCGTCTTCCGGACTTTGACCAGGAGAAATTCGTCGCGTCCTGCGACAGCCTCAAGGCCTCGTTCAGCGAAGCCAAGATGATTCCGCTGGCAGATTCCGTGCTTTATTCCTACCAGGCATATATGCTGACCTCCCTGGAGCTCGAGGAGGTCATCCAGTCCACGTTCATCAATTCACGGGACTGGTATTTCGGCCGCCTGCAGCCGACGTTCAACCACCTCCGGGGCGATATCGACAAACTCAACGAAGCCATTTACGCCGACCTCCAGTCCAATTCCGAGACCTTTGAACGGGGCTTTTACCGCAGTACGATCCCCGGGGCCGTGGCCGTCGGCGTCGGAATCCTCCTCGTGCTGCTGCTCCTGTTCTTCATCATCGTCTTCTATGTGAATCCCATCTACAAGATGCTCGATTCCCTTGAGAATTACCGGAGCTACAACCGCAAATACAATTATACCTTCGACGGGGACGACCAGCTTTCGGCCCTCAACAACCATATCTCCGAAATGGCTGAGGAGAACCGCCAGCTCCGCCGCAAAATCAGGGAAACCAAGGAAGAAGAAAGCGCCCAATGAACCTCCGCGTCATCACGAGAAACATCGGCTTCGCACTCCTTGTGAGTGCGCTGTTCATGCTGCTGTCGATCGTCGTTTCTTTTGCAAACGGCCGCGACAGCGCGCTGGCGGCGCTCCTGATCAGTTTCTCCATCACGTTCATCTTCGGCATCTTCCCGTTCATCTTCGTCCGCCGGACCGAGACCATCACCTTGACGGACGGTTATATGATCATCGTGCTGTCGTGGCTCCTGTCCTTCGTCTTCGGCATGCTGCCGTATGCCCTTTGGGGCGGGCCGTTCACGCTGGAGAATGCCTGGTTCGAGAGCGTCTCCGGGTTTACGGCGACCGGTGCCAGCATCCTCGAGAATGTCGAGGCGCTGCCGCAAAGCCTTCTTTTCTGGCGGGCTTCGACACATTTTATCGGCGGCCTCGGTGTCGTGGTCTTCCTCCTGCTGATCATTCCGAATTCTTCGCCGGTGCGGCTGCGCCTGGCCAATATGGAGCTCTCCTCGCTTTCGAAAGATGCCTATAAGACGCGCGCCAACAAGACGGTCTATATCTTCGCGTACGTTTACCTGGCCATCGTCGCGCTCTCGTTCATCGCCTACCTGATCTGCGGGATGTCTCCCTTCGACGCCATCTGCCACGCCTTCAGCGTCAGCGCGACGGGCGGATTCTCGACGCGGACGGCCTCGATCGGCGCCTTCCATTCGGTTGCGGTCGACATCGTGACGATGATCTTCATGCTCCTCTCGTCACTGCACTTCGGCCTGCTCTATGTCACGGTCGTTACGCGGTCTTTCCGGACGATGTTCAGCAATCCGGTATTCAAATTCTATCTGTCGTACCTGCTGATCGCCATCGTCCTCATCACGCTCAACATCCGTCTCCATACGCCTGACCTGAGCTGGGGACGCGCCATCCTCGAAGGGTCGTTCATGACGGTCAGTTATGCTTCTACGACGGGGTTCGCCATCTCCGACAATTCGACCTGGCCGATGTTCTCCGGATTTCTCCTGCTGCTCGTCGGCTTCGTCTGCGGCTGTGCGGGGTCCACGACGGGCGGCGTCAAGGCAGACCGCGTGCTGGTCCTGTTCAAGGCAATCGGGCGGCAGATACGTAACAGTATCCATCCTTCGTCCGTCGGCGGCATCAAGATGGGACGCCGCCACCTCCGGGACGAAGATGTGTATCCGCACGTACTGTATCTGTCGCTGTTCCTGGTCTTCATGATGCTTTCGATCGTGCTCTGCTATATCTTCGGCGCCAGGGACCTCGACGCCGTTTCCGGTACGATTTCGAGTATCTGCAACGTCGGTCCTTCCATCGGCGAACGGATCGGCTCGCTGGGCAATTACAATTCGCAGCCGACGGGCGTGAAGCTGATATTCACCTTTGACATGTTCCTCGGACGTGTCGAAATCTATCCGGTCCTGTCGGTTCTCGCCATGCTGTTCGGCAGGAGGGGGCGGCGCCTATGACCCGGAAGGATTTCCTATATCACAGTTTCCTCGACCGGCTCGGGTATGAGGCTACGCCGTCCCAGGACAGCCTGTTCTCCGCCCTGGCCGCTTTTTTTACGGGCGACGAAGGGGATATCTTCGTGGTGAACGGCTACGCCGGAACGGGCAAGACGACGGCGGTGGCCGCCGTAGTCAGTGTCATGGCCTCCCTGGAGGTCAAGACCGTGCTGCTGGCCCCGACCGGCCGCAGCGCCAAGGTGCTGTCGTCCTACACCGGGATGGGCGCCTTTACAATCCACAAGCATATTTACCGCCAGAAATCGCACGGGGATGACGGTTTCGGCCAGTTTACGCTGGCTCCCAACAAGGCGCACGATACGCTCTTCGTCGTCGACGAGGTGTCGCTGCTCGGCATCGAATCCGGCCAGGGTGCCTCTACGGCCTCTTTCGGCAGCGGCAACCTGCTGGGCGACCTCGTGGAATTCGTCCGTCGCGGGACCGATTGCCGGCTGGTGCTGGTAGGGGATTCCGCGCAGCTTCCGCCGGTCGGGCTGGATGCCTCCCCGGCCCTTTCGCCGGATTATATGGCGGGTTTCGGCGGGGTGCAGTTCGCGACGCTGACCGACGTCGTGCGGCAGCAGAAGGCGTCCGGCATCCTGTACAACGCGACCCTCCTCCGGGATCTGCTTTCCGGGGACGGATTCACGGAAGTGGAGCTTCCGCTGGATGAGCTGCACCTGCGGGTGGAAGGCTTCGATGATATCGCCCGGATCAGCGGGGGAGAGCTGCTGGAGACACTGTCGGATGCTTACGGCCGGTATGGGGAAGACAGTACGATCGTTCTGTGCCGCTCCAATCGCCGGGCCAACCGCTATAATGCCGGCATCCGCGCACAGGTTCTCTTCAAGGAGGAGCGCCTGGTGCGGGGTGACCGCCTGATGATCGTGAAGAACTGCTATCAGTTTGTCGATAAGGTGAAGGAATTGGATTACATCGCCAACGGGGATATGGTCAAGCTGCTGTCGATCAAGCATTTCGAGGAGCGGTACGGCCTGCATTTCGCGGATGCGACGCTCGCGTTCCCGGATTATGACGATGTGGAGATCGAGGCGAAGGTGCTGCTGGATACGCTGGAGTCGGAGAATGCGTCGCTGGGGTACGAGTAGTCCAATGCGCTGTATCAGGGTGTTTCGGCGGATTATGCGCATATCACGTCGAAGAAGAAACGCTATGACGCGGTACGGGAGGATCTGTATTACAATGCCTTGCAGCTGAAGTACGCGGAGGCGGTGACCTGCCACAAGTCGCAGGGCGGGCAGTGGGACTGCGTGTTCGTCGACAATGCGTTCTGGCAGGATACGCTGACGACAGATGACCTCAAATGGCTCTATACGGCGCTCACCCGTGCCGTGAAGCAAGTATATTTGGTGAATTTTAAAGATGAATTGTTCAGTACTGACCTGGCAAAAGTTAATATACAATGAAGAGATTTTTTTTGTTTGCTGCTATCGTTTTCTTTGCCGCTACGGCGGCGGCGAAGGAAGGGTCGCTGAACCGGATTCCGTCGGCGTGGAAGTGGATTTCCCCGACGGAAGTGGCGTTCACCTTTGACGGGACCTATGCCGATGCAGGTGCCTTCGTGACCGGTCTGGACGGGCTTCTCCGCTATGCGGTCCCCGAGTCGGCCCGGGAGAAGAAGACGCTGGCCGAACAGATCGCCGATATCGAGAATCCGACCCTTTCTCCTGACAAGACCCTGATGGCCTATACGAAATGGGGAGACCTGTACGTCATGGATGTCAAGACGGCGCAGACCGTCCGTCTGACTTCCGATGGCAGCGACGATATCTCCAACGGCTATGCGGCCTGGGTGTACTATGAAGAGATCTTCGGACGGAGCTCGAAGTACAGGGCCTTCTGGTGGTCGCCGGACGGAACGAAACTGGCGTTTTACCGTTTTGACGAAGCACGTGTCCCGGAATTCCCGATATATTCGCCGAAAGGCGACAAGGGCGGCAAACTCCGCATCACGCATTATCCCAAGGCCGGCGACCCGAATCCGAGGGTCCGCATCGGGTTCGTGGATGTGACGAAGGCGTTCGAAGGGGCCACGGACGTGGTGTGGGCCAATTTCTACGAGAAGGATGACCAGTATTTCGGAAAGCCTTTCTGGGGGCCGGACGGGCAGACCTTCTATGTGCCGCGGGAGCCGCGGATCCAGAATCAGCTGGAGCTGTTCGCGGTGAACGCCGCGGACGGAAGCAAACGGTCGCTTTATAAGGAGCAGGTGGCGACCTGGCTGAACTGGATCGACAGTCCGCTGTTTACGGACAAGGGGCTCTATATGGTACGCGATTTCGAGAGCGGTTGGGAGCAGATTTACTTCTTGGGTTATGACGGCTCCCTGAAACGCCTGACAAGCGGTACCAACTGGAACGTGAAACTCCTCAAGGCGGATGCCTCCGGGAATGTGTATTTCGTGGCGAACCGCGATTCCCAGGTGCGCAAGACGCTGTATAAGCTTTCCCCGAAAGGGGCTGTGACGGCGCTGACGGACCTGTCGCAGAGTGTCGGCAGGTGCGAGATTTCCCCGGACGGGAAGTACTTCGTGGCGGCGCTCTCGTCGCTCTCGGAGCCTGTGACCATCGTGCTCGGCGAGACGGCGCCGAAGAAGAAGTACGCCGGGCCGAAACTGCTGGTGGATATGAAGGGGCCGTATTACGATCCCTCTGACTTCCCGGAGACGAAACTGATTTCGCTGACGGTGGACGGGCTGGAGATTCCGGGTACGATGACGCTGCCGAAAGGGTTTGACCCCTCCCGGAAATATCCGGTCCATGTAGACCTTTACGGAGGCCCGGATACACCCGTTGTGAGCGATGTCTGGCGGACGCCGGGCGTGATGGCGGAATGGTTCTGGGAGAAGGGCGTCATCGCCGTCCGCCTCGACAACCGCGCCGCGGGCCACAATGGCCGGAAAGGCCTCGACCAGATCTATAAACACCTCAATACCATCGAATTGGAAGATTTTGTGGCCTGGGGCCGTTATCTGCAGGGGCTGCCCTATGTGAAGGCGGACCGCATCGGCGTGGAGGGATTCTCCTTCGGCGGGACGATGACGGCGGCGCTCATCCTCAGGCATGGAGATGTTTTCCACTGCGGCATCGCAGGCGGCGGCGTATACGACTGGATGCTGTACGATTCGCATTATACGGAGCGGTTCATGTCGACGCCGGAAGACAATCCGGAGGGGTATGCCGCCTCGCGGGTGATTGATTATGCGAAGGATTTCAAGGGAAATGCCCGGCTCAAGCTCACCCATGGGACGGGAGATGACAACGTGCATTTCCAGAATACGCTGCTGCTGGTGGATGCCCTGCAGGAGGCCCATGCCGATTTCGACCTGATGATCTATCCCGACGGCATGCACGGCTACCGCGACTACCAGGCCTTCCATTCCACGATGACGGACTTTATTTTCTGGATGAAATATCTGCTCGATGAATAAAAAAGAAAGGTTTTCCCGGATCGTCGGGTGGTTCAGCGAGAACATGCCGGTGGCGGAGACGGAACTGCATTATGCGGACAGTTTCCAGCTGCTGGTGGCGGTGATCCTGAGCGCGCAGTGTACCGACCGGCGGGTCAACATGGTGACGCCGCCGCTGTTTGAGGCGTACCCGACGCCGGAGGCGATGGCCGCCGCGACGTTCGATGAGCTGTATCCATATGTGCGCTCTGTGAGCTATCCCAACAGCAAGACGCGCCACCTTATCGCGATGGCACAGCGGCTGCTGGCGGATTTCGGCGGGGAAGTGCCGTCGGATATCGACGCCCTGATGTCGCTGCCCGGCGTGGGACGCAAGACGGCGAATGTCATCGCTTCAGTCGTATATGACAAGCCCGTCATCGCCGTCGACACCCACGTATTCCGCGTAGCGCACCGCCTAGGTCTTTCGGACGGCAAGACGCCGGAGGCCGTAGAGCGCGACCTTGAGCGGTATATCCCGGTGGAGAAGCGGGCTGTCTCGCACCACTGGCTCATCCTGCACGGACGCTACATCTGTACGGCCCGCAGTCCCAAATGCATTCAATGTCCCCTCACCGAATGGTGCCGGGAGCAAAATAGTAAAGTATTATGAAAAAGTTAACGATCCTCCTCTTGGCTGCGCTGCCGATGCTGGTCTTTTCCTGCAAGAAGGACGGCGGACCTGTTTCCGTCCAGACCGGAGACTTTTCTGACGTGACGGTCGTCTCGGCCCGTCTTCATGGCAAACTCTCATCGAAGGATGTCCCGTCTGATGCTGTGTATGGCATCCTGATTTCGAAAAAAGGCGGTGTCGGGCCCGACAACGCCGACCGGATCCTGGCGGCCGGCTGCGATTCTGACGGCAGTTTCAGCGTGGATACGGTCGGCCTTTCACCCTCCGAGCCGTATTTCTACAGGGCCTTCCTGGAAGTAGCCGGCCGGATCAAAACCGGACGGGAACGCTCTTTCCGTACCGGGGAACTCTCGGACGGCCGGGTCGTGGACCTCGGACTGAGCGTCCTCTGGGCTTCGTGCAACGTAGGTGCCACCCTTCCGCAGGAAATCGGCAAGTATTACGCCTGGGGCGAATTGACGGTCAAGGATTACTATTCCCGGACGAACTACAAGTGGGCCGGGGCGGATAAGTATGGCTCGGGGAGCGGACCCAAACTTCCCGCCCTGGAGGCGGAGGATGACATCGCCCGCCAGCAGCCCGGAGGAGACCTGCGGATTCCCACGGAGGATGAACTCAAGGAACTGATGGATGATGCCACGCACGTCTGGACTACCTACAGGGGACAGGCCGGCCGGGTCGTCATGAGCCGGAGTTCGGATGCTTCCATCTTCCTCCCGGCGGGCGGCTACAAGGAAGGCACAGAACTTAAAAAATTCGGTGAAAATGGGGAGTACTGGTCTTCAACACCCTGGGACTCCTTTTATGCCAGTATATTTGAATTCCTGGTGCCTCCGGGAGATAAGTGGCTCCAGAAGGTCGCGATTATGGACCGTCATTTAGGTTTAACCATCCGCGCTGTAAAAGACAAACCATGAGCGAACCCTTGATTTCTTTCCGGCACGCCGATATACTGAACGGCGAGAGCGTCGTGGTCTACGACCTCAATATGGATATCTTCCCCGGTGACTTTGTCTATATCGTGGGCAAGGTCGGCACCGGCAAAACCTCTATCATCCGGACGATGACGGCGGAGAATCCGCTGAAGAAAGGATCGGGCGAGGTCTGCGGTTATCACCTGGAGCGCCTCCGCCGGCGGGACATCCCGTATCTCCGCCGCAAGATGGGCGTCGTCTTCCAGGATTTCCAGCTGCTGATGGACCGCACGGTCTTCGACAACCTCGATTTCGTGCTGCTTTCGACAGGATGGAAAAAACTGCCGGACCGGGAGCAGCGGATCGATGAGGTGCTGCAGGCGGTCGGTATGGAGAAGAAGGCCCACAAGATGCCCTGGCAGCTCTCCGGCGGCGAACAGCAGCGGATCGCCATCGCCCGCGCCCTGCTCAACAACCCTTCGGTGATCCTGGCGGACGAACCGACGGGCAACCTCGATGCCGAGACGGCGGACAGTATCATGGATCTCCTCCGCAAGATCAACAAGGAGCAGGGGACGGCCATCGTCATCGTGACCCACAACCGCCGGATATTTGAAAAATATCGCGGCAGAGTGATGGTCTGCCGCGATGAGACGTGTGCCGAGGAGACGGATGATTCCGTCGTCGATCTCGGGATTACGATATAAATTCCTCTTTGAGCAAGGCAATCTTACGGGCGGCGTTGTCGCCCTTCGCCCCGAAGTAGAATTTGATCTTCGGCTCCGTGCCGGACGGACGGACCGATACGACGTCGCCTTCGGTATTGAAGAACTGGAGGACGTTGGATTTCGGCAGGCCGGTCTGGGCGGGCAGGGAGTAGTCGATGACCTTGCAGACGGGCGCACCTGCGATGGTCTCGGGCGGGGACATCCGGTAGTCGGACATGATCCGGGCTATCTCTTCCGCGCCGCTCTTACCTTTGCGCACGATGTAGACCATGCTTTCGAGGCGGTAGCCGAATTCTTTATAAACCTGCTGCAGCAGGCCGTAGAAGGTGAGTCCCTGGTCGGCGGCCCAGGCGGCGCATTCGGCGACCATCGCACCGCTTACCTGGGCGCATTTGTCGCGCACGAATTCGCCGACGTTGAAGCCGTAGCTCTCTTCGCCGCCGCAGATGAATTCTCCCTGGCCTTCGTTCTTCTTGACAATCTCGGCGATGTACTTGAAGCCGGTGAGGACGTTGTAGCAGGCGACGCCGAAATGCTTGCAGATGTCGGCGATCAGCTCGGTGGTCACGATGGTCTTGACGCAGTACTGGCGGCCGTCGAGCTTGCCGAGCTCTTTCCAGCGGGTGAGGATGTAGTAGGTGAGGACGGCGGCCGTCTGGTTGCCGTTCAGGCGGACCATGTTGCCTTCGTCATCCCGCACGGCGACGCCCAGGCGGTCGGCGTCCGGGTCGGTCGCGAGCACGATGTCGGCCCCGACTTTGTCGGCCTTCTCAAGGGCCATCTTGAGGGCGGCGGGCTCTTCGGGATTGGGCGAGGCGACAGTCGGGAAGTCTCCGTCGGAGATATCCTGTTCCGGTACGTGATAGATATGCTTGAAACCAAGCCGCTGCAGGGCTTCGGGCATCAGGCGGACGCCGCAGCCGTGGAGCGGGGTGTAGACGATCTTGATGTCGTCCGCGTGACGCTCGCGGGCGCCGGGGGAGAGGGTCAGGGAAAGGATGTCGCGGAGGTAGGCTTCATCTACGTCGTGTCCCATGACGTCGATGCCGCCGATCGGGCCGTCAGGCTCGAAGCGGACTTCGCCCGGGTCGGAAATCTTGGCGACTTCGTCGACGATCTCTTTGTCGACGGGTGCGGTGATCTGGCCGCCGTCCGACCAGAAGACCTTGTAGCCATTGTACTCCTTGGGGTTGTGGCTGGCGGTGATCATGATGCCGGCCGTGGCTTTCTTGAGGCGGATGGCGTAACTGAGCTCGGGCGTGGGCCGGATGTTGTCGAAGAGCCATACGCGGATGCCGTTGTTGGAGAGAACTTCGGCCGAGATCTTGGCGAAAAGCTTGCTGTTGTTGCGGCTGTCGAAGCTGATGCAGACGCTCTTGTCGCCTTCGACGCGGGCGTTGATGTAATTGGCGAGCCCCTGGGTGGCCATGCCGACGGTGTATCGGTTCATGCGGTTGGTGCCCGGGCCCATGATGCCGCGAAGGCCGCCGGTGCCGAATTCGAGGTTTTTGTAGAAGGCGTCTTCGAGGCCGGCGGGGTCGGTGTTGCGAAGCTGGATGATCTGGCTCTTGGTCTCGGGGTCGAAACTCCCGTTGAGCCATTTTTGTACGTTGTCCTGGAAGTCCATATTGTGAATTGGTTTTAGTCGACTTACAAATATAATAATTCTTTTTAAATTTGCAGTATGGAGTGGGCGGAATTCATTCTGGCACATGAGGGAGATGATCCTGCGCGGCTGGTGCTGTCGCGGGATCGGTATCCGGGCGTGGATGTGGCGCTGGCGGCGGCAACGATCGAGAGTCGCCGCAAGCTCCGTCATAAGGTGCCGGAATGGTATGGGCACCCTGAACTGATCCTGCCGATCCGCCTCAGTGCCGAGCAGTGCAGTTCCACTGCCACCGCCCGGTATAAGGCCTCCCTTGCTATGTCTGTTTTTACGGAGGCGCATTCCTCCGATATACGCATTGCGGATCTGACGGGCGGTCTGGGGGTGGACAGCTGGGCGTTCAGCGAAGTGTTTGAGGAGGTCCTCTACAATGAGATGAATCCGGAACTGGCGGAGGCGGCACGGCATAATTTCACGGTGCTTGGGGCGGGGAATATCCGGGTAAAGAACTGTTGCCTGGGTGCTGTCCCGGAGGGCGGGGCCATGTCCGTGTCCGGGATTCTGGACGGTTTCTGCCCGGATGTGATCTATCTGGATCCGGCCAGGCGGGGCGCGGGCGGCCGGAAGGTGTTCCTCCTGGAGGACTGTTCGCCGGATGTGACGGTCCTGCTGCCGGAGCTCCTGGCCGCCGCGCCGTTTGTGCTGCTGAAACTGTCTCCGATGGCGGATATTTCGATGCTGCTCCGCCGCCTTCCGCATGTGCGGGAAGTGCATGTCGTCGCGGCGGGAGGGGAGTGCAAGGAACTGCTTCTCCTGCTGGAACGCGGCTTCGAAGGGGAGCCGGAGACGGTCGCCGCGGAGATTCCGGAACAAGTCCGGAATGACGGTACGGCGGTCCGGAATGACGGTACGGCGGTCCGAGGCGGAAACGATGCCCTCCGGTTCCGGCGGAGCGAAGAAGCGGCGGCCGTACCGTCGTTCGGAGCACCGTCGCCCGGAGCCCTGCTTTTCGAGCCCGGGAAGGCTCTCTCCAAGGCCGGATGCTTCAACCTGCTTTCGGAGCGTTTCGGCCTCCCGAAGCTCGGTCCCGATACCCATTTGTATCTCAGTGCGTACGTACCCTCCCTTGACGCAGGCAGGGTACGTACGAAAATGCCCGAAAACGTACGTACCCCCATCTCCGGGAAGAGGGGTACGTACAGTCCGGAATCTTTGCTGCCGGGGAAGTCGTTCCGGATCGTGGAAATCCTGCCGCTCGATAAGCGGGGGATTGCGGAGGCCGGCAGGAAGTATCCTTCCGCGGACGTCAGTGCCCGCGGCGTGCCCCTCTCCTCTGACGAACTGGCCGGAAGGCTTCGCAAGGCGGCGAAAAAGAAGATTCCGGAACAAGTCCGGAATGACGCAATGGAACAAGTCCGGAATGATGCCCCTCTGCATATTTTCGGTGTCCGCTGCGCCTCCCTCGCCGCCAATCTGCTCCTCGTCTGCCAGCCCCTGATCTGACGGCGTGTCCGTACCCCCTGCTGACGCCGGAGGGGTACGTACGAAAACGCCCGAAAACGTCCGTATCCCCCTGTCTGGCCGGAGGGGTACGTACACCCGTGAACCGATATCGCCGGAAAGTTTCCGGATTCGAAAGATTTCGGGTCAAATGCTTCTTTTTTCGGGGAATTTTTCGTAAATTTGAAAGATTTAGAGAAAAGGAAAATATGAGACGCAGAATCTTGTTTTGGACGGTTTCCGTGGGGCTGCTGATGGCAGTGGGCGCGGAGGCTGTCGCCGCGTTCTTGCCCGGGTCGTTCCGACGGGCGGTAAACCTTTATGAGAAAGGACTTTACAGTGAGGCGAAGACCCTTTTTGACGGGATGGATGACCCGCTTTCAGCGGGCTATTCCGCCCTCTGTGCGGCCGCCCTCCGCGAGAACGGATGCCTCGGCCGGATAGACGGCTGCCTGGAAGCTTATCCCGAATCGGTCCTGGAGCCGAGGCTCCGCTGGGCCAAGGGCAATCTTCTCTTCGACGATGGCCGTTACGGGGAGGCCCTGAAGGTCTATTCGCGGATTCCCGTGAAGGAACTCTACAAGCGGGAACGGAACGAATTCCTCTACAAGAAAGCCTACTGTCTCCAGGCCATCGGACGGGATGACGAAGCTGCCGAAGTCTATGCAAGGGTGACTGCGGCCGGTCCGTCGGACTATCAGGCCCCGGCCGAGTATGCCCTGGGCTATCTGGCCTACAAGAAAGAGCATTTCAAAGAGGCCGAGAAGCATTTCAAGGCGGCCGCCGGAGATCCCCGCTTCAAGGATATCGCGGAGTATTATCTGGTCGAATGCCGCTTCATGCGGAAGGATTATGCCTACACCGTCAGGGAGGGTACCGCCATCTATGACCGGATTCCCGATGAGCGCAAGCCTCATCTGGGCCGGATGATCTCGGAGTCGTACCTCGTCCTCGGCGACGTCGAAGGCGCCAATAAGTATTACGAGCAGGACCTTGCGGGCAAGGTTCCCAAGAACCGCTCCGACTACTTCTACGCCGGTTCGCTCCTCTATGCCCTCAAAAATTACAAGGGCGCCGTGGAGAACTACGAAAAGATGGAGGCCCGGACCGATTCGATCGGCCAGATCGCCAACTACCATATGGGCTTCAGCCGGATCCAGCTCAAGGACAAGGTCTCCGCGCTGGATGCCTTCCGGGATGCGGCCGGCGTCGATTACGACAAGGCCATCAAGGAAGACGCCTGGTTCAACTGGGCCAAGCTCGCCTTCGACATCAACAAGGACGGTTCGGTGTTCAATGCCTATATGGCGGCCTATCCCAGCCGGGAGAAGAGTGACCGGATCTACAGCTACATGGCGATGGCGGCCCTGTACGAGCACGACTATGCCGCCGCCGTTCGCGCCTACGACAACATCGATCTCCTGGACGACGACATGAAGGGCAATTACATGAAGGCCTATTATCTCCGGGCCGGTCAGCTTATTGCCCGGGGCTCCTACCGCGACGCCGCACCGCTCCTCCGGACGGCGGCCTACTACAGCCCCAAGAACAACCCCTTCAACCAGATGTCCCGCTACTGGCTCGCCGAATCGCTCTACCGCGACGAGAAATATCCCGAGGCCCGGGAGGTGCTGACCGACCTCTACAACCTGTCGGCCCTGGACGGCCAGCCGGAGGGCGACCTGATCTCCTACAACATGGCCTACAACTATTTCAAGGAGGAGAAATACCCCGAGGCGCTCCGCTGGTTCAACAACTATCTGGAGACAGACACCGACACCTTCGGTCCCGACGCCGAAACCCGGATCGGCGACTGTTATTTCTATTCGCGCGATTACCGCAGCGCCGTCGCCGCCTATGAGCGCAAGATCGCCGACTATCCCGACCCGGACGATATTTATCCCTATTACAGGGCCGCGGTCGCAAGCGGACTCCTCGGCGACAATGCCCGCAAGATCTCCTTCCTCGACAAGGTCAAGAATGCCAGTCCTTCGTCGAAATATTGGTCGGAATCGATGTATGAACTGGGCCGCGCCTATGTAACGGCGGGCGACGTGACGTCCGCCACCCGGACCTTCCGGACACTGAAGGGCGGCACGACCGACCCGACCTACCAGGCCCGCTCCCTCATCGAACTCGGCATGCTGGAAGGCAATGCCGGCAACGATGACGCCGCCCTGGCGCACTACCGTGAGGTCGTATCCTCGATGCCCGGCTCGGAATACGCAGAGAATGCCCTGCTGGCCATCGAAAACATCTACCGCAAGAAACAGGATCCCGACGGCTATCTGGCCTACGTGAATTCCCTCGGAAAAGACAACGAGGTCGGCGAGGGCCGCAAGGAGACGGTCTACTTCAATACCGTCGAACAGATGTATCTCGGCGGCAACTACGAGAAGGCGCTCGCCGGCATGCAAAGCTATCTGGAGAAATATCCTTCCGGCGCCTACAAGGGACAGGCATATTTCTACATGGGTGAATGCTGCCGCCTGCTCGGACGCCGCGACAAGGCATGCGACTATTATTCCGATGCCATCGAAGAAGGCGACGGCCAGCCTTATCTGGAGAGTGCCATCCGGAGCTGGTCCGACCTCTCCTTCGCGCTCGGTCACTTCAGCGACGCCTACAAGGGCTACCGCACCCTGGCCGGTAAGACCGGACTCCAGGAAACGCTCGTCGCCGCACGGACCGGCATGATGCGCTCGGCCTACAGGGCGCAGCATTATGATGACGCGATCGCCGCGGCGAAGACCCTTGACTCCCGCGAAGCTAAATACATTCTGGCGAAGTCCTGCCTGGCGACCAGCCGGCGCGACGAGGCGTTCAAGATATTCCGCGAGCTCTCGGAATATCCCTCGACCGACGAGGGCGCCGAGGCGATGTATCTCGTGATCCAGGATATGTATGACCGCGGAGAGTTCGACACCATCAGCGAGAAGGTTTATGAATTCTCTGGCAAGGCCGCCGGCCAGAATTACTGGCTTGCCAAGGCGTACATTACCCTGGGCGACACCTTCGTGGAGCAGGGCAACCGCGAACAGGCCCGCGTCACCTTCGAGAGCATCCGCTCCGGCTATACGCCCCGCCAGGGACGCGAAGACGACGTTTTGGACCAGGTCAACATCAGATTGGAAAGGTTATGAAAATAAGATATTCATTTGCGGCGGCCTTCCTGCTCGTGGCGGCGGCCGCCGGCGCCCAGAATCTCAATCCGACGGTGGAGGTGACCAACGTCTATGCCTCCAGCGCCAAGGATATCAGCAAACCCGTGCAGGAGATGGCCGTCCCAGACTCCGTGACGGTCTTCAACCTCAAGCTGGACTATTCCGTATTCGACAGCCCGTACAAGGGCGCATACGAATTCAGCCCGTATACGGTGGACTATACGCCGTCTTCGGCGGCCGGGAAGGGGAGGCAGTTCTACCTCCGGGCCGGAGCGGGCTATTCGCTGCATCCGGAGTTCGAAGCCGTCTGGTCGCCCGTGCTGTGGGACCGCGTGCGGCTCGATCTCTTTGCCCGCCACGATTCCTTCTTCGGCAATTACCGCGGACTGAAGCTGAAAGAGCAGCCCAAAGGCTCCCGTGACATCATTTCGCTCGTCTGGGACGGGACGGAGGATTCCTACGGCTATGACGCCCGGACGGATGTCGGCGTCAAGGCACTGTATCCCTGGAAGAAGGGCGAGGCTTATTTGACGGCCTCCTATACCAACCTTTCCGGCAAAGACTACCTGATTACCCGTTCGCTGAACGGCGTGCGGCTCGGTGCAGGCGTCAAGAGCGTGGGTGCGGAGAAATTCCGCTATGCGGCTTCGGCGCACTGGACGCACTGGGGCGATTACGGCAGCCATGTCAACCCGTATACGCTCAAGGAGGACAAAGTGGACCTGCTCGGGGATTTTGCGATTCCGATGAGTGTCGGAGAGATCTTTGCCCGGACCGATTTCTCCCTGGATCACCTGAAAGGCGTGAATCCGGGGACGGCCGCCCTGCTCGGCGTGACGCCCGGATACCGATTCACGCTGGACGACTGGTATTTTGACCTCGGCGTCCGCTTCGACATCTATTTCGGCGGAGAACGCTTCAATAAGTTCCAGTTCGTGTATCCCGCCGTATATGTGAGCTACACGCTGTTGGACGGCGACATGGTCCTGTATGCCAGCGCGACCGGCAAGGCCGGCATCAATGCCTACTGCGATGTCGTCAGCGGGAGCCACATCTTCAATCCGCTCCATTCCGTGCTGCCCGGGAGCATCCTGCTCGACAATACCGTCGAGCGCGTACGGGCTTCCCTCGGCTTCAAGGGACACGCCTGGCGGCGGTTCCACTATGATGTCCATGCAGGCTATGCACGCGTCGCCAACGGCCTGCTGGACGGCATCCTCCTGAAGGATCCGGAGACCGGTACGGACCTCGCGTTCCCGCTTCCGGCGACGGGCTATGCCAAGCCGTACCATATGGGCTTCATCGACATCGATTACGGCTGGATTTCCGACGAAGTGAAGGTGGACGGTACATTCTCGTTCAAGAAGACGGACATCAAGTACGACCAGGTGTTTGCACCGGCTCTCGTGTCCGGTACGCTGCGCGGGTCCTATACCTGGAACAAGCGCATCACGGCGGGGCTGACGCTGGATTTCTCTTCCAACCGGACGGCCAAGGTGTCGGATGATATCTACTACCGGATCCCCGGCTATGCCGACCTCGGCATTTTCGGCGAATACCAGATCAACCGCATGCTCTCGGCCTGGCTCAAGCTCGGCAATCTCCTGCATTCCGCCAACCAGGTGATTCCGCTCTACACCAACAGCGGCATCTATTTCACGGCTGGCATTACGCTGGCATTTTAGGCTTGGAAATTTGAACGGAATTTACTATCTTTGCATGCTTTACGCGCGTACACGCATGAGAACGAAATAAATTATACAGAAATATGGCAGAAAACGAAGAGATGAAACTGGCGGAAGAACAGTATTCCGCAAACAGTATCCAGGTTCTGGAAGGGCTCGAGGCCGTCCGCAAGCGTCCTTCGATGTATATCGGAGACATCGGCGAGCGGGGCCTCCATCACCTGGTATATGAGGTGGTCGACAACTGTATCGACGAAGCGATGGCCGGCTTCTGCAACGAAGTCCAGGTCACGATTCTCGAGGACAATTCCGTCCGGGTCCGCGACAACGGCCGCGGTATCCCGACCGGTATGCACGAGAAAGAGCACCGCAGCGCCCTCGAGGTCGTCCTGACGGTCCTCCACGCCGGCGGCAAGTTCGACAAGTCGAGCTACAAGGTGTCCGGCGGTCTGCACGGCGTCGGCGTGAGCTGCGTCAATGCGCTCTCGGACCATCTCCATGCGGAAATCCACCGCGAAGGGAAGATCTTTGAACAGGACTATTCGAAGGGCAAGCCCCTCGGCGACGTCCGCGTGACCGGCACGACCGACGACAGCGGTACCATCATCACCTTCCATCCGGATGCGACGATCTTCACCCAGACCATCGTCTACAAGTACGA
>CAMUZW010000009.1 GCA_947165305.1 uncultured Bacteroidales bacterium
GACGCCGAGAATGCCGAGGACCATCATGGCTACGGTACCGGTGCGGTCGCGGCCCAGCGAGCAATGGAAGTAAACTGGCTTGCCATCATGGACGCATTTCGCAATAAATTCAAAGCACTGCTTGGCCTTGGCCTGGTCATCCCTGAGAAGTTGGGTGTAACCCTCCTCAATAACGGGTGCACAGAAGTATCCGCTGGTATTCCAGTCGGGGAATGGACTTTCCGATAGGACATCGCTTGTCCCGCGCAGATCAAGTTGGGCCCGGATGCCTTCGGCCAGAATGTCGTTCTTTCCGCTGGTCTTAAGCTGCGCGGGCTCCAGACGGCCGCCACGGTAAATCTTGCGGTATTTGACGGTCTTGGTGCCGTCTTTGGTCTTCCATCCACCCAGGTCGCGGCAATTGCGGACGTTCTTGGCAAAGAAGAGCTGGTGGACATGACCGGTGGTTTTGAACGAACCGGAAGTAAGCACCTTGTCGCCGGCCTTCACCTCGTAGTGATACTGGGCGTTGGGACGCATGTTGGAGATTGTCAGGTAAGAATCGCCTGCAGCAAGTGACGTATAAGTCCGGCTCCAGCCATCATCCTCCCACAAACGGGCGGTAGGTACGCCGGCCGAAGCATCAGCATTCCAGCGAATGGTATACGACTGCGGTTTGTCTTGTCCGCTGCCAGGACAGGTGGGGGCATACACTTCATCCCGGATATGGGTCTCGGTGTAAATATGCTCCGGATAAGAGACATCCGTCAGGAATTTCTCAACGGTCGCATTGGTAACGAGAATGACGTCACCGTCTTTGACTTGCGGAGCCAGATCATCGGCAGGAGGATCGATTTGCCCCGGATTATCGCCGCCATTGTTGCCATTATTGCCATTGTCTTCGGGATCGCCTGATTTGTTGCAGAAGACAAACAGCGGGGCAAGGAGCATCAACGTAAATAAACGAAATCTCATAGTGCAATTAATAATGTTAACTCTACAAATATAATGATTATTCTGTTTCAGTTGAAAGGGTGTGTTTCAGACCGTTGTATAAAAGCATTTCATTCTGTTTCATTTGATGAAGGAGGCAATGAGCCGGCCCCATTCGTCATTCTCCCGGATCCCGGTAAAGGCATCGGATCCCGGGCCCCAGGCATAGACGGGAACGGCAATGCCGTTGTGACTTTCGTTCGCAAAGTGCACCCCGATCTCACCCTTCTCCAGGTTGCCGTCCTGCAGGGTAAGGCAGCCGGTAGCGTGATCTGCCGTGACAACGACAAGGGTATGACCGTCGGCTGCCGCCCATTGCAGGACGTCCCCGATGGTACGGTCAAAGTCCAGGATCTCCTCCATCGCTTTCCCGATGTCGTTGCCGTGCAGCCAGTCGTCGATGCAGGAGCCTTCCAGCATCATCACAAAGCCTTTCTCTCCGCTTTCGCGGGAGAGAATATCCAGGCCGCGGGCCACCATATGGCGGTAGAGATCGCCGCGTTCGGCAGCAATCGGGAGGTTGTCAGGGGAGAGGATGCCGATAACCGGGAGTTCCGCCGCCATCAGGTCTTCTTCCGTCAACGCTACTTGATAGTCGGCTGCATCCATTTCCGTAATGATATTCCGCCCGTCCGTCCGTTTGGTGGTGAACCAGTCCACACCGCCGCCGGCGAGATAGTCGACCCCGCAGGAAACATAATCAGCAATGAGGTCTTCCTGGTTGTAGCGATATTCATTGTGGCAGCAGAAGTCGCAGGGCGTGGCGTCGGCGAAGTGGCAGGTGACAGCTACGCCGGTCTTCTTGCCCAGTTCCCGGGCTTTGACAAAAAAGGAAGGAAGATCGGAATTGTCCGATGCCGTTCCCACGTGGTCCAGCGCCGTCTTGACTCCCGCTGCGAGGGCGGTGCCGCCCGCTCCGGAGTCCGTAATCAGGCCGGAAGTGCACCAGGTTCTGGACAGGCCGATATATGGGAAGCTGTCGAGATTGAGTTTCCCGTGATTGAGCACCCAGGCACAGCTTACCTGCTCCAGTCCCATCCCGTCGCCGATCATCAGGATGACATTGCGCACCTCGTTGCCGACGGGCGGCATGGTCACCTGAACGGTCTCGTACGGATGCGGGGTGGTATAATACTGAAGTACCACCTCCTCTTTCTCCTTACAGGAAAGGACGAGTACCGCTGCAATCAATACAGGGATGGCGAGTTTTTTCATTTTAATGAATAATGGCATCGTCCAGGCCGGTAAATTCATATTTGAAGACGTAAGAAGTAGACCCATAGTCATCGCCGATCCAGATGCAGCTGTTCTTGTGATCAACGCAAATGGATTCCTCGTTGGATTTGGTCTTGAGCGGATAGGCGCCCAGCATTTGGGAGGCATCCCCGGTGAGGGCGAAGAACTTGTGGGCCTCAGAATCGACAATCCAGAGCCAGTCTGTGAGCGGATCATAGCTGAGTCCGGCGATCTCCGTGATTACGCCGAACTTATCCCTCAGGTCCTTCCGCTCCAGGACTTCTCCGGTTTCCAGCTTGCAGACATACAGGTAAGATCCCGTCTGGGTGCCAATATAGACCAGTCCATCCTTATAGTATGTGCATCCCTCTGCTCCTGCATTGCCAAAACTCTTGGCATCCGTAATCTTGAAGAGTGATTCGACCCCATTGAACGTACTTCCTTTAAAGATATCGTCGATTTTTTCTGATGGAATCCGGCATACAACATTGGGTTCGCAGCCGATCAGGAGGTCTCCGGTGTCATAATTGACGGACAGGCCTTCTGAGTCCAGCGAGGAGCCGGTTGTGGTCTTTAAGCCGGCCTGGTGCGTCAATTCTCCCCCGAGGGAGACCTGGCATATCTCGCCGCCGTCTCCCAGGCACCAGAGGAAGTCCCCGCTCTGATCCACGCACAAACCGGAGAGTTCGTTGAACTTCACCGCATATCGGGTCATTTTCCCCATTTCAGGCATCTTGGGCTCCGGGCCGGTATAGGGCTGCAGGGAGGACGTGATATCTCCGAGATCGTTGACGGCTCCCTTTTTCCACTTGACATTGTCGTTGACGACATAGCATTTGCTCCATGATCCATCCTTCTTCAGATAGATCGTATAACCTTTGGAAAAAGTTATATTGCCCGGGAGCCAGATGAAGACGGCGCCGTCCGTGACAGGCTTCACGAGATAAGGATAACCATCGGATTTGCGACTATAGAAGGCCGAAACTTCAGAGGTGTATTCTACTTCAAATCCGCTGAAACGCATCCCGATGCGGTCGTTGGATGCCAGGGCGAATTCGGTATAATCGGGTGCTTTAAAGGAGAGGGCGGTCGAAGCGTCCGTGAATTCGAAATGGGTTCCGGACAGATAGGCCACGGAAAGGGGAATATCCGTCTTTTCGAAATCGATCCTGCACTCCATCAGGCCGTCGTTCTCGGCAACGGCGTCGCCCGGATAGGCGGCATAGAGCCCGTCGGGATTGACAGGAAACTTTGTAGTGGCGTCGAGCCGGGCGCTGGCCGTAAGGCCGTCGGCCGAGATGTCCGCTGCAGTCAGGGTGATCAACTCCGCCTTGGGGCCATAGGAGCCGTGTACATAGATTTTATCGCCTGCTTCCCATTTCCCCTTCATCGGCGCCACCTTGAAGGTATAGATGCCGGGTTCAAGTTTAGGTGACTCGGGCTTCGGATCCTCCTTCGGGGGATCTTCGGGGTCTTTGGTACACGATGTGGCACAAGGCAGGCTCAACAGGGTTGAGGCCAATACCAAAAGGAAGATCAATAATTTTTTCATAGAAGGGAATTGTTTCATGCAAAGGTGTAAGAAATCTCCACCGTCCCCGAGGCGGAAACGACAAAATAGACAGGGGTCAGGCGCAGGTCAAAGACAGATGAGGCATCTTCGGGGAAATAATAATCCCAACCCGGGACATCGGGTCTGGGCCCATAGCCGCATCCAATCGCTACGCGGCGTACATCCTTCCATTCAGAAGAGGCGGCAAGCGTGTCAAGAGCTTCTTTACAGGAAGGACACGAAAGATCGAGAATCAAGACCAGGGTACGCCGACCGTCCAGGATTCCATCCGGAAGGGTGGCGGGTTGTCCTTTTTGGTTGTAGCTGATCCAGGTACGTTTCTGGAGATAAGGTGCGCATTCACTTTCGGAAAGAATTCCGTCGGTGGTCAGACGTTCTACGGCCTTGGCGTACAACGCCGCGTTGCGGCAGGGCGACAGCGGGTTATAGAAAGCGCCGTCCAACCAGTCAGAATAGATGTAATATGCGACTTCATCCTTTTTCATCTGATCGAAAAGGACATCAAGCGCGGCTATGGCATCGGCCTCGGGGGCCGCGACAGCTTCCTCGGCAAATCGGGCGAATTGGTCCTCTGCGGCTTCGATGTCACTGTAGTCCAGACTATGGGCGCGCCAGTAGTCCCGGATACCGGCATTCCGGCACCCGGCAAAGAGTGCTGCGAGAAGAAATATGGCCGCCCAACGTCTCATTTCATTTGATTTCAAAGAGTTTGTTGAGCCCGGTCCTGGCATTGAAGACGTTCTCGTTGGCCAGGGCGATACTGTACTCCGGCCGGTCTCGCAGCAATGGATCAGACAGTTTCAGATAGAGCGTACCTTTGTCCGTAGATGGCGTGAAGCTGACCTCATACCCATGATAGCCGGAATGCCAGGTGCGCGGGTCCGCGCCGAAGGGAGTTTCCTCCTGCGCGCCGGAGGGAGTCTCCCAGACCAGGATGGCGTCCCGCGGATTCATGGGTGCCGCATAGCCTGTATTGTGGAAGCGGATTGTAACGGTGCAGGGTTTCCCGGCTGCCAGGTCTTCCGGATAGAACAGCTCCTGCAGCACAAGACGGTAGCCAAGGTGCGAGATCAGCTTGTCGTAGCAGCCGGAAGTGCTCCAGCGGTTGAGGACATCGCTGTTGTAGTCTTTGTTCAGATAGGTCCAGTGGTAATCGATCATATCCTTCTCCGAAGCCGTGCATGTGCAATAGTTTGATTTATTGCAGGTCTCACCGCCCATGATGGTGTATCGGGAATCGGCCTTCCAGAATTCACGGTCTTTTGTCTCATTGTCGAAGGTCCCGTAATCGTTGACGGAAGCGCCGAAGCAGTCATTGTGGCCCGCCAGACGGGATTCGGGGCTGCCGTTATGTGCCGTCCTGGCCGTCAGGGTATCCTTGACGGAAAGACCATACATCCGCATCTTGAACTGCGGCGTCCGGAGCTCAATCTGCCGTGAGGCCGGCAGGGCATCCAGCAAAGCTTCGGTAAGCTGCTTGCGCGGCAGATAATCGGCATCCTGGGAAGGCTGAAAATTGAAATGGCCGGTGTAGTACCATTCGCCCCAGGTTCCGACGAATCCCGCCTGCATGACAAAAATCACATCTTCGTTCTTCTGGAGCAAGGGCTTGAGCTGTTCGACATGGCGCAGGACAATACTGACTTCGGGATCTTCTTTGTCCATGGGCTTCCCTTCCTGATAGTCATTGCTATACGCGAAACGCAGCACGCATTTGGCACCGCCGTCCCGGAGGGCGTCCATACATGCCTGGATTTTATTGAGGAAGGAAGAGGAGATATCTCCCTTCATGAAGTCGGTCAGATAAAAGCCCAGATACCAGAGCGTATATCCTTCTGCCCGTCTTGCCTTGACTTCCGAGGCTTTGAGCGCGCTCGTGGATCCGAAGACGTCCCTGGCCCGGTAATGTCCGCGCTCGGGATTGGTAAGGCTGGAAGCCGTCTCCTTGAAAACAACCCGGATCCCCTCCGGCTCTGCTTCTTCCGGTACGGTGGGCGCCGTGTATTCCGGCTCCGTCGTGTTTTCTTCCCCCTCCCGGTCTTTTGGGGCGGGCGTGCATGCGAAAAGAAGGGCAAGGCAGCAGAAGATCCAGCGGTTCATGGGTTATAATTTAAAGGTGTACAGTTTGTTGTATCCGGTCGTCTCGTCCCAGATGTCTTTGTTGGCGAGCCGGATGGAGAAGAGCGGATTTGTGTGGAGCGTTTCCTCGGGGTCGGGCAGATTCAGCGACAGGGTGTATTCGCCGGAAAGGCCGTCGGGCAGGTTGACGGTCTGGTCGATGGTCGTGGTCGTCCCCGGCATCCAGAAGCGGGGGTCGGAGACCAGCGTGTAAGTCTTGACGACGGTGCCATCCTTTGCCGTGAGCACAAACTCGGCGTCGCGCGGGTTCATCACGGAAGCAAAGCCGTCGTTATAAATCTTGAGGACGGCCCGTAGCGCTCCGCCGGCCGTTGGATTGGAGGTATACCAGCCCTCTTTCAGGCTTAGCCGGTATCCCATTCTTCTCTGGATTTCATCTAAACAATGGTTACTGTACCAATAGTTGATGACAGCAGGGAAGTAGTTCTGATTAAGATAAGAATAATGATGATCGGAGAGATTCTTGATAGAATTCTCGCAATTGCAGTATCTGGAATCTTTGTCGCAAGATTCTCCTCCCATAATGGTATAGCGGGTCTCAGCGCCCCAGTACGTCCTGTCTGCGGGACTGTTGAATGTCCCCTGGTCGGAAGAATTGGCCAGGAAACAGTCGTTATGGCTGCCTAACCGGGCCTTGGTCGTCGGCTGGTGGGCTTCGGTGCGGGTCAGGGTGTCGGCCAAAGAATATCCGTACATGTTTCTTTTGAACATGGGGGTGCGGAGCGCAACCTGCCGTGTGACAGGAAGGGCGTCAAGCAGTGCATCGACGACATGTTTACGGGGCAGAAAATCTTCCGGCTTGGAAGGATTCCTCACGAATTCGCTGGTGTAATACCATTCGCCCCAGCAACCGATGAAGCCGGCCTGCACGACATAAATGATGTCCGCGTATTCCTGAAGAATGGGTTTCAGCTGGGAAATATGCCGCAGGATCTGATCCTCTGAGGTGTCGAACGGGCCGCTCTCATCCGGATGAGAGAGGTCTTTGATGTTGTCGGAATAACCAAAACGGAGGATGCATTTGGCGCCTCCCTTTCGGTAAGCTTCCAGACAGGTTCGGATTACTTGAAGATATGCATCCGAGATATCCGAGGAAAAAAAGTCTTTGAGCCAGAATTCGCACATATAAAGCGTTCTATTTTGTGTGCGCGCCGCCGTAAGCTTGCTCACGGATAGTGGGCTGTCGGTCTCGGAACTAATCTGGATTCCAGTGTAGAAGCCACGTTCGGGATTGGCAAACAACTCATCCGTCTCCTTGTAGGAAACCTTTTTCAGACCCGGGTATCCCGGGGAATCCTTCTGGCAGGCGGCAAGAAGGGAAAAACAGGCCGCCACAAGAATGATGTGGAAAATCTGTCTCATGCAAAATCAATAAAAAAAGGACATAGAGCCGCCCGGAGGCGGTCTATGTCCATTGAAAAAAACAATTATTTGTTGGTGTTGACAACAAGAAGCGGAGCGAGGCCTTTCTCGTTGGTCTCGCTGACCTCTTCGTTCGGGAGAATGCCAATCGGGTCGGATCCGCCCTGAAGCATGAAGCCAACCGTGAACTGATCAGCAATCTTGCCGGCAGGATAGAGGTCACGACGGATCGCAATCTCAATACCTTTGTTGACGATAGCCTTTGCAGTAACGAATCCGGGAGTAGCAGCTTCTTCCCAGCCCCAGTCATCCGCATTGTCCTCTCCGCCCCAGGTGCAAACTTCCCATTCGTTGATGGTGTCGGTAATCCAGGCGTTCTCGGCAAAGAATGAGGCAGAAACCATTACATCGAGGCAGGGTTTGTCGCCCTGATCCCAGGCGTTGCCCCAGAAGTTGTAACCACCGGTGGCGGTATCGTTGTCACCGTTGAGGAAGATTGTGGCGTTGTACGTCAAAGAGGCATCGGGCTCCAGATCGTTAAACAGCATGCAAACATAGATGAAGAACGGGTCGGCATAGACCTGAGCGGATTTGATGTCGGGATAACCCCAGCCATCCGCATTCTTAAGGGAGCAGGAAGCGACCTTGGCGGCATCGAGCTGGGCCCAGTCGGAGAGGTCGCCGTCGATGACGATAGGGGCCTCGTAGTCATCGCCCTCGTCATCACCACCGTGATGATGCGGTTTGTTGTCCTTGTTGCAGGCAACAGTGAAAATCATGGCAGCCATGGCCAGGATAGAAAGGATTTTTTTCATGATAAAAAATGTTAAATGGTTAATGAATAATATGAGGTTTAGATTTATTATCGGGGATTCTGCTCAATGTGGCTGCTGTTGATCTCGTCGAGCGGGATCAGCAGGGCCAGCCGCTTGTCGGTGTAGTCGATGAAGCCCCACTCGTGGAAGCCTACGAAGCGGCGGTCCATCTTCCGGCGGTTGCGGAAGACGTCAAAGTAGCGGTGGCCTTCGAAGCAGAGTTCCATGCGGCGCTCGTCCAGCACGACATCCAGGACGGACTCATAGCCGCGCTCCTGGTAGTTGGCCAGCGTCATCTTCGCATCGCCGGTGAGTCCGGCACGTTTACGGATGATTTCGACGTCATCAAGCGCTTTCTGGTCCTGATGGGTCTTGGCATATGCCTCGGCACGGTTCAGGACGACTTCACCCCAGCGCAGGAAGACGGGAGACGACAGCATCGGCTGATCGGCTTTTCCGGTGAACTTGGTGTTGTAGTAGATGACGTATTTGCCACCGTTGTTGCGGACGCCGTTCAGTGCAATCTGCTTACCTTCTTCGTCGTAGTCAAGGGTGATCGGATCACCGCTCGCCGAGCATTCTCCTACGTCAGGACGTACATAAACGCGGCTCCGCTCGCCGGCGCCGGTCTTGCCCGTGACGAAGTCAACGCCGTCCACGAAGTACTGGGTGTAGGTGTTGACAACCTCGGGGACTGCCTTGTAGGCCTTCTTGTTGTACGTGAAGTCATAGGAACCATCCTCGTTGGCTGTCAGGTCGTGGATAACGGCGCTGGAGCAGTTGGTGTTGGTGTCTTTGGTCTTGATGGCAAAGGTAATCATCTTGGTACCCGTCGTGCGGAGATCTTTCATCTTGAAGTAAGCCTCGAAACGCTTATCCTCCGGATAGCGCTGGAACAGTTCGATGAGTTCATCGCTCCAGTAATGCTCGCCCCATCCCTGATTCCCATCACTATAGTACATGGATCCGATGGTGGAGTTCGGATGGTCGACAAGGATGTTGTCGGTCATATCCATA
Organism: uncultured Bacteroidales bacterium; assembly: GCA_947165305.1. GTDB lineage: Bacteria > Bacteroidota > Bacteroidia > Bacteroidales > UBA932 > Cryptobacteroides. Next base: position 9,115 of record CAMUZW010000009.1, read on the forward strand.
CGGACGCACCAGATGGTCTCCTCCATGTCATAAGTGTGCTTGGGATAATCGGCAAAGTCGTAACCGGACGTAACGGCCGCGGGGGCATGTCCGAGCAGGTCGTTACAGACCTCGATGCACTTTTCGTTATTCTCCATGTAGAGGTAAACGCGGGCGAGGAGGGCTTTGGCCGCATCGGTGGACACATAAGAATGATTGCCGCGCGGTGCTCCGGCAGACAGGTATTCGATAGCCTTTTCGAGGTCTTTTACCACAGCGTCATACACCTGGCCGACTGACGCTCTCGTCTCGTTGCCGGTGTAGGAGTCCATGCCGACGTGCAGGATGATGCCGGGGTTGTCACGTCCGCAGACATAAGGCATTGCAAAGAGCGATACCAGCTGGAAGTGGAGGAGCCCCCTGAAGAAATAGTTCTCGCCGAGGAGCTGGTCCGTGGCCGCGGACTTGCCGGCTTCGATGACGCTGATATTGGAATTGGCGGCATAGATGATCTTATAGCCGATCCACCAGGGATAATAAATATTTTCCTCGGTCGGGATATCCGCGTAATCGTAGGGATGGATGAACGGGTCGCTGGTAACGCCGGAGACCGTTACGTTGTCTGAGCGAAGTTCCGTAATCTGGAAGTAATGACGCATGTACTGGTTGCGTCCGTTGGGATAGGGATCATCCTCGCCCTTGTAGGCAATCAAGTCTTTGAACATGGCGTAGATGCCGTCCGTCGTATAGTAAGCCGCGGAAGGGTTTTCCTTGATCTGTGAGGAGGTCATCGTGTCGGACCTGTAGAAATCCATTTTGCACGATACCAATGCCAGGGCGGCCAGAACGAATGCAAATATCTTTTTCATAACGCGTTCGATTTAAAATTTGATGTCAACGCCCAGCGTGACAGAGAGCGGGACGGGATAATTCGCGTAGTACAAACCGGCGTGGTGGTAAGTGTCGGAATCGAGGCGGATTTCCGGGTCCATGCCGGAGAAGCGACTGATGGTGAGGATGTTGTCGCCGGAGACGTAGAAACGAACTCCCGACATCTTGGCCTTCTTGATCAACTTTTCGGGGAGATCGTAGGAAATGGTTACATTCCTCAGACGGAAGAAACTGCCGTCCTCAAGGAAACGGGAGGACGCTTTGTTGGATCCGTCGGAACGGCCGCCGACCGGAAGCGGGTGGGTGGCGATGTCGCCTTTCTGCTCCCAGCGGCTCCAGCCAAGGCCGTTGTAGATGGACATCTGGTTGAGGTTGGTGTAGGCGCCGTCGGCATCCATGTTCTCACGGGTCTTGTTGTAGATCTTGTTGCCCACGACGAAACTTCCGTTGGCGCTGATCGTAACGCCATAGAAGTGGAAAGCCGTATTGAGACCGCCGCTGAACCAGGGCGATGCTGAACCGACAATCTGCTGGGAGGCCTGGGAATATTTATTGGTCTTACCAGCGACCATCTTTACCTGGGTCTTGCCGTTTTCGTCGATGTAGTAGGTCGGGTTGCCGGCCTCGTCGAGTTCGGGGACGAAGGTCTCCCAGAGCGGATCGCCGTTCTCGGGGTCTACGCCCAGCCATTTCGGCATATACCAGGAGTAGATGTCACGTCCCTCACGAACCATCTGGGCCACTTCGCTCTTGTTGAGAACGATGTCAGTGTGCTCGGGGAGTTCAAGGACACGGTTCTGGTTGAGACCGATGTTGAATCCGCCCGTCCATACGAAGTTCTTTCTAGAGAGGATGGTGCCGTCCACGGCGAGCTCAATACCGCGGTTGCGGACCTTGCCGGCATTGTCGAACCTGGAGAAGAAGCCGCTGGACGGGGCCAGGGGCGTTTCCAGCAGGAGCTTGGTATTGATGGTGTTGTAGAAGTCGAGGGTGATGTTCCAGTTGTTCTTGAAGGTGGCATCGATACCGATGCTGGCCATATAAGCCTCCTCCCATCCCAGGTTGTAATTGGCCTGCTGCTTGATCATGGCGGCCGTGCTGCCGTTATACAGGGAGTTGAGGGCGAATATATCCTGATACTGGAAGGCGGGGATGTTGTCGTTGCCCGTCTTGCCGTAACCGGCGCGAAGCTTCAGGAAGGAAAGGACATGCTGCTTCTGCATGAATTTCTCATTGGAGATAATCCAGGCTGCGGAAGCGCCGGGGAAGACACCGCCCCGGTTGAGGGGACCGAATTTGTAGCTCTCGTCATAGCGGATGGAGGCCGTCACGATGTACTTGCCCTGATAGGAGTACTGGGCCTGGCCCAGGACAGCCCAGGAACGGGACTTATAGTCGTATCCGTCGATCTTGCTCATGACGCTGTTGGAGAGGGAACGCTGGCCTTCAGGGAAATTGGTTCCCTGGGCAGTCATGCTACGGGTATAACCCTGGCCGAATTCCCAGCCTACGATGGCGTTGAGGTCGTGGTCGCCCTTGAAGGTCTTGTGGAACTTTGCAAGGTCGGTGGTGCCCCAACTGTAGCCTTCGCTGTTGCTGTTGGTGAGTTCGCCGCCGGTACCCTTTCCGTCAAAAGTGCGGGGATCGACGTAGCTCTCACTGTATGACGACCAGAGATCGTAGCGGTTGGAGGAGGTGAGGGTGAGCCAGGGCGTTACGTTCCAGACGAGCTGGAGATCGCCGGTGAGGGCGTCACCGTGACTTTTGGAATAGTTATACTGCTCACTGTGGAGGATATTGGAAGGGTTCTGGGTCCACCATTTGCCACCGTTGTCGGAACGGGGATCTGTATCTTTGCCCTGGTAGAGATACTCGTCCGTCTGGTACCAGTTTCCTTTCTCATCCTGTTTCATGACAAAAGGAATGTCCCAAGGCATGGCATAGTAGGAATACTCCGTGAGTCTCCAGCCGGATGCGCTCTGGTCAAAAGACTTGGAATAATTCAGGCGCACATGCATGGTGAGATTCTTGGCAAGGGGAGCCGAGAGATTGACGCGGGCGGAGGTTTTGCGGTAATTGGTATTGATGAGCGTACCCTTCTCATTGAAATGGTCGAGACTGGCATAGTAGGAGACGCCCTTGATACGGCCGGAAACAGAACCATAGTAGTTCTGGACCCAGCCCAGTTTGTAACAGTTGTTGACCCAGTCGAAATCCTGGTCAAGCAGTGAGGCCGGATGGTCGAGTTTGAACATGGCCGGGGAGTACATGGATTTCTGGAAATAGTAGAGCTCTTCCGAATCCATTGCATGGAAGCGTCCCATAAGGGCTTTCTTGATACCGCCGTTGGCCTTGAACTCGATGTTGATCTTGTCCTGGGATCCGCTCTTGGTGGTGACGACGATGACACCGCCGGAAGCCGCAGCACCGTAAAGGGCAGTTGCGGAAGCATCTTTCAGGACGGTGATGGTCTCAATGTCGTTGGGGGAGAAAGCACCGCCCGCGACGCCGTCCACCACGTAGAGCGGACCTGCGCTGGCGTTAATGGAGCCGGTACCGCGGATGCGGATGTTGGCGTTCTCACCGGGCTGGCCGGAACTGTTCATGACGACAACACCGGCGACCTTGCCCTGGAGCATGTTACCGACATCGGAGGTGGCGACACCGCGAAGCTTGTCGCCGCTCATGGAGACCACGGAACTGGAGATCTCGGCTTTTTTCTGGGTGGTGTAACCCAGAACGACCACGTCGTCCAGTGACTGGCTGTCGGGTTCGAGGGATACGTTGATCGTCGTTCTGCCATCAACGGCTTCGGTAACCGAGGCGTAGCCCAGGGAGCTGAACGTCAGGGTTGCGTCTTTGGCCACACTGATGACATACTTGCCGTCGTTGTCGGTGATGGTGCCACCGCCCGTGGAGGGGATGACGCCGACGCCGATCATCGGCTGACCGTCCGAGGCGTCCAGAACCTGGCCGCTGACGGAGATCGTCTGGGCAAAGCCGAGCTGTGCTGCCAGGAGCATCACAGATGCGGCTAGTGCGCGGATGACTGCATTTTTCATTTTTTTGATGGGTTAGTTATTGTATAGTAACATTTATAGCAAATCATTGAGCCCGATGAGGTTAAACGCGCGGAAGTACTTGTCCATGTCGCGTTCGATGCGGCTGAGGACGACCTGCTCGGCGTCGATGCCCACCCGGGCGAGGTTGTCGTAGAGGAAGCCGCGGGCGGCCAGGGGTCTGGGCTCCTGCCAGATGTAGCGGCAGCAGGTCGCGACAATCCAGTCCTGGCGGTCTTCGGTCAGTTCGTGGAGGTCTTTGCCCTGCTCGTCTTCGTGGAGCCACTTCTCCCAGCGGTGGGAGGCATGGACGGCTTCGAGAAGGGTGGCGCGCATGTCGGAAGGCACGGCGACGCAGCCCTTGGCGTACTGCGCTTTCTCGACTTCCTCGAGTTCGCAGAGGGCGCGGTACTCGCTCATCGTGAATTCGGGGCCGACGTTGGCGGCGCCCATTCCGCAGAGCGGATATTCCTCGGGGTTGGCCACGTCGTCGGTGTAATGCCCCTTGATGTAGCTGCCCAGCGGACGGACCTTGGCCGTGAGGCGCCTGGCGACTTCGCCGTCAAAGATTGTGGTATCGAGGTCGGTGCCAACCTTGCCGACGATGAAGCAGGGCCAGATGTCGGGAAGACCTGCATCGGCGAGCCCTTTCTTGAGGTCGCTGATGAAGGTGTCGAAGGTCGTTTCGTCGGCCAGGCCGCCGTGGACTTCCTCGGTGCCGACTTCGTAGGAAATGGCCGGGAGGCCTTTCTCTTTCCGGAACCGCTCGACGTGGGCGATGAGCTCCACGGTGCGGGCGGCTACGAGGTGGATGTCGATGATCTCCCCTTTGGGGACGTTGATGTCGACGGTCGGATCGACGTGGATGAGGTCGTATCCGGCGAGAACGGCGGCTTCAAAGGATTTTTTGACGCCGTCCATGGCGTCCTTTACGGACCATTTTTCGGTACGCTGCTTATCCTTGAGCCAGGGACCGCCGTGGTCGATGGCGATGATGACGGGACCGGTGAAATGCACCCGTTCGGTCTCGAAGCGGACCAGCCGGGTGAATTGCTCCTGGGTCATGCCAGTATAGCCGCCGTCGCAGTCCACCTGGTTGAGGGTGGCGGCGAAATAGATGGGCGCGTTGTTGCGCTTGGCGGCCTGCAGGGAGGCGCGGATGACGGACGGAGAATTGGGGCACGCGGCGAAAATCGTGCGTCGGACACCCGTCTGGCGCTGCAGTTCGTCGATGCGATGAAGCAGATTTTCTGTTTTGGCCATATTGAATTAATTATATACGGTAACGCCCTCGACGACACGGGAGATATTGCCGGAAATGGAGGGGGCGTCGGGGCTGAGCCCGTAGTCGATGGATTTGAACATGCCCAGCAGCTGGGCGACAAAGATGTAAGAAACGCAGCTGTAGCATTCCGGCATGGAGATCGGAAGGCCGATCTCGATGCAGAGGCTGCCCGAGTACCCTTCTTCCGGACGGGTCTGGCAGATGAGGATGCTGGCCATCTCGTAGCCGAGGGCTTTGATCTGGCGGATGAGGTCGAGCTCGTAGCGCTGGACGGAGATTTTGTCGGAAAGCAGATAGACGATCAGGGTGTCGCCGTTGACGACGGCCTTGGGCCCGTGCCGGAAACCGAGGAAGGAATCGAAGGCACACATCACGCTGCCGTCGGTCAGTTCCTGCAGTTTGAGGCGGGACTCCTCGGCAACCCCTTTGAGGGGGCCGGAGCCGAGGAATACGGCCCGTTTGAAGCCGAGGCCGGCCATCCGGCGGATATCGGCTTCGTATTTCTCCATGGCGGCCTCCACGGCATCTGCCAGACGGAGGATATGCTCCTTCTGGTCTTCTATCTTATCAATATGCGCGATGAGCGCGCATGCGAGAAGCATCGTCGAGTAACTGCTGGTCATCGCCAGGGACAGGTCGTTGGTCTCCGGGGGCAGAAGGACCGTCAGGATATGCTCTCCCTGCATCAGGGCCAGCTGGCCGAGGGCGTTGCAGGTAATGATGATGTGTGCGACGCTTCCGGCGGTCTTCTCCACGGCCTGGACGGCGCCGACGCTCTCCGGGCTGTTGCCGGACCGGGCGAAAGACACCAGAAGGACCTTGCTCCCGGCATCGAAATAATGCTCGGGTGCCGTCAGGATATCTGTCGTGGCGATGGACCTGGCACCGCGGAAGATGGTGCCGAACAGGGCGGGCTCCAGGGCGTCACCGACATAGGCGGACGTTCCTGCACCCGTCAGGATGACCTGGTAACCCTTGTCGAGCCATTTGTGTACAAAGGAAGAAATCTCGGATTTGCGGTCCCGGATCAACTCATAGGCTTTGCTCCACATGCGGGGCTGCTGTTTGATCTCTTTATAGGTATGAAACTCCAAAATCATTCGCGTTATTATAAGTTAGAACGCACAAAAATAATGAAAACGAAGCGCAAAACCTTTCGTTCGGACCGTTGATTTTATTTCTTGAGGGTTTCCAGGGCGAATAAAACTGAATTAAATTACTGATTTATAATTAGTTAGTGTGATTTCAAAAAGTGTTTCAAAGTGTTTCGCTTTGAAAAGGGCTTTTTTCTGCCGGCTACACCGTCACGGTCTCCACGTTCACTTTCAGGGATTTAAGCTGGCTGCGCACGCTCGGAGAAAGATGACTGTCGGTGATGACGGTGTTGATCTTGTCGGCGGACGCGATGAAGGCGAAAGCCCGGCGGTTGATCTTGGAAGAATCGAAGACCGCGATGACCTCGCGCGCCCGGGAGATCATGACCTGGTTGGTGCTGGCCTCCTCCACGCTGGGGGTGGAGAGCCCGGCCTCCACGCTGAAGGAATCCACCCCGAGGAAGAGTTTGTCGCAGTAGAAGAGCTTGAGGTTGGATTCGGCCAGGGGGCCGACCGTCGAGTTGCTGGATTCGCGCATCGTTCCGCCGAGGAGTATCACTTTGAACCGCTTGTATTTCATGGCTTCCATCATGGCGTTGACGGAGTTGGTGATGATGGTCAGGTCGTGGAACCGGTCGAGGTTTTTGGCAATCTGGAGGGTGGTCGTTCCGGAGTCCAGGAGGATGGTGTCGCCATCCTTGATGTGGTCGGCGGCAGCCCGGCCGATGGCTTCTTTTTCCCGGGCGTTCACGAGGATTTTGAAGTTGATATGCCGCTCTTCGGACTCGTCGGCCGAGGCACGGACGCTCGCCATTGCACCGCCGTGTACGCGGACGAGCAGCTTCCTCTCCTGGAGAATCCGGAGGTCCTTGCGGATGGTGACTTCCGAAACCCCGAACTGCTTGCTGAGGGCGGAAACATTGACGGAAGAATCCTGGCGTACTTGCTGGAGAATGGCCGAGCGGCGGCCCTGGGCGGAATCATAGATGGTCATGGCTATTTCGTTTTTGTCTACGGCAAAGATACGTTTTATTTCAAATGAAACCAATCAAAATGCTTTTTTTATGGGAATAAAGTACCCGCTATAGATAAATCGGATAAAAATACGCATATTCGCATAATAAACAAGGAGGAGTATGAAACAGTTTGACATTGCCGCCATCGGTGAACTCAACGTGGACATTATCCTGAACGGCATTGAGTCGGAACCGGAAATCGGCAAGGAAAAATTCGCCCGGGAAATGACTGTCACGCTGGGCAGCAGTACGGCTATTTTCGCTGCCAATGCGGCGGCGCTGGGCAGCAAGGTCTGCTTCGTCGGTATGGTCGGAAAGGATTCCTTCGGATCCCTGGTCTGTACATCCCTGGAAGCGAAGGGCGTGGATACCGGCTATCTGATCTACGGCAATACGCCGACCGGCGCCACGATCTGCATGAATTACGGCGAAGACAGGGCCAACCTGACCTATCAGGGTGCCATGGACGTCATGGGCTTCGATGACATTTCTCCGGAAGTGTTTGCAAAAGCGAAGCATATTCATCTTTCTTCGCTCTTCATGCAGAGCGCGCTGCTGCGGGACATCCACAAAGTGCTGGATGCCGCGGCTGCCAACGGCGTCACGGTGTCGCTGGACACGCAGTGGGACCCGATGGAGACCTGGGCCCTGGATTATCAAAACGTCCTTCCCAAGGTCACGGTCTTCCTTCCTAACGAGAAGGAACTCCAGGCCCTGACCGGCGCCGCGGATCTCGAGAGCGCCATCAGCGCCGTTCTTCCTTACCTGGGCCGGGCCATGGTGGTCAAATGCGGATCCAAGGGCTCCCTGCTCGTCCGGAAAGACGGGACCAGGACCTTCCTCCCGGCCTTCCTCAACAAAAATGTCGTGGATGCGATCGGGGCGGGGGATTCCTTCAACTCCGGTTTTGTCAGCGCTTTTGTGAAGGGTCTTCCGCTGGAGGAATGCCAGCGGACCGGCAACCTCACCGGCGCCGTCAATACTACGGCGGCCGGCGGAACCGGTGCCTTTGTTTCGCTGGAAGCCGTCCGCAAGGTCTGTAGCGAACGATTCGGTCAGGAATTATCAATCTAATCTTCAATTATATGAAAAAAATCCTGTTGGCAGCGGTGGCTGCTCTCTGTGCACTGGCCTGCAGCCAGGCTCCGGAATACGGATACACCATCAAGAACAACCAGATTGTCTACAATACACCTCCCAGGCCGGCAGACCAGCAGAGTATGCTGGGCTTCGCCGCCGAGCCTATCGACCACGACATCCGGATCGGCCTGATCGGCCTCGGTGACCGCGGTACCGGTGCAGTAAGACGTCTGCCTCATGTGGAAGGCGCCGTCATCGTCGCGCTCTGCGACCTTTACCCCGACCGCGTCGAGCGGGCCCAGAAAATTCTCGAAAAGAACTTCAATTACCGGGCGCTCCACGAATTCAGCGGCCCGGAGGGTTATAAGGATCTCTGCGCCAGCGAAGACATCGACCTTGTGTATCTGGCCGTCCCGTGGAACCTGCATACCAGCATGGCCGTCTACGCCATGGAGCAGGGCAAGCACGTCGCGGTGGAGGTTCCTGCCGCCACCAGCATCGAAGAGTGCTGGCAGCTTGTCAATACCTCGGAGCGCACGCGCCGTCACTGCATGATGCTCGAGAACTGCTGCTACGACTACTACGAGATCACCTGCCTGAACATGGCCCAGCAGGGCCTCTTCGGTGAGATTGTCCATACGGAGGGTGCCTACTGCCACAATCTGGAGCCGTTCTGGGACGGCTACCAGGGTGACTGGCGCATGACCTACAACAAAGACCATCACGGAGACGTATATCCTACGCACGGCATCGGACCGGTCTGCCAGGCGCTCAATATCCACCGCGGCGACAAGATGGACGTCCTGGTGTCGATGGACACGGACGCCTTCGCCGGCCAGGCCATCGCCGACAAACGGTATGGTGAGGGTGTCGTGGAGAAATACGCCAACGGCGACAACACCATGACCTTTATCCGTACGCGCAAGGGCAAGACCATCCTGATCGAGCACAGCGTCGTGACGCCCAGGCCTTATGACAGGATGTATCAGCTGCAAGGGACCAAGGGACTGGCGAACAAGTACCCCAACGAAGGGATCGCCATCTTCGACCAGGCGCTTGTCAACATCGATTCCGAAGACCTGGAGGCCGAGAATTACCTGCCCGACGCCGAGCGTGACGCCATCATGGAGCAGTACAAGCATCCCATCCTCAAGCAGTTCGAGGAGAAGGCCCGCGAGGTGGGCGGTCACGGCGGCATGGACTTCATCATGGATTCCCGCCTGATCTACTGCCTCCGGCACGGACTCCCGCTTGACCAGGATGTCTACGATGCCGCCGAATGGAGCTGCCTTGTAGAGCTCTCCGAAGTCTCTATCAACCACGGCAATATGCCGGTCGTGATGCCGGACTTTACGCGGGGCGAATGGGACAAGGTGAAGGGCTTGAGTTTTGCGTATGCCGAGTAAAAACAGAAGGATAATGTGCAGGAAGTTTTATTTTTGGATGATGGCCGTTATTTCTTTAACGGCCATTGTTGCCGGATGTGAAAGGAATAATCCGGAGGAAAAGACGGAGCCCGCGGATCTGGTTGCACTCAAGGCGACCGTCGAAGCATCCCAGGCGCCTTCGGATATGATTTTTTCGTCCAATCCGTCTTTTTCGGTTCAGTTGGAGAATCCGAATGCCGCCGCCGTAGAAGCTTCCGTCAAGGTACGGATTGTATCCGACATGAAGAAAGATGTCTATTCTGTCGAAAAGCATGTCAGAGTGGCCGGGAGTGAAAGCAATGAAGTTACTGTTTCGATTTCCGAGGTACTCGCACCGGGCTTTTATACGGCTCAATGTTCTCTGGATGGCAAGACTGTCAAGTCGATTCCGTTCGGCCTGTCTCCCTTCGAAATCGTTTCGGCACCTGACAAGCAGCCGGATTACGATACGTTCTGGAGTTCGGCCCTGACACAGCTCGAAGGAGTCGAGATGAACGCAGAACTGACCGAGATTACTTCCCGGAGTTCCGAAAAACGCAAGGTCTATCTCGTCGAGATGAATTCTGTCCCCGACGGGCTTACCGGGGAGCCTGTGACCATCCGCGGCTACTATGTCGAGCCGCAGGACGGCAAGAAGCACCCTGTTATCATGCACTATTATGGCTACGATGACCAGAAGCCGAGAAACAAGGCGGACTGTCCTTATGGCGGATCGGACGACACGTATGCGGAGTTCTATCTGTCGACCCGCGGGCAAGTACTCAACAACCGCACGGCAGCCCTCAGGGTTCCGGATGGGAAGGGAGATTTCGTCAATACTTATGGCGATTGGTTCGCCTTCCAGTTCGGTGACAAGAATGGCTATTACTACCGTGGCGCCTTTATGGATGTGGTCCAGGGCATCCGCTTCATGGCGACGCGTCCGACCAGTGACATGAGTAACGTCTTTGCCGAAGGCTCCAGCCAGGGCGGTGCGTTCTCTTATGCCGCTGCGGCCCTGAGCCCATATCCGCTCCGCGCCATTGCGCCGTGCGTGGCCTTCCTCGGTGACTTCCCCGACTACTTCAAGATTGTATCATGGCCTGCAAACACGGCACGTGCCAACAAGGGGTCGATGACGGACGAGGAAATGTATGCGTTCCTGTCATATTTCGATACGAAGAATCTCGCAACGCGGATCTCCTGTGCCGTTATCGCCTGCAGCGGCCTGATCGACGGTACGTGCCCGCCGCATACCAATCTCGCCCCGTACAATAACCTGCTCTCGACGGACAAGCAATATTACTTTTATCCCAAACTCGGGCATCAGATTCCCGGGGATTGGAATCGCAAATATTCAGATTTCTTTAAGGAGCGGATCAAGTAGGCACTATTCCCGTCCCAGGATCAGGACGCAGGAAATGGCCGCGACGATACCGATGATCTGGGGCACGGAAGGGATGTGCGCATAGAGGGCGAGCGAGATGCCGCAGCTGATTACAGGGGCGCAGGCGTCGGCCAGCGGCGCGACGACCATGGCTTTGCCGTAGCGGTTGGCATACACGAGGGTGAAAGCTCCGATCGAGTTGAGGATCTGGATGAAGAAGGTAAGCCAGGGCCCGTTGAAAGCGTGGTTGATCGGCTGTGAAAAGTCTGTCATCAGCAGGGCGACCGGGATGAGCGCCACGGCGGAGATGGCCATATAGACGAAGACGCTCTCGGCATCGGGGGTGTGGTTGTTGGCCAGTTTCATCACGAAGGCCTGGATGCCCCAGCTGATGAAGACGACGGCCGCGAAGACGATCCAGAGATAGCTCTTGACGGATTCGTCGGTCTTCCCGGAGAGGGAGAAGCAGACGAGGGCGACGAAGGCCAGCAGGATGCCGACCAGGCCCCATTTGGAAACACGCTCTTTGAGGAATGCCGCTGAGAGGATGACGGTGACGATCGGAGCCACCGAAATCATCGGAAGAACGAGGTAGCCCGGTCCGTATTTGAGGGCCTCGAACAGGGCGAGCTGCCCGCCGGCGCCGAGAATGCCTACGCCGAGGCTCAGCCAGACGCTCTTTTTGCGGAGGTCGAGTTTGAAGCGGATGTTGGCGAGGGCGACAAGGGCGCACGGGATCATGCTGATGGCCCAGACGACGTAGGTGAGGGTGGCGGGGTAGTCCGGCTGGTCGGAAAAAGCCCCCCAGATGCCCCAGGTTACCATGGTAACGAGGGCATATACTAACCAGGATTTGTTCTTTTTCATCATGCTGCAAAAGTACAAAAAAATTGATGATAATGAAACGGTTTATTGCATTATGGATTGGCGCCGGGCTGCTGGCGGCGGGATGTGCTTCGGACGGGGTGGTCCGGAGCGGGGACTTGACGGTGACCGTTGACGGCGGGATGTGCCTCTCCGTGGAGACGGCGCTGACGGATCAGCCCCTGGCGGATCCGCTGCCTTTCAGCAGTATTCAGCTGGGAGAGAAAACCCCTGCCTTTACCCTGGTTCGCACGGAGCGGAAGACCGTGAAGGATGCGTTCGGGAAGGGGGAGGCGACCGTGTATTACGGGGAGTCCGCCCTCGGAGAGGGGAAAGTCCTCGAAACGCTGATCCTTACGGCGTACGAGAGATTTCCTTCAACGGTCGTTGCACGCGCTACTTATACCAACGCCACCGGCGCTCCGCTCAAGGTCAGCGGCTGGGAGATGGACCGTTTCTGTGTGCCGGCCGGGGAGCCGGATCCCTTCTTCTGGACTTTCCAGGGCCAGTCGACCGGAGACCGTGCCGACTGGATCCTGCCCGTCCGGGAGGCATTCAGCCAGAAGAATTATATGGGCATGAACGGCGATGACTACGGCGGCGGGACCCCGGTCACCTGTATCTGGCGCCGGGATGCCGGCCTTGCGATCGGACATCTGGAGCCCGTCCCGCAGCGGGTCAGCCTTCCCGTCGACAAGAAAGAAGGCGAATCGTTCGCGACGGTTTCCATCGCGAAGGAGTTCGATGCGCCCGTCGAGCTCGGGGACGGCGCTACGCTGGAGACATATACGACATTCTTCCATGTGTTCAGTGGAGACTGTTTCCTGCCGCTCCGGCAGTATGCTTCCCTGCTCGAATGCGTAGGCGTGGTGATGCCGGAGAGCGAACCGGATGCCTTCGAGCCGGCCTGGTGCGCCTGGGGGTATGAGCGCCGTTTCACGATCGACGAGATCGTCGGTACCCTGCCTAAGGTGCAGGAACTGGGCTTCAAATGGGCTACGCTGGACGACGGCTATCAGATTGCGGAAGGGGACTGGGACCTCAATGCGGAGCGCTTCCCCCGCGGGGATGCCGACATGAAATACATGGTGGATGAGATTCACAGGCACGGGCTGAAGGCTGATCTGTGGTGGGCACCGATGGCCGCCGATCCCGGCACGAAGTTCCTGAAGGAGCATCCGGACGCCCTTATCCTGAGCAAGGAAGGGAAGCCCCGGGATATCTCCTGGTGGGACAGCTGGTACCTCTCGCCGGTGGATTCCGCCGTCCGGGCGGAGACGAAGCGGCTTGTCGAGAAATTCATCGGGGAATACGGCTATGAGGGCCTCAAACTGGACGGCCAGTACCTGAACGCCGTCCCGCCGGACTATAATCCGGCCCATCATCCCGATGATCCGGAGAAGGATGTCCGGGAGCTGCCGGGTCTCTTCAAGTTGATCTACGAGACGGCCCGGAGCATCCATCCGCACGCCGTGCTGCAGTACTGCCCCTGCGGCGACTGCTTCTCGGTGTATAATCTTCCCTATACCAACAAGACGGTGTCTTCGGATCCCCTTTCGAGCTGGCAGATCCGTCTCAAGGGCTATGTCCTCCGGGCGCTGGCGCCCAAAACCGCTTATTACGGCGACCACATCGAGCTTTCCGACGGTGGCAACGACTATCCGACCCAGCTGGGCATCGGGGCTGTCCTCGGGACCAAGTTCACCTGGCCGAAGGAGAATCCCCGGCTGGCAAAAGGTGAACCGGGCTATCTCCTGACGCCAGAACGGGAGGCTCTGCTCCGGAACGCGCTGGCGATTTTCTATGAGAAGGACCTCGCCCATGGCGAATATGTCCCCGGTCTGTACGACATCGGGTTCGACTACCCGGAGACGCACGTGATCCGTCGCGGTGATGCTCTTTATTATGCCTTCTACACGCACGCGGAGCCTGTCTCCGAGGTGGAACTGAGGGGCCTGGAAGCAGGCAAAAGCTATCAGCTGACCGATTATTATAACCATGTTGACCTTGGCGTCGTCACGGCGGCGGAGAAGACCCTTCTTCCCGTTCCCGTCGAGGGCGCCCTGCTCGTCGAAGCCATTCCTGTACGATGAAACGATTCTTTCTGACCCTTTCTCTGACAGCCGTGCTGTCGGGCTGCATTCCGGCCGGAAGGCCGACGCCCGAGCCGGACGATGTCCCGGAGCCGGTGGATCTCTCTGAACTGGAGGACTACACCCGCGTCAATCTCTCGTCCAAGATTACCGGCGTTCAGCCGATGACGGGGATCGTGCTCTGGAACACGAGTTCTTCCAACAAGACCGATGCTGTCCAGCTGGAGTTCTCGTACATGCTCTACAATGATGTCTGCAAGAAGAAGGATGTCTACGACTGGTCGCCGGTCGAGAAACTCCTGAAAGAAGTTGCGTCGCGGGGGCATCAGGCGGTCATCCGGTTCCGCTACGTGTACCCGGGGTATTCCGCGGCCGTGCCGGACTATATCAAGTCCTGGCCGGGTTATGAGGCGACCAACGGGAAGAGCGAGGGCCGCAAGACGGAATTCCCGGACTGGCGCTGCGAAGAGCTGCAGCGCTTCCACCTGGAATTCCACCGGATTTTTGCGGAGAAGTATGACAGGGACCCCCGGCTGGCTTTTCTCGAGACGGGCTTCGGCCTCTGGGCGGAATACCATATCTATGACTTTGATGATGGACATGGTGGGCGCGTTGTCATCGGGAAGATGTTTCCGTCCAAGGACTTCCAGGCGGAATTCTTCCGTAAGATGGACGGGTGGTTCCTGGATACGCCCTGGTGCATTTCCATCGATGCCGCTGACGAGCAATATGGCCCGTTCCAGCAGGATGCGTCGCTGCTGAACGGCCGTTTCGGCAATTTCGACGATTCGTTCATGTGTGAGGACCACGACGGCTATAACTACTCCTCGTGGCGTTTCTTCGGGACGGACCGCTACAAGCGGGCTCCGCTGGGCGGAGAATTCAGCTACTATGAGGATTACGACCAGGAGCACTGCCTGGACGGGAAGGGAATTCATGGCCGTACGTTTGAAGGAGAGGTCAAGAAGTTCCACATGACATTCATCATCGGCAACGACCAGCCCGGATACCAGCCGATGAGCCGGATCAAGTCGGCCTCGATGGCAATGGGTTACCGGTTCTGCGTGAAGGATTTCCTGGTGAAGGATGGCGAAGGGGCGGCCGTGCACATCGAGAATACGGGCGTGGCCCCCATCTACCGCGATGCCTTCGTGGCCGTTGGCGGGATCCGGGGTGCCTACAACCTCCGCAAGCTGATGCCCGGAGAAAGTTACTGGATCAGCATTAAGGACGCCTCCATCTCCGCCTCCTCGCCGCTCACCATCGCGTGCGACCACCTCGTCACCGGCCAGAAGATCGGGTACGACGCCGGAATAGAATGAGGCCGTAGAAAGGATTCGTTCAAGGAACGGTCTGTTTGCACTAATCCTACTGTCTAAATAACAGGATTCGTTCAACGAAGTCCATTTGTGAACTAATCCTATCAACAAATTCGCCACCCTGGAGTCCCGGGGTGGCGAAAAAGTAATCTGCCCGACGTGAGATTATTCTAACGTAAATGTATGCCAGCCAGTTGTGTAGCCTTGGTAACTATGGTTGGCTTTAATAACGACCCCAGTAGCGGGCGAGCCAATCTTATCCCGAGGAATACTTGCTTCAATATATGCATTACCGTCAATCTTGCCATTGACATTTACGCTACCGACCGTGGAACCGCCGAATTTAATGTGCCCAGTTGCAGAAGAAGTACATGCAACGGGGGAACTGCCAAGAACGAACGGATAGAGGAGAAGTTCAACGTCACAGGGCCCACCAACATTCTCGCCAACTGTATACTCGCCTACGCCATCGTTTCCAATATCAAATCCCGTATAAATATAAGAATAATTCGCAGAGGTGATTTTACCACTACCGATTACATAGTACAAGTATATATATTGCTCGTCAGACGTGGCCCTCCACGCAGCGATTCTGTTAGCACTACTGGAGCCAGCAGGGTTGTCGTTGGAAAACTCGGTAATACCATCCCAATCATCAAAGTTTCCATCAATATTGATCTTCGGGACGAAAGGCGTTATGCCGGCAAGGCTCTTGGCAGGAATGACCACGAGTTTTCCCAAAGATACACTCTGCAAGGAGGCCTTTGCAGTATATTCGGCAATAATAGTACCGGTATCGGGATCCGTAAGGGTCAGATTGGGCTTCAGCGCATCCCAACTTCTGTACGGGACATAGAAGACGGCCGTCTTGGAAGTAGCATCTACCGCTTCGATGAAGGACACATCCTTGGATCCGGCACCATAACGGTTGTTGTAGCAATCAAGATAGGTGTCGGAGCCGGAACCCATAACGGAGGACTTGCCGGACAGGTAATAGCCATTGCCGTTGTTATGGACCGTCAATTTGATCTTACTACTCTCGATATCCGTGAAGGTAAACTTGTAGCAGCCGGTCAAATAACGGAAAGTGAAACTCCCGTCGGCATCTCCGCTGCCCCACATCGGGATATTGGCGGAGAAATGGGACTGGGTATAGTCCGTTTCTGCAGCGAAATTGAAGTCAGGCATGTGATAACTTGTATTCCAAGAATGCGCACTGTTGGCCGGGAAGAGCGCCCAGTAAGCGCCGCCTTCCGTCTCGGACGCACCCAATTCATAGCCTTCTTCAACCTGTCCGGAGAAGGTGGCCGTTTTGCTGCCGCCCTGGGAGGTCTTGAGGGTGAAGAATTTATGTGTTTCGCCGTTATGGAAAAGGACGGAGATTTCATCGTTCGTGCTCCAGGAGAAGGTGACCTGGTCGGCGGCATAATCAGTCTTGGTAATCTCCGGGTCATCGGCACTGGCCTTCAGCGTGAAAGTATAGTAGCCAGGCTTGGCCGGCTCGGTCTGGGGATTATTAACCTTTTGGCAGGAAAATGCGATAAGTCCGAAGAGGACAATCATAGGCAAATACTTTTTCATCTCTGCATCCTCCTAATCAAATAAATCATCGAAATCATTTGTACTGTAGGCGTCGACAAGGCTCAGGTCCCTACCGGTACCGGACGCATTGGCCGATGAGGAGGCCAGCATTGAATCCTGAATGACCAGCGAAAGAACGCTGGACGCAGGTGAAAGATAAAGAATTTTCCGCATAGTTATAATTGTTTATAATTAATTACGAGTCTGATAATTCGTGCAAAATTAAGAAAATCAAAGCGGAAATCCTTTCATTTTGGAAGCAGATTTTCAATCGAAACATTGCGAAATATCTTTAAAAATCAATGTAACCCGTTGTTTAACAACGGGTTACATATGATTTAAGAAGTGTTTCTGTGGGTTTCGGTTGAAGGGCGTCAGAAAGCCGTCTTCCGGCGTCAATTCCAATGTTGCGAGAGGAATTCCTCCAGATTTTCAATGGCTTTTGCGGTGCCTTCGTCATCAAACCCATGTCCCTGGCCTTCGAATACTACGAGGGTAGCGTTTTTGTATTTTTGGAGAGCCGTCCTCGAATTGTCAATCGGAACAAGACTATCTTTGTCTCCATGCATGATGAGGACGGGGCCTTCATAGGCGCCGATTTTGTCAAAAGGATACAGGCCATATGCATCGGTGATGTACTTTTTGTAGAAGGTATGCCCGAGCAGGTCAACGGAGGCCGGAACATTCTCCAGATTATCTTGATAGAAGAGATTGGTATATGTGCGCACAAGTTCCGGCAGGTTAAAGGCGGGGAACATCAGACCCATGGCCTTTATATAGGAGGGGTGATCGGCCGCGTAGAGCGCTGCAACCAGGCCGCCCTGGCTGCCGCCCATCAGGAAGATTCTGTTTGGATCGACATCCTCGCGGGCTTTCATTGCGTTATATACTGCGGCTACGTCCTGGATTTCGGTGAGTACGGAGTGGTCTTTACGTTCGCCCTCGCTTTTGCTCTCGCCATCGTGCCCGCCGCAGAAGTCGAAGCAGAAGGAGACACACCCCAGTCTGGCGGCTGCCCGGCCATAGGGCTCCGTATCAAGCCAGGAGCCGTCCAGGCCATGACACAGGATGACGGCCGGCTTCCGGCCTTTCAGCTCGACCGGTGAAAAGAGTACGCCGCCTATACGCAAACCATCCCGCTGTGTGGAGAAACTCGACTCCTCAACGGTGTAGGGCGGTTCGGGGATGACGGGAACTTCCGGGTTATCGGGATCTTCCGGGTCCGGGGGAAGCGGAGCCTTGTGACATCCGGCAACAAGGGCCATCACGGCCAGCAGTATCCATAAATATCTTTTCATAGAGACAAAGGTATAACTTTTTTTGTAAAAATCATTTCTTCAGGCGGGTTACGGCATGCTCCAGGCTCTCGGAAGGCTCAATGATGTTGTAATCCTTCCAGAAATCCGGATCCAAGAACAAGGGGGCCTTGTCATCCAGCGCGTCGCTGGTTTTGAACACTTCGCTGCCGGGGATTGGCAACGCCGGCTCGATGACATCCGTTACCACCAGTTCGTTGATGACCGTATAGGCGGTGGCAAGGGAGTGCTTCTTCCAGTCACAGCGGAAGCTCATGGTTGAACGCAGATAATCCAGCCGCGCACAGCCGTTCTGATCGCGGTAATTGATGACGAACGACTGTTCCTGCGGGATGAACCGGAGGGCGAGGGGCTTGCGCACAAGCATCACCCGTGATGCCTTGGCCGGGTCTCTCACGTCCAGCGACAGCTCAACCCTGGTGAACAGCAGCGTCTCCCTGTCGATGTAGAATTTGCCATAGTACAGCGGGTATTCCGCCTCGCGGGCCGGCTCAAAGCGAATGACGAATTGCAGGCGGTCGGCGATGTACTCGGGCGACTCCAGCGTATACGAATAAAGCGGCAGGTCGGTCGGGTTGAGAAGGATGTCCCTGTTCTTGAGGACGTCGAAAACGACGGCAAGCGTGGGCCCGCCCATCATCCGCACGCTGAGCGTGTCGTGCCGGCGCTGGCTCATGATGACGCGGCTTTTCTCGAGGGCGGTGCGGTCCGGACCATGGTTCGGGAGATAGTACGGCGTTTTATAAACCCGTGCCACGGCCTCGTGGACGGATATATAGCGCTGCCGCTTCTGCAACGTTTCGCGGTAGAAGAAGCGAAGGAGTTCGGGCTTGTCCGGATAATTGTCGCGGATCCGTCCGATGGCGGACTGAAGGATCTCATAAGGATCGCCTGTCACGATGGATGCCTCCGGGAGCGGATAGGCGACCGGGGTCATCCTGACGGACATCGTCTCCTGCCCTACGGTCTTTTTTGTGTCGCGATATCCGATTCTGGAGAATCTGAGTACGGAGATGGGCTTGTCGGACTTGATGATGAATGTGCCGTCCGCGTTGGTGACGGTGGCATGATGCTGTCCGGGCACCAGGACGCTCACCGCCGCAACAGGCCTGCCGCTGGATGCGTCCCTGACCGTCCCCCGCACGGTGTGCTCCAGTCCCTCCTGGGCGAAAAGGACCCTGGAAGCCATCATCAGCAGTATGATTATCAGCGTCTTGCGCATACCCATTGCAAATATACACATTTTGCCGATATCCGGAAGACATAAACCCTAATGAAGTCTTGACAATCTGAAATTCGGAGGCCATGTTGATAAGCCTCTTGCCTACTTGTAGACCATGTCGTCATGGCCTCCGAGCCCAAATCGGGCCGGAGGCCATCACTATCGGCCACAGAACATGATCTAAGGGATATAAGTATGGCCTTCGAATTTCTGGTTGAACGACTTCTTGATAGAGATAGACTTAGGTATCCCTTTTTCCAAATCTATTCACTATATTTAAAAAAAATACGTATCTTTGAATCCCGGTTGAATCAATCGGGATTTTTCATGTCCGGAACATTGCGCAGTGCAAGCCTTCGATATGTCGGCCTGCAGCAAGATACGAGCATATACGAACTGCAAAGCGCGCAGCTCGCCAATAAGTATTTCATTATCAGCGGTAAAGGAAGCCGTCGGCTGATGGCGTCGCCTGAGGTGGTCGGCTTTGATTCTTATCTTGCCCTTCTCTCCGAAACGGTCGAGACCCTCCGCTTCCTGTTCCCCTCGGGAGGCGATGTGGACATAATGACCATCCTTCGCGGCGGCCTGAACTACCCCATAGAGGAGGCCTGTTTCCGGGCGTGCGTGCGGGTGCGCGACATGCATTTCGTATCGTGCGAGCGCATAATCGAGGACCACGTCATAACGGGGCTGGACATCAAGTATGAGAAACTGCGCATCACCCGGGACCGCACGCTCGTGATCGGCGATATCATCGCCACGGGAGACACCCTGAAAATGTGCATGGACGAGGTGGTGGACCGGTTCCGCAGGAAGGGCGGCAGCATCCGCAAGATCATCTTCTTTACTATAGGCGGCACCCGTGCCATCCCGCTGATGGAAAGGATGACGGAACAGATCGGCGCCCTTTTCCCTGACTTCGAGGGTTTCGAATGCTTCTTCTACGAGGGCGTGTTCTCGGTTTACCGTGACAAGGGAATGAGCGGCATCAACGTCCCCGACATCGACTTCGGCTGGAACGGCGGCGTTATATCGCCGGAATTCCGCCGCTACATCCTGGCCCGTCCCGACGCCCTTTTCGAGAAGTGCATCATCTACGACGGCGGTGCGAGACGATACGAGATCCCGGTTCACTTCCGGGAGGTGCTCGACTATTGGGAAGGTATATTGGGGAGGGCGGATCTCATCGATCCGTTCGCGCTGGCATGCGAAAAGCTGGGCTATGCCGGGCCGCTCGGATACGAGGACTGGCTGGCTGTGACCGCCTTTGAAGATATTCCCCAGAAGGGGCTTGGGAAACTGTGGAAAGATGAACAGGCACTGCTCCGGAGAGCGGGGGAGATTTCCGTCAGGGAGCTTGCGGAGCGTCGGATCAATGAAATTTCAAACGTGTCTAAACTATATGAGTAACAAGAAGTTCGATGTGGATTACACCGGTAAGCCGGTGGACCGCGCCGGTCGTAGATCGACCTTGAGCATGTTCATGATTATGCTGGGATTCACCTTCTTCTCGGCAAGTATGTGGGTGGGCCAGAATCTCGCAGCCGGCCTGGACTGGTGGGGCTTCATCTGGGCGATGTTGCTGGGCGGCTTTATCCTGGCGGCCTATACGGGAGCACTCGGCTGGATCGGTGCAGAGAGCGGCCTCTCGCTGGATATGCTGGCCCGGCGCAGTTTCGGATCGAAGGGCAGCTGGCTTCCCAGCGCGATGATCAGCTTTACGCAGATTGGCTGGTTCGGCGTGGGCCTTGCGATGTTCGCAATCCCTGTGGCCAAAGAACTGATGGGCCTTACCGTCACGCCCGACAGCATGCCCTGGCAGGGTTATCTTCTGGTGGCCGTGGCCGGTATCCTTATGACGGCGAGCGCCTATTTCGGCATCAAGAGTCTCACGATAGTGAGTTACGTCGCCGTTCCTGCGGTTGCGATTTTGGGAACGGTGGCTATGATAATGGCGATCAGCAAAGGCGATATGGGTCTGGTTGAGCAGTTCTCGCAGGGGGCCAAGGACCTGGGTGTCATCGCGGGCGCGGGCCTGGTGGTGGGCAGTTTCGTCTCGGGCGGCACTGCGACGCCGAACTTTACCCGATTCGCCAAGAGTGGAAAGGTGGGACTCCTCGTCACGGTCATCGCCTTCTTCATCGGCAATTCGCTGATGTTCCTCTTCGGTGCCGTCTCGAGCATCTATGCGGGGGGTAACGACATCTTCGAGGTAATGCTGAATCTGAACCTGTTCTACATCGCCGTCCTGGTCCTCGGCCTTAACATCTGGACCACGAATGACAACGCCCTCTACACCGCGGGCCTCGGCCTGTCGAATATCTTCGGCCTCTCCAAGAAGACGATGGTGCTCATCTCGGGCATTATCGGAACGGTTGCGGCCGTGTGGCTCTACTGGAACTTCTGCAACTGGCTGAACGTGCTCAACTGCACCCTTCCGCCGGTTGGTATCATTCTGATAATAAGCTATTTCAGCAACAGGAAGAAATACCTCGAGGGATCTGTTCCGGAGAAGGTTGTCAACTGGTGGGCTGTTGCCGGCGTCGTGCTGGGCGCTGTGGTGGCGAACCTTGTTCACTGGGGATTCCCCGCCATCAACGGTATGGCTGTCGCCGCCGTCTGCTACTTGATCGGACGTTTTGTAAATAAAAAATAATCGGCTTATGAATACGAAAGAACCCTTTGTCATTACCATCAGCCGGGAAGTGGGCTCCGGCGGTCATACCGTGGGCGGGATTCTCGCCGGGAAACTGGGAACCCGCTATTGCGATAAGCTCCTTTTGGAGTCCCTCGAAAAACAGTTCGGGATAGATGCCCGCAGCATCGAAAAGCTCAAAGGCGAAAAGAAGAACTGGCTGGCGGACCTCCTTTCCAGGATATCTCCTGTG
>CAMUZW010000010.1 GCA_947165305.1 uncultured Bacteroidales bacterium
ACCAAGATAACCAAAGGGAAAAGGGCGGGTAGCGGCAGGGAGGGGAAAAGGTTGAGTTGGAAGGAAAGGTTATTTTGGTTATCTTTGCGGTCCTATGCCGAAGAAGAAGAGCAATATCGTGATCAGCAACAAGCGGGCGACGTACGACTACCTGTTCCTGGAGACGTACACCGCCGGGATTCAGCTGGTCGGGACGGAGATCAAGTCGATCCGGGCGGGGAAGGTCTCCCTGCAGGATTCGTATTGCTATTTCGAAGGTAACCAGCTGTTTGTCCGCGGAATGAACGTGGCGCTCTACAGCTGGGGGTCCTGGGGACAGCATGAACCGAAACGGGACCGCCGGCTGCTGCTGAACCGCAAGGAACTGCGGCATCTCCAGGCGGAGGTCAAGAAGACCGGCGTTACCATCGTCACCGTGAAACTCTTCATCGCCGACAACGGCTACGCGAAACTCGTCATCGCCCTCGCGCGCGGAAAGAAAGAATATGACAAACGCCAGGCCATCAAGGAGCGCGACGTGCGGCGCGAGATGGACCGTGACGGGTATTGAGAATGACGAAAGTTGGAAATTTGGTTGGAGAGAATAACTATTTTGTCTATCTTTGCAGCCAATTAACAGATGGTGGACAGATTTGCCTGCTTGCAACCACCTTCAAAAAAATGCTAAAACGATGAAAAAGACGTATCTATTTACTTCTGAATCCGTATCAGAAGGTCATCCGGACAAAGTTTCCGACCAGATCAGCGACGCCATACTCGACGAGTATCTCCGCCGTGACCCCGAGTCTCACGTTGCGTGCGAGACCTTCTGCTCCACCGGCATGGTGGTGCTGATGGGAGAAATCACCTCCAAGGCGCACGTCGACGAGCAGAAAGTGACGCGGGACGTCATCAATCATATCGGCTACAACAAAGCCGAATACATGTTTGACGGCAACTCCTGCGGCATCCTTTCGGCCCTCCACGCCCAGAGCGAGGACATCGGCCGCGGCGTCTTCCGGCAGGATCCCCTGGAGCAGGGGGCCGGCGACCAGGGCATGATGTTCGGCTATGCCTGCCGGGATACCGAGGATTACATGCCCCTCCCGCTTTACCTGAGCCATCTGGCCCTGGTCATCCTGGCGAAGATCCGCCGGGAGGAACTCCACCTGATGCCGTACCTCCGGCCCGACGCCAAGAGCCAGTTCACCATCGAATACGACGCCGCGACCAACCAGCCCCTCCGTGTACACACCATCGTGATTTCGACCCAGCATGACGAGTTCGACACCGATGAGGCGATGCAGCGGAGAATCCGGGCGGATGTCGAGCGGATCCTCATCCCGCGTATCAAGGCAGCCCTGCCTGCAGAGACCGCAGCGCTGTTTGAGCGGGACTTCATCCTGCACGTCAACCCGACCGGTAAGTTCGTCATCGGCGGCCCCCACGGCGACACCGGCCTGACCGGCCGTAAGATTATCGTCGATACCTACGGCGGCAAGGGTGCCCACGGCGGCGGTGCCTTCTCCGGGAAGGACCCGTCCAAGGTGGACCGCAGCGCCGCCTATGAGGCCCGCCACCTGGCGAAGAACCTCGTGGCTGCCGGTGTCGCGGACGAGGTACTGGTGCAGCTAGCGTATGCGATCGGCGTCGCCAAGCCGCTCAGCGTATTCGTCAACACTTACGGCACGGCACATTACGGCATTACCGATGCGGATATCGCCGACAAGATCCAGCAGATCTTCGACCTGCGGCCTGCGGCCATCATCAACCGTTTCGGCCTCAAGAATCCCATCTATCTGCCGACGGCATCCTACGGTCACATGGGACGTACGCCTTACCGTAAAAAGGTTACCGTCTACTCGGACGGCATCCCTGTCGAGAAAGAAGTCCAGTTCTTCGGATGGGAGCTGCTGGATGCGGTAGAAGATATCAAGAAAGCGTTTGATATCAAATAGTTGAAGGGCCGGGTGCATCGCATCCGGCCCTTTGTTGAAAAAATGTTAATAAATAATTTTCAGAAGTCTGAAATATTGAGTAACTTCGTACCGGTTTTTTAGAAGCATATTTTCTTAAACCCAAATCAATATTTATGAGACAAGCTCTTAAATCTCTTTCCCTCGCATTCATCACGATGTTTGCGGGAGCCGTCGCCTATGCTCAGGTGACGACTGCGTCTCTCTCCGGAAAGGTGGTGGATGACAAAGGTGAAGCCGTTATCGGTGCCGCCATTGTCGCCACGCACGGCCCTTCCGGTACGACCTATGGCGCTGTTACCAACGCCGACGGCCGTTACGCTATCCAGGGTATGCGTCCCGGCAGCCCTTATTCCGTTGAGGTTTCCTGCCTCGGCTACACGACGGTCAATTACACGGACCTGACGCTGCAGCTTGCAGAAAACACCTCTCTGAATGCTACGATCAAGGAATCTACGGAGTTCCTGCAGGAAGTGGTCGTGATCGGCCAGGCCTCCTCCAAATTCTCCCAGGAGAAGACCGGTGCCGCCACCAACATCTCCAATGAGCAGATCCTCTCCCTTCCGACGGTCAGCCGCAGCATTACGGACTACACCCGTCTCTCGCCTTACGGCGGCAACGGAATGAGCTTCGCCGGAAGCGATGGCCGTACGGCCAACTTCACCGTTGACGGTGCGAACTTCAACAACAACTTCGGTCTTAGCTCCAACCTTCCCGGCGGCGGCAACCCGATCTCCATCGACGCAATCGAAGAGATGCAGATTGTCATTTCCCCTTACGACGTGCGCCAGACCAACTTCATCGGCGGCGGTGTGAATGCCGTCACGAAGTCCGGTACCAACACCTTCAGGGGCAGTGCCTACGCTTATCACCGCAATGAGTATATCCGCGGCGACACCATCGAGCGTGAGCAGATTCCCGGAGCCCGCGACATCGACCGCAGCACGACTATCGGTATGACCTTCGGCGGTCCGATCGTCAAGAACAAACTGTTCTTCTTCGTCAACGCCGAATATGTGATGATCCCGACCGTGGTCAACCGCTGGAGAGGATCCGAAGACGGCGTCGCCGTTCCGAACTCCAATATTTCCCGTACCAAGCTTTCCGATCTGTCGGAGGTTTCCTCCTATGTGAAGAAGAAATACGGTTACGATACAGGTTCCTGGACGAATTTCCCCGCCAACGAGAGCAACCTCAAGCTCCTCGGCCGCATCGACTGGAACATCACAGACGCCCATCACCTGGCTCTCCGCTACAACTTCACGAAGAACCTCTACTGGCAGTCTCCCAACGCCACCTCCATGGACGGAGGCACCCGTGCCAGCAGCGCCCGTATGTCCCAGAATTCGATGTCGTTTGCCAACTCGATGTATTCGATGCAGAACATCGTCCACACCGTGTCGGCCGACCTCAACAGCCGTCTCACCGACAACCTCTCCAACCAGTTCCTCTTCACCTGGTCGAAGCTCGATGATATCCGCGGATCCAACTCCTCCGAGTTCCCGTTCATCGATATCCTCGACGGTGACGGTGACAACTACATGGCCCTCGGCTATGAGCTCTTCACCTGGAACAACGCCGTGCACAACACCATCGTCAACCTGAAGGATGACCTCACCTGGTATGCCGGCAAGCACAAAGTGACGGGCGGTATCAACTTCGAATACCAGATGGCCGACAACCAGTACATGCGTAACGGTACCGGTTACTATCGTTACAATACGCTGGAGGACTTCCTGAGCGCTGCCGCTCCCGAGGTCGTCTGCCTTACCTACGGATACGACGGCGAGAAGGCTCCCGCCGCCCGCGTCCGCTTCTATAAGACCGGTATCTATGTCCAGGATGACTGGCAGGTGACGGACCGCTTCAAACTCAACTACGGCTTCCGTCTCGACGGTCTGTTCTTCAACAACAACGACCTGTTGACCAATGCCGCCATCAAGGCCCTTGACTATTACGATGAAGAGGGCAATATCCGCCATATCGATACCGGCAAGTGGCCCAAGGGCCAGGTGACCGTGTCCCCGAGAATCGGTTTTAACTGGGATGTCCTGGGGAACCGTTCCCTCAAGATCCGCGGCGGTACCGGCCTCTTCTCCGGCCGTCTCCCGCTCGTGTTCTTCACCAACATGCCGACCAACGGCGGTCTGGTCCAGTATCAGGCCCAGCTCAGCGGCAAGACCAAGATCGCTACCCTGAAGGAAGGCGAATGGGTCCCCGAGAAAGGCTTTGCCAATTATACCGGTGACTATACGACCAGCACGGACGGCAAGACCCGCTATATCGACATGAATCAGTTCAAGGGCGGTCTGGTGACCGATGCCAACGGCAAGGCCACGATCGACGCCCTCATGAAGAAACTGGCCGCCATGGGCTATCCTACGACGGTTTCTCCCGAGGACGGCACTGTTCCTTCCGCTGTCAATGGCGTAGATCCCAACTTCAAGATGCCGCAGGTGTGGAAGACCTCCCTCGCCATCGACTATTCTTTCCCGACCCAGTTCCCGTTCTCCATCTCTGCTGAAGGTATCTTCAACAAGACGGTCAATGCGGTCACCATCTCCGACTGGAGCATTCCTTCCGTCGGTGGTTTCGCCCGCTTCAACGGTGTCGACAACAGGCCGATTTATCCTGTCGGTTTCCGCACGGGTACCAAGGCTTTCGTCCTGGAGAACACTTCCAAGGGTTATGGCTGGTCCGCGAACGTCTCGCTCAACATGCAGCCGATTCCTGAGATCAGCTTGATGGCTGCTTACACCCACACGGTCTCCAAGGAGATCACCGGTCTGCCGGGATCCGCCGCCGAGTCCGCCTTCACCTATGTGCCTACGAGCGAGGGCCCGAACAACATCCGGCTCCACAACTCGCAGTATGTTACCCCTGACCGCGTCGTGGCTTCCATCACCGCGCACGACAAGGGCAACAACCACTACAGCCTCATTTATGAGACCTGGAAGGGCGGCGCCAACTATTCCTGGATGCTGACCAACGATATGAACGGCGACGGCTACAACTACGACGCCCTTTATATCCCGACCGACCAGCAGGTCAAGGACGGTGAGTTCCGCTTTGTCTCCGACAGCGACAGGGACCGTTTCATGGCCTTCGTCCACAACGACAAATACATGTCCAAGCATCAGGGCCAGTATGCCGAGCCTTACACCGTGTACAACCCCTGGGTCCATCGTCTTGACTTCAGCTACAAGCACGACTTCAAGATCAAGATCGGCAAGTCCACCAATACGCTCCAGCTCGGATTCGACCTCAAGAATGTCCTCAACCTCCTGAACTCCCACTGGGGTGTCTCCAGGTTCCTCAATCCTGCGATCGGTACCGAGTCCCGTATCCTGACCTTCGACCATGTTGATGCGGAAGGCTATCCGGTCTTCAAGACCCCTGCCGCCATCAACGGCTCTACCGAGACCTTCACCCGCAGCCATGGCATCGGCCAGTGCTGGTACGCTTCTCTCGGCATCAAGTATATGTTCAACTAATCAACCCCTGAAGCATTATGAAACTCAGATATATCATCGCATCTCTCGCAGCCGCGGCAGCGCTTTTCACCGGCTGCAAGGAAGAAGGGGATACCTACTTTGACGAAATCCGTGTAAGCCAGTCTTATGTCGGTATTCCGATGGATGGCGGCTCGAAGGAAATCGACGTCAAGGCTACTTTCCAGTGGGCTTTTGATGAGGAATCGATTCCCGAGTGGCTCACCGTCGAGCCCAAGTCGGGCCCTGCCGGTGAAGGCAAGATCAAATTCACGGCGCCCGTGACCCTTGACGGCCGCAACGCCGAGCTGATCATCAAATGCGCCGGCCGCGAGCAGCGCATCAATATCATCCAGGGTCTTGCTACCGTCTCCGAGGCTACGGTCAAGGAGGTGATGAACGGTCCCGAGAAGAAATACCGGGTTACCGGTGTCGTCACCAAGATCCACGGCGCCCACTATGGCAATATGTACATCAACGACGGCACCGTCGAGGATCCGGGTCTCCAGATCTACGGTTCCCTCGACAAGAAGGGCAACAAGATGACTTCCTCCACCGCGTATGACTGCTTCAACAGCGGCCATGCGAACGCCTGGGAGATCTCCGTCGGCGACAAGGTCACCGTCGAAGGCCCCATGACCATCTACAAGAATGAGGCGGAGCTCGTTGACGTCACCATCATCAAGATCGAGAAGTCCCTCGTAAAGGTGGAGCCTCTCGAGATCGAACTTGACGGTCCTGACGCCGGAGATACCCTCATCAAGATTGCCAGCAAGGCCGAGAAAATCAAGGTGACGCCCAGCGTAGACTGGCTCTATGTCAAGGAAATCGAGAATACCCCCGATACCGTCTTCGCCCGCATCGGCTTCTTCCCCAATGAAGGCGTCGTCAAGCGCGAGGGTACCGTTTCCGTGACCGGCAAGGGCTTCAACGACATCTCCGTCAAATTCACCCAGGGTGCCAACGCTCCGGGTTTGATGACGATTGCCGAGGCGCTCCAGGGCAGTTATGTCCATATCCAGGGCACCGTCATGGCGATCTGCGCCAGGGGCTATGTCCTCAGCGATGCGACCGGCTCGATCCTGGCCTACTACGGTTCCAAGTTCGATGCGACCAAGTACAAGATCGGCGACGAGATCGAACTCATCGGCGACATCTCGGCTTACAACTACGGTCCGCAGCTGAGCTGCGACGGCAAGGACGGCTTCGACCTCGAGGAGAAGAAGTCCGAAGGGACGGGTACCGTTACTTATCCTACGCCGAAGGTAATCGACAAGGACGCTCTCGCAGCCCTGATTGCCTCAATCAACGGGAAGGACGGCAAGAAGGTCAGCGACGCCATCAAGATGGAATATGTCCAGATTGCCGTGACGCCGAAGAAGAGCGGTAACTACACCAACCTCTTCCTGGATGACTACACGGATGCCGACTTCTCCGCCTATCAGCTTCCTGCCAGCTTCGACCTTGCGTCGAACATCGACAAGAAGGTGACGGTCCGCGGCTATGTGCAGTCCATCTCCGGCGGCAAGCATGTCAACATCGTCTTCACCGAAATGGTGGAGGGCGAGGCTGACGTGCCGACCATCGAGTACACCGACCTCAGCACGATCAGTGCGCTGGCTTCCGGCGCCGACTTCGAACTGACGGCCATCGTCGCTTTCGTCACCTCCAAGGGCGATGCGGCGATCGTGACCGACGGGACCAACTTCTTCTACCTGTACAAACCGGCCACAACGCCCGCTGTCGGCGATATCGTGACGGCGAGCGGCAAGATCAGCGTCTACAACCACCTCCACGAGTCGGCCCAGGGCCCGACCGTGACGGTTGTCGAGTCAGGTGCCGACCTTCCGGCTCTCACGCCGAAGGACATTACCGCTACATACGGCTCGTTCTTCTCCGTGGATCCGCATCCGGCCGATTACATCACGGCAGTTGGCACGTATGTCGTTGACGGTAATTACACCAATCTGGTCGTGGAGGGCTCTGATTCCATCAAGGGTAGCCTCAGTGGCAAGACCGACGCCTCCTGGAACGGCAAGAAGGTCCGCGTGACCGGCTGGTTCACCGGCTCCAACAAGGGCGGTACATTCATCTACACGGATGTTACCAAGATTGAAGCGGCGAACTAGCGGATTGCTGAAAGATTTTTTAAGGTCTCCCCAATCGGGAGACCTTTTTTTGTGTGTTTTTGTTTTTTTTATTCCTTTGGAATATTTATATTTGTAAGACTATACCAGACAATTAAATTTTACTAATATTAAAACCATTCAAGATGAAACTCAAACATCTGTTCTTTGCGCTTGCGGCGGCGCTTCCGCTGCTTGTTTCCTGTAACGAGGAGCGGCCGCTTGATCCGGTCATCAGGGTCAATCCCGCGGTCCTCACGCTGACGGGAACCGGCGCGTCTGTCCAGACCATCCAGTTGACGGCGGGCCGTTCCTGGACCGTTCACAGCATGCCGGACTGGGTTGATGCCATCAATCCCTCCAGCGGTGATCCCTCTGAGCAGCCTCAGCAGGTTACGATTGCCATTAAATCCAACGCGGGCAACAACCGCGAAGGCAACATCGTCTTTGCCATCGGCCGTCCCGGCGAAGGCGGACGCGGCTTTGCGCCTCTTGCCAGGGCTGCCGTAAAGGTTGTCCAGCCGGGTGAGGGCGGCGAGCTTACGCCCGGTACCGGTACCAAGGAGGATCCGTATAGCGTAGAAGGCGTCCTCGCCTATCTCAAGACGCTGGGCAACAACGTCCAGAGCCCCGTCGTCTATGTCAAGGGCAAGGTCTCGAAGATTACTGAGAGCTATTCGGCCAGCGGAACCAACGGCAATGCGACTTTCTATATGAAGGATACCGACGAGCAGACTGAAGACTTCTACTGCTACAGGCTGAAGTACCTGGGCAACAAGAAGTTCACCGCCGGCAAGGAGGATATCAAGGCCGGCGACGAGGTCGTCATCTGCGGCAAGGTGGTCAATTATTCCGGCTCCGCCGGCAAGGTGACCCCCGAGAGCGTCGCCAATGAGGCCTACCTCTACTCCCTCAACGGGACTTCGGAAGAAGGCCAGGAACAGACCGAGATCACCGACGCCACCGTGGCCCAGTTCATCCAGAGCGACGGCAATACCTATTACCGGCTTACCGGTACGGTTTCCGCTTTCTCGACCGGGCACAATAACACCGGCAACTACGACTACATGCAGTTCAACCTGACCGATGCGACCGGGACCGTCGTCGTCTACGGTTTCAAGGACAGGGACGGCTCCTTCCGCGAGTGGTCCACGAAGATCAAGAATGGCGGCACCGTCGTACTGACCGGTACATACGAGAAGTACACCGACAAGAACGGCAACGTCAAGGATGAAGTGATGAATACCACCATCGAGAGCTTCACCGAGGGGCAGGCCGAAGAAATCACAAGCGCCACCGTGGCCCAGTTCATCCAGAGTGCCGACGGCAAGATCTATCGTCTTACCGGCAAGGTCTCCGGTTTCAAGGTGACGAATGCGGAGAAAAAATACATGCAGTTTGACCTGACGGACGATACGGGGACTATTATTGCCTATAAGTTCAATAGCGGAGAGTTCGAAAAGTGGAGTGGAACCCTCAAGGACAACGGAACGGTTACGCTTACGGGTTCGTACTTGAAATACACGAATTCATCTACCGGTGAAGTCAAGCATGAGATAGAGAATATAACCATTGAGACCTTCACCCCGGGTGAGGA
Organism: uncultured Bacteroidales bacterium; assembly: GCA_947165305.1. Taxonomy (GTDB): domain Bacteria; phylum Bacteroidota; class Bacteroidia; order Bacteroidales; family UBA932; genus Cryptobacteroides. The sequence continues at coordinate 9,170 of CAMUZW010000010.1, forward strand.
CACTCCGGCCATGACGGGAACGGTGTCTGAAGCCGTCGCTGCGGCCGATGGCACGCCTGTTACCATCAACGACGCCATTGTGGCGGCCGTCAGCACCAAGGGATATATTGTGACGGACGGCAGCAAGAATGTGCTCGTTTACAAGAATGCCGCGCCGACTGTCAAAATCGGTGACAAAGTGAAGATTGAGGCGAAGAAGACGACCTACAATAGTCTCCCTGAAATCGAGAGCATTACCGGTGAGACCATCCTCTCCAGTAATAATAATGTCCCTTATACCGCCCTCAAGGATCTGACGGCTTCCATCGACAGCTATACGGCGACGGAGACCGAGTATATCAGCGCGACCGGCGAGGTCGCCGCCGACGGCAATTATTGGAAAGTTACCATAGACGGGAAGACGAAGTGGGTTTCGCCGCGTTATCTCCCCGCCACGTACGACCTGGCTTCCCTGAATGGCCAGAAGGTCATTATCACCGGTTATGTCGTACAGATTACCAATACTTATGTCGGTATCTATGTGAACGCGGTCAGCCAGGCTGATCCGAATGCCAAGTACTGCCGCGTGGACGGCAGCAAGACGATCAATGTCAAGGCGGATGTGACTTCGGCCGAGATCAAGATCAAGGCCAATGCCGCCTGGACGCTGAGCGGCCAGGGCGTGACCTTCAGCCCTGCCTCCGGCTCTGCCGACGCAACGGTTACGGCCAGTTTCCCGGCCAACACTTCCACCACCGATGATAAGGTCTATACCGTCACGCTCTCCTGCCCGGATGCATCCGTCAACGAGACCATCACCATCACCCAGAGCAAGGTTTCTTCTGGAACTGCGCAAACCATTGATGTTCAGTTTGCTACATGCCCTGCTGGCTTCCCGAGCGGATCTGCTAATGGTATAAAGGACGGAACATATACCCTTGGAGGAGCCTCCTTTACTTTCCATGCTGCTGATAAGTTCTATTGGAATTCGGATGGTTATATCCTCATCGGAAAACTGAACTCATACATCCTCCTGCCTGCTATTGAAGGGAAGGCCTTGAAGACGATTAAATTCAAAACAGGTGCAAATGCCTCGACATCGGTCATCGTCGATGTTGCGAAAGAAGATGGCACGCGTCTGAATATCAACACGAAAGCCTTGAACAAAGGAACTGAGTATGAATGGGATGTGAACGGAAGTGCAGGAGCAAAATATCGTCTTCAGGTAATGAGCGCGCACAATGCTCAGTATCAATATATTACTTTGATTTACGAATAGTTGATGCAACCCTCGCTTTTCAAGCATGTCTTCTGGACTCCGGTGGCAGTGCTTCTCGCACTGTCACTGGGGCTCGTTTCCTGCAAGAAGGATCCCACCGGTCCTTCCTCCAAGGGGCCCGTCATCACGGCGACAAAGACGTCGATCGTCAGCTCCAAGATGGAACTGACCGTCGTCATCACGGCCGTCGGGGACTGGACCCTCCGCGTGGAATATCCTTCCGGGACGGAATCCTGGCTGACCTTGACTGCGGGGAGTAAGGAGTCCGGTACCGGCAGTGGCATGGTGATGTACGAAGCGTCAGCCAATACCGGGGAATCCCCCCGGAAGGCGCGCGTGGTCGTTACGGCGGCCGACGGCAGCGATTCCATCGAACTCACCCAGTCCGCGCCCGGCGGCGAGACGCCGTCCGGCGTGCCCGGCAAATGGCTGGAGCTCCCTGAGACTCCGTCCGGGAAGGGCTGCTATTTCGGGGCCCATGACATGAACGGTGATCCGTATGTCTCGCAGGATAAGAGCGGGGTACGCAACTGGTCGTGCTGGTGGAATCCCGGGGAGCACGTATCGCTCTGGGTGGCCTATCCGCTCAACAATTCCCTGAAGGGATCGGGCGGCCGCACGGAAGCCTGGGGCCTTTATGATCCTTGTTTCCCGGAGGACAACCAGCCGAACTGCGCCTTTACCTATGGCGGCGGCTGGACCCGCGGACACCAGATTCCTTCGGCGGACCGGCTCAGATACAACGGTTCTACCAAGTGCAACGAATCTACGTATTATCCGACCAACATGACGCCGCAGGAATATAATTTCAATGCCGGAATCTGGGCTTCGCTGGAGGGGAAGGTCCGCGCGTATGCGGCACCGGCCAAGAGCGATACCCTGTATGTGGTGACCGGCTGCGTCATCGCCTCCAGCGGCAGCTACAGCGGCAGGAATACGGGATTCAACGTCCCCGTTCCGTCGGCCTATTGGAAGGCGGTCCTGAGTTATCAGAAATCCCGCAGTTCCGTGAACGGCGGCTTTGTCGGTTGCGGATTTTACCTCCCGCACGACCAATCGATTGCCAACGGGAACTGCCTGGACCATATGATGTCCATCGACAACCTTGAGAAGAAGATCGGCATCGATCTCTTCGTGAACCTCCCGGACCAGATCGGCGACGCAAAAGCTGCGAGCGTCGAATCTGCGGTACCCGACAGTTTCTGGAAATAAAAATAAATCAGGAATATGAAAAAATATATTTTCGCCCTCATTCTTCTCCTTCTCGCCGTCCCTGCGGCCCGCGCCCAGAAGGGGGCGTCGTACGTCATCGGGTTCTACAACCTGGAGAACCTCTTCGATACGTATCACGACGAAGGGAAGAACGACTACCAGTACCTGCCTGACGGCTCCAATGAGTGGACCGAGGTCAAGTACGCCAAAAAGCTCCGCAACATGGCGCATGTCATCGCGGAGATGGCCCGGGACAACGGCCGTTACCACACCGTCCTCGGCGTGAGCGAGATTGAGAACCGCCATGTGCTGGAGGATCTGGTGAATGAGCCCGAAATCGCCGATGCCAACTTCCACATCATCCACTATGACGGCCCCGACCGCCGCGGCGTCGACTGCGCCCTGCTGTACCGGCCCGAGCAGATGACCGTGGTCTCCAGCGAATCCATCCCGTTCGACTTCAACAGCGAGAATATCGAATTCGAAATGGACAAGGAAGCGCAGGATAACTTCCGTACCCGTGACATCCTGATGGTACACGGCATCATCGCCGGGGAACATTTCGCCTTCTACGTCTGCCACCTTCCTTCCCGGATCGGCGGCAAGGGCCAGGATCTCCGCGCCCGCGGCGGCGAAATCGTCTACGAGCATGCCCGCAAGATGGAGGAGCAGTTCCCGGGTATCAAGATCGTCGTGATGGGCGATATGAACGACAACCCGACCGACGACTCCATGGCGGTCTATCTCCATGGCAAGGAAGATATCGAGGATGTCGAGGAGGAGGATTTCTTCTCGCCGTTCCTCTCGATGCTCAAAGCCGGCTACGGCACCCTGGCCTACCGGGGCGAATGGAATATTTACGACTGCATCCTGACCAACTACAACCTGACACACGCTCCGAAAGGTACGCTCCGGATCCAGCCGCTGATCAAGAAGAAAAAGAAACAATTCTACGGCCGCGTGTTCTCGAAGCCGTTCATGACCAACCAGAGCGGCCAGTATGCCGGCACGCCTTTCCGTACATTCTCGGGCGGGCAGTTCATCGGCGGCTACTCGGACCATTATCCGACCTATATTGTAATTAGCAGCAAATAATACAGTATCGATATGTTTAAGAAATTCACCCTCATCCTTTGCACGCTCTTCCTCGGGACGCTGCTATGGGCGCAGGCCCCGACGGGCGGAGTCAAAGGAACGATTGTGAGCCGCACCGACCGGCAGCCGATCGAGAAGGCACGTCTTGTCCTCTACCAGGGGGCCAACGAAGTGGCGACCGTCCTGTCCGGTGAAGACGGTACTTTCCTGATTCCGGAGCTTCAGAACGGAATGTATTCCCTGGTCGTCCAGGCCCCCGACTATCTGGAGACCCGGGTGGAAGTGACGGTTATTGACGGTTATGTCAAGAACATGTTCAACATCTCCGTCACCGGAGTCCAGAAGATCGCCGAGCTGGAAGACGCCGCCACGGATGAGCAGGACATGGACGACAGCGGTTACAACGACAATCCGACCGTCCTGTTTAACGCCAATGACGTCTTTACCAACATCGCAGGCTACGGATTCTCCACCGTCCGCTTCAAGCAAAGGGGCTACAACAGCGAGACGCAGGAGGTTTACCTGGCCGGCGTCAGGCTCAACGACGCCTTGACCGGCTACGGCCCGTTCTCCCTGTGGAGCGGCCTCAACGAAGCCATGCGTTCCAAGGACAGCACCGTGGGCCTTGAAGTGGCGGATTACAACGCCGGCGGCTTCAACGGCACCACCAACATCGACGGTACCGCATCTTCGGTCCGCAAGGGCCTCCGCGGAAGCGTGATGACCAATTCGGCCCTCTACCGCCTCCGCCTGATGGCCTCCTATGCCACTGGCATGATGGACAACGGCTGGGCCTTCGCGGCCAACGTCAGCGCCCGTCTCGGCGGCAACGACTGGATCGACGGTGTCTATTATCGCAATTTCGCCTACTATCTGGCGGTCGACAAGAAGTTCAACGACGCGCACAAGCTGAGTTTCGCCTTCTTCGCGACGCCCGGCCAGCGGGGTGCCCAGAACGCTTCGACCCAGGAAGTGTACGACCTGGTGGGCTCGAACATGTACAACTCCAACTGGGGCTATCAGAACGGCAAGGTCCGCAACGCCCGTGTCCGCAAGACGCACGAGCCCGTGACCTTCCTCAAGTATGACTTCACCCCGTCGGACAAGTTCCAGCTCTCCGCGACCTTCCTGTACCGCTTTGGCAAGAACGGCTATACCGCCCTTGACTGGTACGATGCGCAGGATCCGCGTCCGGACTACTACCGCAACCTCCCGAGCTATTACTTCGACCTCAACGACGACCTCAAGCGCAACAACCTCTTCAAGTACGCCTGGTCTACCGAAATCTGGTCGCAGCCGGACCTCTATCCCGACTATACGCACATTAATTGGGAGCGGCTCTACAACGCCAACTACAACCAGGCGGACGGCCGGGCCAAGTATGTGCAGGAAGAGCGTCACATCGACCAGCACGACGTCAACTTCGCGATGAACGGCAAGTGGCGCGTGAAAGACTTCCTGACCCTCACGGGCGGCGGCCAGATCAGGATGAACCGCACCGAGTACTACAAGAAGATTGCGGATATGCTGGGCGGCCAGTACTTCCTCAATGTCGACAACTTCGCAGAGCGCGACTTCGCCTCTACGCCCTTTATGGTGCAGAACGACCTCGACTACTGGCTCAAGAACGGCAGCGCCGAGGTTGTCAAGAAGGGTGACAAGTATGGTTATGACTACCTCGCCAACGTCCGCAGCCTCAGCATCTGGGGCAATATGGATTTCCATTGGGGCAACCTGAGCGCCAACCTGAGCGGCCGCATCGGCTATACCCGCTTCTGGCGCGAGGGCCTGATGCGCAAGGGCCTCTTCCCGGGAACGCTGGACGAAGTAAAGGCGATCAACCGCCGCTACGGGACGAATATCCAGCCGGTCTATGACTCCTTCGGCAATGAGGTGACTTCTTACGGCAAGTCCGATGTGCTCATCAAGCCTACGGGCGCCATCAAGGCCAATGTCAATTATGTGATCGGCAGCAAGATGCGGGTGTATGGCAACATCGGCTACTTCCGCGACGCGCCGTCCTTCCAGACGGGCTTCGTCTCGCCGAGGACCCGCAACACCATTACGCCCAACCTCCGCAGCATCAAGACGTTTGCGAGCGACGTGAACTGGCAGTTCTCCTCCGGCGGCTACAATGTCCGCGTCACAGCCTACTATGCGACGATCAAGGACCAGAGCAAGGTGATGAGCGCGTATGACGATCTCCAGAACGCCTTCTCCAACTTCGTTCTGACAGGTATCAATGAGCGCCACTACGGACTCGAGCTGGGCTTCAAGGTCCCGCTCCCGCTGGAAGGCCTGGATATCCGCGGCGCCCTCGCCCTCGGCCGGGCGGAATATACTTCCACCCCGAAGATGATGCAGACCATCGACAACAGCGCCGAGCTGATCTCTTACAACGGGCAGAATATGATCGAGGTCCCTTACTGGTCCATGAGCCCCATCTTCAAGAAAGATGCGGACGGCAACTATCCGACGGACGAGAACGGCAACTACACCTGGGAAATCGAGCGTCACCAGCGTCACTATGTCCCGTCTTCGCCGCAGCTGGCTTCCAGCCTCGGACTCAACTACTTCTACAAGTACTGGTTCTTCGAGCTGGATGCCCAGTATTTCGCCGGTACCTATCTCGATATGAATCCGCTCTACCGCACGGACTACGCGACGGCCGGTCCCGACAATACCGTCACTCCGCTGGAGATCGAGTATATGACGGGCCAGGAGCGCTTCAAGGGGGCCTTCCTCCTGAACTTCAGCGCCGGCAAGTCCTGGTACATCAAGTACAAATACCAGCTCGGCTTCTCGCTCAACGCGAAGAACCTCATCAACAACCGGAGCATCCGCACCGGCGGTTACGAGCAGACCCGTATCGTCGACAACACCGTGGGCAATACCCGTTACTACCGGTTTGATCCCAAGTATTTCTATGCGCCCGGCATCAATTATATGTTGAATGTTTATTTCAGATTCTAAGGTTATGAAAAATCGTATTTTCCTTTTTGCGGCGATCCTCGCCCTCGTTTCCTGCCAGAGTCTGAAAGAAGAATGGCAGCCGGTCTTTGGCAATCCCAAGGCTCCCGCCGAATGGGAAGCGTATGACGTGAGTGGAATCAACTTCATGACCATCCACGACCTCAAGACGCTTTACAAGACCGGCGGTGTCATCCTCTATGATGAAATCTGGATCAAAGGCCAGGTCGTTTCGTCCGACCAGTCCGGCAACCTCTATAAAGAAGTGTATATCCAGGACGAGACCGGCGGTATCGACCTCAAGCTCGGCCGGAGCTCCATTTACAGCGAGTTCCCCCGTGGCATGTGGGTGTATGTCTACTGCACGGGCCTGACGCTCGGCGCTTACAACGGCATGCCGCAGCTCGGTGCCGAACCCGACAACAATCCTGTCGATGAGTACGAGACGTCCTACATCGACCCGCAGCAGATCATCGACCGCCATGTCAAGCGCGGACCGCTGGGCAACCCTGTCGCTCCCGTCGAAATCACGGAGCAGGATCTGCAGAAGGCCATTTCCGACGGCTTTACCGGTGAACTCTGGGGCAAGTATGTGACGATCAAGGATATGACTTACGGCAAGCAGGTATTCGCCCTGCTGTATCCGAATCCCAGCCTTCCGCACAAGAGCGTCAATCCCGAGAACCGTATTTTCCTCTCCGACGGCCAGTGGGGCATCGATACCTGGGGCATGTCGAAGGCGAAGACCATCGAGTATGCGCAGAGCGGCATCTGGGATACGGCCGAGGTCGGCAGCGGTGCGACCCGCTACGGCGCCGGTTCTATCCTGAAGACGCCTGCCGATGTCCTTCCCGCCGGCGGCGCTACGCTGGAGAGTTTCGGACCCGACAAAGAACTGACCTACAAGGAGATCCTTATCAAGTATGCCACGGCCAATTATGCCTCGCATTACTTCAAGGTCGGCCGTACAGACGTGCAGATCCGTACGAGCGGCTACGCCAAGTTCTCTGACGAGAAGATCGACCCGGACGTTTACGCCGGTACCAAGGCGGTCGATGTCACGGGAATCCTCTCCATCTACAGCGGTGCCGCCCAGTTCACCCTGGTCGACGAGCCGGCCGTCTCGGTGAAAGTGCACTGAACCGGATCTCGGATCCATAGTTTTACGTCATTCCCGGGCCTGTCCCGGGAATCTTTATAAAAAAGATAGTATAATATATGAAGAGATTCCTTATGACTATGCTTGCAGCGGGCGCCGTCGTCGCCTGTCAGAATGCCAATCCCTTCCTGCAGGAGTGGGATACCCCCTACGGGACCGCCCCGTTCTCCAAGATCAAGACATCCGATTACCTGCCCGCCATCAAAGAAGGTATCAAGCAGCAGCGGGCCGAGATCGACGCTATCATCGCCAACCCCGATGCGCCGACTTTCGAGAATACCATCGCGGCCTATGAACTCTCCGGGCAGCTGCTCGCCAAGGTCACGGGCGTCTTCTACAACCTGTCCGAGACCGACGGTACGCCGGAAATCCTCGCCCTGCTGGACGAGGTGACTCCGATGCTGAGCGAAGCCGAGGATGAGATTTTCCTCAATCCCGACCTCTTCGTCCGCGTAAAGGCCGTTTACGATGCCTCCGAGGGGCTTGACCGGGAGCAGCAGATGGTCACCAAGAAGCTATACGACCGCTTCGTGCGCAACGGCATCGCCCTCGACGAAGCCGGGCGCAACCGATTCAAGGAGATCAACAGCCGCCTGGCCGTCCTTTCGCAGGAATTCGGCAAGCATCTTCTCGCGGAGAACGGCGCCTTCAAGGATTCCATCGGCATCACGGTGCCCGCCTATCCCGACTTCATGTCGTCCTGCGAGAGCCGCAGCCTGCGCGAGAAGGCCTTCAAGGCCTATTCTTCCCGGGGAAATCACGGCGATGCCAATGACAACAATGCCATCGCCCTCGAGATCCTGAAACTCAAGACCGAGCAGGCCAACCTGCTGGGCTTCGCCACTCCGGCAGACTATATCCTCGAAAACAAGATGGCCGGGAATGCCGGGACGGTGGAGGAATTCCTCGCCAAGATCATGGCCGCCTCGATGAAGAAAGCCAAAGAGGAGATTGCCGACATGCAGAAGATCATGGACGAAGACATCGCCGCCGGATGGCTCCCGAAGGGCAGCAAGATCGAGCCCTGGGACTGGTGGTACTATGCCGAGAAGGTCCGCGCCCGCAAGTATGACCTGGATGAGAGCCTGACCAAGCCGTACTTCCAGGTCGACAGCGTTCGCAAGGGCGTTTTCGCCGCGGCGCACCTGCTCTACGGGATCAACTTCGAGGAAGCGACCGACGTGGAGGTATACAATCCCGTCGTCAAGGCCTACAAGCTGACGGATGCCGACGGCTCGCTGATCGGTATCTTCTACAGCGACTACTTCTCCCGCGACATCAAGCGCGGCGGAGCCTGGATGAACAATTTCCGCGAGCAGTATGTCAATGCCGCCGGAGAGGATGTCCGCCCGATCATCGTCAACAGCTGCAACTTCCCGCCGGCAACGGACGGAGAGCCTTCCCTGCTGACGGTGGATGAGGTGCAGACGGCCTTCCACGAATTCGGCCACGCCCTCCATGGCTTCCTCACGAAGTGCCGTTACAGAGACGTGAGCGGCACCAATGTTACCCGCGACTTTGTCGAAATGTTCTCGCAGATCAACGAGCACTGGGCCTTCGAGCCGGAGATCCTGAAGCAGTATGCCCACCATTACCAGACCGGAGAGACCATTCCGATGGATCTGGTAGAGAAGATCAACAATGCCCTCAAGTTCAACCAGGGATTCGTGACGGGCGAGCTATGCGCCGCCTCGATCCTCGACTTGGCCTGGCACGAACTCGACTTAGAAGACCTCGCTCCCATCAAGACGGCCGACGATGTGCGTGCCTTCGAGGAGAAGGTCTGCAAGGAGATGGGCCTGATAGATGAGATTATCCCGCGTTACCGCACCACCTACTTCAACCACATCTTCAACAGCGGCTACAGCGCCGGCTATTACGGCTACCTATGGTCGGAAGTGCTTGACCGTGATGCCTTCGCCGAATTCGAGAAGGCGGAGCCGCGTGTCAATCCTGCATTGGCGAAGAAGTTCCGCGAGACCTTCCTGGAGAAGGGCGGCAGCGAGGAGCCGATGACGCTTTTCCGTCAGTTCAAGGGCGCCGATCCCGATCCGTCCGCGCTGCTCCGCGGCCGCGGTCTGGAGTAAAGGGAAAAATCAGATACAGACGGTGATCAGACGGGCATTGCCTTCTGGAAGGACGGTGATGCCCGTTGATGATGCCGGGATGAGGACGAGTTCGCCTTCGGCAATCTCCGTCCTGTGACCCTTGGTGGCCCATCCGTGGGGGAGGGAGGTCTCGATGACGGCCTTGCCCTCGAGCCCGATGAGGAGGAAGAAAGAATCCGTTTCACGGAGATCGACGCGGGTCTTCTCCGGGACCTCCAGAAGCGCGGTGGTGAAGTAGGGGCAGCTGACCGGGAGCTTGCCCTTGTAGTCATCGTATACGCCGTAGTCGATGGCGTCAAGCGCTTCTTCCGTATGCAGCTGGCGCGGCTTGCCGTCCAGTCCCATCCGGCCGTAGTCATAGATACGGTAGGTCGTATCGGAGGTCTGCTGGATTTCATACAGCGAAATGCCGGCCCCGATGGCGTGGATCCGCCCTGCGGGAATGAAGAACGCGTCGCCCGGCGCGACGGGGTGCTCCGCCAGCACATCCGTGATCCGGTGCTCTTCCACGAGTGCCTTGTATTGCTCCGGCGTGACCCATTGGGAGAATCCCGAAATCAGCGCGGCCCCCTTTTCTGCGGCGTGGACATACCACATTTCGGTCTTCCCGCAGGGGAAGCCCCGTTTCCGGGCCAGGGCGTCGTCCGGATGGACCTGGATGGAGAGTTTGTCCTGGGAGACGATATCCTTGATCAGCAGCGGGAAGCGTGTCCCGGTGCGGGCGAAGACGGACTTGCCCACGAGGGCCTCCTTATGCTCTTCTACGAGTTCTGTAATGGTTTTGCCGGCTTCAGCGCCGTTCTCGACAACGGATACATCCCCTTCGTAGGCGGACAGCATCCAACGCTCGGTTCCCCAGATGTACTTTTTGACAATCGGGTTAAATTTGAATGGGTACAACATACGGCAAAGTTACGAAATTTGTCGTAACTTTGTGCCTGATAAGCGATACTATATGTCAAGAAGCAGAAGGGGCGGAAGAGAACGGCGCATGGCCAAGATCCGCGGCAAAAAAGAAACATTTCTCCCTCAGGAGTTCACGGGCGTGGCCCGGATGACCCGTGACGGATTCCTGTTCGTTACGGTAGAAGGACTGGAAGAAGATATTTATGTCGGCGTCGGGAAAACCCTCGGCGCACTTAACGGCGATACCGTCCGTGTCGCCATCATCAAGCCGCACGGCAGGACCCGGCGGGTGGAGGGCCGCGTCACCAAGATCATCAAGCGTTCGGAGAAGCCCTTCGTCGGCATCCTGCACATCGTCGGGCACCAGGCCTGGGTGCTGATGAGTTCGAAGTTTATGCCCTACGATATCTCGGTCCCTGTCCCGGAAGATGAAAATGCCGTATCCGGCATGAAGGTCGCGGCCGTCATCGACAGCTGGTCGCCCCGGGAGCCCAATCCCAGCGGCCACATCGTCGATATCCTCGGCAAGCCCGGCGAGAACGAAACCGAGATGCACGCCATCCTCTCCGAATACGGCCTTCCTTACAGGTTTACCAAAGAGGTCGAGGATGCGGCCGACCTGATTTCGGACGAGATCACGGACAAGGACCGCGCCGGCCGGAAGGACTTCCGGAAGGTACTGACCTTCACCATCGACCCGTCCGATGCCAAGGACTTCGACGACGCCCTGTCGTACCGGCTGCTCGAAGACGGCAACCTCGAGGTCGGCATCCATATCGCTGACGTGACATACTACGTAAAGCCGGGCACCCCGGTCGACAAAGAGGCCCAGGCCCGCGGTACATCGGTCTATCTCGTGGACCGTACCGTCCCGATGCTGCCCGAGAAACTCTCCAACAAACTCTGCTCCCTCCGCCCGGCCGAAGAGAAGCTCACTTTCTCGGCGGTGTTCAAGCTCAGCCCTAACGGCAAGGTCATCGACAGCTGGTTCGGCCGCACGCTGATCATCTCCGACTACCGGTTCGACTACGACCTGGCGCAGGAGATCATCGAGGCAGGGGAGGAGGCCATGAAGCGTTCCTTCGGGGAAGGAAGCGTCAGCGGCATCGTCCCCGACGACGTGAAGCAGGCCGTCCTTGCGCTCAATACCCTGGCCCTCAAGCTGCGGAAAAAACGTTTCCAGCAGGGCGCCATCAACTTCGAACGGCCCGAAATGAAGGTCATCGTCGATGAGAACGGCAAGCCGGTGGACGTGAAGCAGCGTGTCTCCAAGGAAGCCAACTGGCTGATTGAAGAGTTTATGTTGCTGGCCAACCGCGAGGTGGCCCGTTTTGCCGGAAGCAGGACATTTGTCTTTCGTGTCCACGACGAACCGAACGGCGAGAAGATCTCGGCCCTGCGCGGCTTTGCCGGGAATTTCGGCTACAAGATGGGCCCGACCGGAAACGGCGACGAGATATCCAAATCCCTCCGTGAGCTCTTTGAGAAGGCCAAGGACAAGCCGGAGTTCGCTTCTCTCGAACTGGTCGCGCTCCGTGCCATGGCAAAGGCCTGCTACAGCACCGACAACATCGGTCATTATGGCCTCGCGTTTAAGTATTATACGCATTTCACCTCTCCGATCCGCCGCTATCCCGACATGATGGTGCACCGCCTGCTGGCGGAATACCTCGACAAGGGCAAGAGCGCCGACAAAGGCTACTTCGAACAGCAGTGCAAGCACGCTTCTGAAAGGGAGGTCATTGCGGCCGACGCCGAGCGCGACAGCATCAAATACAAGCTCGTCGAGTATATGCAGGACAAAATCGGCAACGAGTACGACGGCCATGTCTCCGGCCTTACCGAATGGGGTATGTACGTCGAGATCGAGCCGACGAAGGTGGAGGGCATGATCGCCCTTCGGGATATCCGCACCGACTTCTTCGATTTTGATGAAGAGCGTTACCGTATCGTCGGCCGGCACACCCGCAAGGTGTACAAACTCGGCGACCCGGTCCGGATCCGCGTCAAGGATACCAATCTCGACCAGAAACTGATCGATTACGAACTGCTGTGAGGGGAGCCTGCGAACTCATCATCCTCGGCTATACGCGGTTTGGCGAGAACCGCCTCGTCGTGCATACCTTGAGCCGGGAATTCGGCCGCCGCTCTTTCCTGACGCGCGTGGGAAAAGGGGCCGGCATGGCACTCTTCCTGCCGCTCAACGTCGTGGAGGCCACTGTCGCCGACAACCCGAAATCGACGCTCGGCAACGCCTCCGGCTTCTCTTCGCGGTACCCCCTGAACGGAATCCGGAACAATCTCTACAAGAACACGATCACCCTCTTTATGAGTGAGGTGCTCTTCCGCACCGTCAAGGAAGGAGCGACAGAGGAGGGCCTGTATGACTGGTGTCTCCGCAGCATCCTGACACTGGATTCGCTGGAGGAGAATTTCGCCAATTTCCCGGTCCGTTTCCTCGTGGAACTCTGCGGGGCGCTGGGCTTCAGGCCCTCCTTCGAGGACGTGGCGCCCTTCATCGAGGAAGAGGCGGCCGCCATGCGCCGGATGCTGGATGCCGGATTTGCGGAAGCGATGCTTCTGCCGCTCACCGGCGCCGGGCGCAATGCCCTTGCGGACAGCCTGATCCGGTATCTGGAATTCCATACCGAATCCGCCCTCCACGTGCACTCCTTGAAGGTTCTCCGTGAAACGCTCGGTTAGGCGCGATGTGTAAATGATTGACTGTTAGGTTTTTATGTAAAACCCTCTGGTGATTTTTTACCAGAGGGTTTTGCGTAAAGTGTTGACTATGATTTGTTTACGCATCGCATGCAGACGCTCCGGGATGGTTTGCTGCGGCTTCAGAAAGGTTTGTTGCGGCTTCGGGACGGTTTGCTGCGGCTCCGGGCTAGCGGGTGCCGCCGCCGTGGCTGCCGCCACCGCCGAAGGAACCGCCGCCGCCGAAGGACGTCCTGCCGCCGCCACCGCTTGAGCGGGCACGTTCCGCCGCCACGGCGCTCGCCTTGGCCTTGGCTGTCCCGTAGGAAGCCTGCGAGAAGAGCGATGCGGTCGAGAGCATCGAATAGTAATTGAGGCCGTTATACATGCCGATACTCGACGTGTACTCCTGGAACTGCGCGGGATACAGCTTCTCGAAATTCTTGGCTACTTTGTCGGCGATGCCGAAGAGCTGCGCATAGACCATCAGGTGCTTCCACATCTTGACCTCGCCGGCCTGGCGCTCGTCCATGAGCGTAAAGTCCTTGAGGAAATTGCGCATCTGAACGACATGCTGCCGCTCTTCCATGGACTTGCAGTACCAGACGGCCTTGCCTATGATGTCGGCCTGGCCGGGGATGTTGGTGAACAGGGTGTAGTTGTTCCTGGACCAGGAGACGAATTCACCCCTTTCCAGGATGTGGTTCTCGCCGGCGGCCCGGAAGGCCATGCTGTAGAGATTGCTTTCGATGCTGTCGGTGAAGGTCGGGGTATGTTCCGGGTCGAAGACCAGGTTGACGTTGCGCTCCTTGACGGGATCGGGCTGGAGTTTGACGATGCCGTCCTGGATCCAGCGGAGATAATAGGCGCCGAAAAGCCCGTTGTCATAATTCTCTTTGAGCCGGTCGCCGTTCCTGAGCAGGCTGTAGACGGCGGGGATGTTGCCGTCCATCGGCGCGTCACGCCACCAGCCCTCGATTTTCTGGACGCCGAAGACGGATGCTTTGTAGCGGTTGCCGGTAATCTGGATGTATTTCTTCCGGACCCAGCTCCAGAGGAGCCAGAACCCGACGATGAGGCTGGCCAGAACGATGCCGCCGATGCCGTCCAGGTCGTCGAACATCCAGCGGACAAAGCCGCCGACGCCGTTCATGACCTTGTAATCGCTGCCCTTGAACGCTTTCTTCTGGAACTTCTCCCAGGACATGTCGTTCGCGACCTCCGGGGAGAACATCCCCTTGTCGAAACGCATCATCAACGCTAAACGGCTCTTGCTGCCGAACGCCTCGGTGGATTCGGCCCAGGCCGCGTTGCCGTTAAAACCGCTTTCTCCGTTGAAGCCGAAGCCCCAGATGCCGACATTTTCGCCCGGAATCCAGGTATCGGTTTCGAAGTCGGTGACGACGGTGACCTTGACATGTCCGGGCGGCTCGGGCATTTCGTCTCCGAGGAACTGGAATCCCCAGCCGTCACACGTGTCGAAACTTTGCACGAGCCCTTCCAGCGTATATATGACGTTCCAGGTATGCTCTCCGTCCGACCCTACGCCCCAGCATAGCTCCATCGAACCGTCATCCTTGTCGACGATGCCGCAGCGGAAGGCCTTTTCGGCCCGGTTGCGGTTGACGTCCCAGTGGCGGCCGTCGCTCTCATAGGCCCTGCCGTCCTCGGTGACCATGAGGTCTTTGAGCGTCATGCCGAAGCCCTGGGTGCTGCCGATCGGGACATACCATTCCGTCCCCTGATAGACCCTGGTCTGCCAGATCTGGCTGACGGTCGCATCGCCGTTGCGGTGCAGGACGACGGTCATGTCGATGTCGTAGACGGTCTGCGCCCTTGCGGCAAAGCACGCCAAAAGAGCGAGGAGTATCCCCGCCCGTTTCAGTGAAGAGGGTTTCATGGACTAGAAATCGGGGAAGTCCGCCTTCTTGACGTCGTCTGCCAGGTACTCCTTCGGCGCAAATCCGAGCATGGAAGCGACGAGGCTGCCGGGGAACATGCGGACCTGGTTGTTGAACCGGGTGACCGTATCGTTGAAGGTCATTCTCGAGAGACGGACGTTCTCTTCGTAGGACTTGATGTCTTCCATCGTCTTGAGATAGGTCTCATTGGCCTTGAGCTGCGGATACTGCTCTGCGACGGCCGTGACCTGGGTCGTGAGGGCCGAGAGGGCCTGCTCGTTGCGGTTGATGTCATCGACGGTCGGGTTGGGGGAAGAAGTGATCTTGCGGGCCTCGACGACCTTGATGAGCGTATCGTTCTCGTGACCGGCATATTCGCGGGTGAGTTTGACGAGGGCCTTGATGGCGTCGTAACGCGACATTTGCTGCACGTTGATCTGCTTCAGGGCATTCTTGGAGATTTCGTCAGCTTTGACGAGTTTGTTCTGGACACCGATACCCCAGAAGATCAGGAGCGCAAGAAGCGCGACGACAATAACGGTAATGATGATTCCTGTCATAGCGATAGTATTTTGATATCAGTCTTACAAAAATAGCAAAAATCTTTTTGCACGCAAAGTTTTGTTTTTAACTTTGCAGGAATTAGAAACCTGCCTTGCCATGGCCCAGTTCTTCATCGCCCTCTACCGCTTCTTCGGGAAGCACAAATGGTTGCTTTACACGCTGATGGTCCTTCTCTTCGGGGTCTTCGGATTCTTTGCATCCCGGATGCAGTACGAAGAGGATGTCACCAAACTTGTGCCCGGCGGCCAGGAGGGCAAGTCCGCCCTGGTGTCCGGCAACATCAAGGTAAAGGACAATGTCACCATCCAGATCATGTCGGCTTCTGCCGATCCGTGGACGCTCGGGGACTATGCCGATTCGCTGAAAGAATACCTGCTGCAGGGCGATACCGTGTCGCATCATATTTCCCACATCCTTTGCCGGGTGCCGGATGACCTCGCCGTCAATGCGCTGTATTTCCTCCTCGACCATATTCCCTCTTATGTCGATACGGCCTGTTACGCGACCTTCGACAGCCTGCTGACGCCGGCGGCCCTCGATGCCGCGATGGCCCGCAACCTGGATCTCGTGATGGCAGACGAGACCGGTTCTGTCACCGAGATGGTTTCATCCGACCCGGCTTCGCTCCGGAGCGCCGTGCTGGGCGACCTGGGCCCGGGCGTCGCGACGGGATCGTACAAAATGATCTCCTCGCACCTGTTCAGCCCCGATAGCACGACGGTTCTGCTGTTTTTGGCGCCGGATTTCAATTATCAGGATTCCGGGAAATCCGCCGAGCTGGTCGGAGAGATCGACCGGGCCGTGAAGCGGCTTTCTGAGACGTGCCCCGATGCGGAGGTCTTCTATCACGGCGCTCCCGTGATGAGCTGGTCCAATGCCCATCAGATGAAAAAGGACATTTATCTGACCGTCGGCATTTCCCTCCTCCTGGTCCTGATCTTTATCTTCGGCTGTTTCAAGGACTGGCGCGTCATCCCGTATCAGCTCCTTCCCATCGTGTTCGGCATCGTGACGGCCCTCGCCTGTATGTACTGGATCCAGGGGAAGATGTCGCTGATGGCCCTCGGCATCGGCAGCGTGGTGCTCGGCGTGGCGCTGAGCTACTGCCTCCACCTCATCACGCATTTCAAATACGTCGGCGATCCGGAGCGGGTCCTCCGGGAAGAATCCGTCCCCGTGGTGCTCGGCTGCCTGACGACCATCGGCGCCTTCCTGGGCCTGCTGGACACCTCCTCGGCGCTGCTCCGTGATTTCGGCCTCTTCGCGACCTTCGCCCTTGTCTCGAGCACGCTCTTCTCGCTGATCTTTGTCCCGCACTTCATGCGGAAAGGGAATACCGTCCGGAACGAAAAGGCTTTCGCGGTCATCGACAAGATCAATTCCGTGCGCCTCGACCGCAACCATCCGCTCCTCTGGGCGGTGGCCGTCGCGGCGGCGGTCTGTGTGGCCTTCTCCTGGAAGGTCGGTTTCGACCCCGATCTCAAAAACCTTAACTACATTGCCCCGCCGGCCGTCCGGAGCGCGGAAATCTTCAATGAGAAGAACAACGGCGGCTATCCGACATTCTATTACGCCGCGACCGGGGAGACGCTGGACGAGGCCATCGAAGGCGCACAGCGGATGGCCGGTGTCCTGGAAGAACTCCAGGCGAAGGATTCCGTCAAGAGCGTGTCTGCCATGCAGCTTCGGCTGCTGATCCCGATGCGGGTGCAGGCGGAGCGGATTGCCGCCTGGCAGGCGTACTGGACGCCGGAGCGGATCTCCGGTGCCCGCCGTGACATCTCGGCGGCGGCACGGCGGCAGGGGCTTGACCCCACCCTTTTCGAGCCGTTCTACCGGATGCTCGAGACGCCCTTCGAGCCGGCTTCCCTCTATGAGGCGGGCATCATTCCCGGGGAACTGGCCTCCAATTTCGTGGAACAGGGGAGGGACGGTACCTGGATGGTCTTTGTCTCGGCGAACTTCCCGTACGAAGACCGGGTGGCGGTCGGCCGCCGGGTGGACGCCCTCGGAGGAACGCTCGTCATCGATCCGATTTTCTACACCAACGACCTCGTCGAAATCGTCCATCAGGACTTCAACAGCGTGCTGTGGATCTCCTCCCTGTTCGTGCTGATCGTCCTGCTCCTGTCGTTCCGGAATATCTGGATCGCGCTGCTCGCGTTCCTGCCGATGTTCCTGAGCTGGTATGTGGTCGAGGGGGCGATGGCGCTGCTGGGCATCGAATTCAACCTGATCAATATCGTCATATCGACCTTTATCTTCGGAATCGGCGTGGATTATTCAATCTTTGTGATGCAAGGGCTCCTGGACAGGGTCCGCGGCGGAGACGGCAGCCTGCTCCTGTATCATAAGAGCGCCATCTTCTTCTCGGCCGTGGTGCTGGTCGTCGTGGTCGTGGCCCTGCTCTTCGCGGTGCATCCCGCCGTCCGTTCCGTAGGGGTCTCGACCCTTATCGGAATGATCTCCACGATCCTCTTCACTTACACCCTCCAGCCTTTCCTCTTCCGCCAGATGATGAAGGTCCCTTATTTCCGTCGCTCCTTCAAGGCGTATTTCGATACAGATAAGCCACTTACGAAGAAATAGCCGTTTTACGGTCCCTGAAAGGCAATCCGCCGGATGCTTCCCAGCGTCCGGCGGATCCATTCTAACCTAAAACTTAATCTATGAAAAAACTATTCAATGCAAATATAAAGATAATTTGCTAATTCACAATAGAATAGACAAGTTTTTTAGCAAAATTCAGTTATTTGTTCTCAGGCTGGCCGCCCTGGGCGTCCTTGGGCTCTTCCGGCTCGGATTTCTTGAGCTGTGAACTCTCGGGTTTGATGCTGTTGATGCGGACGGGGTTGAGGGGAACGTCGTTCTTGTCGGTCTTGACCATGGCGATCTTGTCGATGACGTCGAGCCCGCTGACCGTCTCGCCGAAGACCGTATAGCCTCCGTCGAGCCCGGCGCAGGCCTGCTCGTCCTGTACGATGTAGAACTGTGATCCCGAAGATTCCCGGTAGGGATTGGCCTCATCTCCGATCCGGGCGGCGGCGAGGGCTCCTTTCTTGTGCCTGTAGCCGGCCTTTATGCCCTGCTCGATCTCGGCGGGAATCGTGTAGTCGGGGCCGCCGGTGCCGAATTCCGCCAGCTTGGAGGCGTCTTTTGTCAGCGGGTCGCCTCCCTGGATCATGAATCCGTTGATGACCCGGTGGAACAGCAGGCCGTCATAATACCCCGCCAGGGCCAGCTTGACGAAGTTGTCCCGGTGTTTCGGGGTGGCTTTGTAGAGCTTGACGCGGATGGTGCCGAGCGTCGTGTTGATGTCGAAGACCGGCTCCTCCGGGAGGCTGGCTGCCGTCGCGGCGAGGTCTTTTTCTTTCTTCTCCAGTTCTTTGGCTTCTGCGCGGGCTTTTTCGACGGCGGCGATGGAATCCTGCCGGGCCTGCTCAAGGGCCGCTTCACGGCGGGCCCTGCGGGCTTCGTTGTTGCATCCGGTCAGCACGACCAGGAGGCATGAGAGCATAAAAATAATTCGTTTCATACCACAAATTTACTAAATTTGCGATAATTATGGCGAATCCTTTGAAACAATTGGCGGGAGATACCGCCATCTACGGACTCAGTACCATACTGGCCCGTATCATCAACTTCATGTTCGTCCCGATCTACACCCGGATGCTCACGACCGAGAGCTACGGTGTGGTGACGGAATTCATGGCCTATATCGCCGTGCTTCAGGTGGTGCTGGTATTGGGTCTTGAGACCGGCTGCTTCCGCTTCGCCAACAAAGAAGGCGTCGACCCCCGGAAGGTGTATTCCAATGCACTCCTGACGGTATTCGGCGTCAGCGCGGCCTTCCTTGCGTGCATGATCGCCTTTGCCGGTCCCATCGCCGGGGCGCTCGGGTATGCCGGGTACGAGGCGGTGATCATGTATATCGGCGGCATCCTGTTCTGCGACAGCGTCACCGCCATCCTTTTCGCCAAACTCCGGCAGGAGCGCAAAGCCCTCAAGTTCGCCATCCTCAAGACCATCAAGATCCTTACCGAGACGGGCGTCAACCTGCTGCTGTTCTACTGGTTCCCGGGCTTCTGCGTCCGCCGTCCCGGCAACTTCCTCACGGCCTTCATCTCGCCGACGCCGGACTTCTCCTACGTGATTTTCGCCATCTTCATCAGCTGCATCCTCTGTCTCCTCCTCTTTGTCCCCGACCTCCTGAAACTCCGGATTTCGCTGGACCGGAAACTGCTCCGGAAGATGCTGGCCTATTCGCTCCCGCTGATGATCGCGGCGCTGCCCGGCATCGTCAACGACTTCCTCGACCGGATCCTCTTCCGTTTCTTCGATACCAATGCGGATGCCTGGCGGTCGAGCCTCGGTATCTTCCAGGCGGCGGTGAAGATCAGCGTCATCATGAACCTGTTTATCCAGATGTTCCGCTTCGCGGCCGAGCCGTTCTTCTTCCAGCGGGCCCGGGACAGGCATTCCAAGGAGCTTTATGCCATTGTCTTTGAATTCTTCACCGCCTTCTGCGGACTGATCTTCCTCGGGGTGATTTTTTATATAGATGTATTGTCGTTCATTCTCGGCCGGGATTTCCGGAGCGGGATCGGGGTTGTGCCCATCATGCTGCTGAGCTATATGCTGCTGGGCCTTCTCTTCAACGTATCGATGTGGTATAAACTCTCCGAGCGCACCAACATGGCCATCTGGATCACCCTCGCGGGCCTGGCGGTGACGGCCGTCGTCAATGTCGTCTTCATGCCCCGCTTCTCCTACTGGGCGGCGGCCTTCGGACATCTGGCGAGCTATCTGGTCATGTTCATCATCAGCGCGGCCCTCGGCCAGAAATACTATCCGATCCCGTACCGCTGGGGCCGCTTCCTGCTGCTGCTCGGCCTGATGGGCATATTCTACGGCGCAGCCTACGGTCTCGGCGCCTGGCTCTGGCCTTCGGCCGGCATCCACTGGGCACAGCTCGGCGTCAACACGGTCCTCATCCTTCTCTACTGCGGAATCTGCTTCAAACTCCTCCAGCCCCAGTATCGCCGGATCGGGACGCTGGCATGACAGAACTAATGAAACGGATTATACAGCTGGCCGTACTGTTGTCTATTTGCCTGAGCTGCGGCCGCGCGGGCATCTATGACATTACCCGCTACGGTGCCCGGCCCGGCCGGGAGAACAACGCCCCAGCCATCAACAAGGCGATCGATGCCTGCCATAAGGCCGGCGGCGGGACTGTCGTCGTTCCGGAGGGGATTTTCGTCACGGGAACCATCCTGCTGAAAAGCGGCGTGACCCTGCACCTCAACCCGGGTGCGACCCTTCATGCTACCGACAGCCTACCGGAATATCTTTCGATGAACACTCCGGAAGACCTTTCCCGATACGACAGCGGCGACGGCACCCAGAACAGCAACAATTCAAAAGATGCCCGGTGGAACAGGGCCCTGATTCTGGCCGTCGGGGCGGAGAATATCGCCATCGAGGGAGAGGGGACGATTGACGGCGGCCATGTGTTTGACGCGGAGGGGGAAGAGCATATGAGGGGCCCCCACACCATTCTTTTTGCCTGCACATCCGGCTTCCGGCTGGAAGGCGTTTCCATCAGGCGGGCGGCCAACTATGCTTTCATGGCCTACGAGGTAGAGAACGGGACATTCTCGGATTTGAAGATAGACGAGGGATGGGACGGTATCCATATCCGCGGCGGGAAGAATATAGATATTTCCGACTGCTCCTTCCGGACAGGAGACGATGCTGTCGCGGGCGGATACTGGGAAGGAATGAACATTCATGACTGCGACATCAATTCCTCCTGCAACGGAATCCGCATCATCATGCCTGTCACGGATGTGTTAATCGATTCGTGCCGTTTCCGTGGCCCCGGTGAATTCCCGCATCGCACTTCCGGTGAACGCCGCAGGTGCAATATGCTTGCAGCGCTGAATATCCAGCCGGGCGGATGGGGCAGGGCTTATGGTGATGTAGACCGGGTGCAGGTGAAGGACGTCGTGATCGACCGGGTGGCTACGCCTGTGATGATCACCCTCAATGAGGGCAATAACTGCGGCACCGTCAGCATCGAGAACATGACGGCGACCGGCATTTATGGGGCGGCCATCTCGGTAGAGAGCTGGAAGGGCGGCGTATATGATGAAATCCGCCTGAAACGGGTCTCTGCCGAATTCATCGGTGCCGATGAGCCTGCCCTTGCCGGCATTACCGTCGGCCCGCCGCCGGCTGACTACCGTACATTGCCCTGCTGGGGTATCTATGCCAAGGAGGTCCGGCATCTGGTGATGGAAGATGTCCGGTTATCTTATTCCGGCAAAGAATACCGTCCCGCCCTGATGTTTGACCATGTCGGCGCGGCGGAACTCAAAGGCGTGGAATACACGCCCGGCAGCGGCAGGAAAGATCAATCTTTCACTGGCTGCGGCCCCGTCCGGGTGTCCTCAGCAGCTGCTGCGGATAATCAGTGACGGCCG
>CAMUZW010000011.1 GCA_947165305.1 uncultured Bacteroidales bacterium
CGAGACCCCAACATTAAAAGTGTTGTGCTCTACCAACTGAGCTAACGAGTCCTCCAATGTCCCAACCGGATCTCCAAATCGGGGATGCAAAGGTATATCTAATTTTTGAACTCTGCAAATTTTTTTTGACTTTTTCGCAAAAAGATTCCGGGACATGCCCGGAATGACTTGCCGCAAGGGCTCACCTGCGGCAGGAAGTGCCAGAAAACAGCCCGAAACCTGCGTTTCCTCGTTCCGGATAGTGAAGATGTGTCAGAAATGGCGGCAAAACCTGCGCTTCCTCGGTCCGGAGGACTAATTCCGGGGGGCGGAGTACTCTTTGATGTGCTGTTCTTCGGAGAGTTTGCAGATGAGAAGATTGCCGTTCCGGAGGGAAACGATGCTGTCCTCGATGCCCTGCAGGACGACCGTGCGGGTACCGTCGGTGTGGACGATGCAGCCGTGGCAGTCGAAGAGGCGCACGTCGCCGCCGTCCGGCCCGCCGGCCACTACGGCATTCCCTTCGGCGTCGGCGGGGATATGCTCTTTGAGCGCGCCCCAGCTGCCGAGGTCGCTCCAGGAGGGATTGCAGGCAACGGTGTGGATGTGCTGCGACTTTTCCATCACGGCGTAGTCGATCGAGATTTTCTCGCACTCCGCGAAATGCGTCCGGACTTCGGCGGCCTCCTGCTCCGTGTAGAAGGACGGGGCGAGGGCGTCCATGATGCCGGCGATCTGCGGGGCATGGGCACGGAGTTCGGCGATGATGGTGCGGACATTCCATACAAAGATGCCGGCGTTCCAGAGGTACGCGCCGTCAGCGAGATACTGCCTGGCGGTGGCAAGGTCTGGTTTCTCCTTGAATTCCAGCACTTTGACGACCTTACCGGGCGTGGGCTCCGACGTGTGGATATAGCCGTAGCCGGTCTCGGGCCGGGTGGGGGTGATGCCGACCGTGACGATGGCGTCGGAGTTCTCTGTGGCCGCGAGCGCCTTGGAGATGGCGTCCGTAAATACCTCCCGGTCAAGCACCAGGGCGTCGGACGGAGTGACCACGATATTGGCATCAGGGTATTTTGCGCGGATCTTCCAGGAGGCGTATGCGATACAGGGTGCGGTGTTGCGAGGTTCGGGCTCTGCCAGGATCTGCTCGTTGGGAATCTCCGGAAGGTGTTCCTTGACGATGCCCACATACCGCTGGGAGGTCACTACCCAGAAATGTTCCGCCTTGCAGACGGGCAGGAACCGCTCCATCGTCATCCGGATAAGCGATTTCCCCGTCCCGAGGACATCAATGAACTGTTTCGGCATCCCGGGCGTACTGAGCGGCCAGAGGCGGCTGCCGATTCCGCCTGCCATGATAACTATATGCGTATTTTCCATAACCGGTCGTAAAAGTACGCATTCTTTCCCGCAAATCCAAACCGCCCGGCCCGCTACAGCGCTGCGATGGTCTCGAGACAGCGGAGAAGGAGCGCGGCGACGGCGTCGGCGGCGGTGAGGAGTATGTGCGGGCAGAGACCCGCGGCGGAAAGGGCAAGCACCGCGATGCCGAGGGAGATGGTGACGGTGGTGAGGGGGATCGTCATGAGGTTGGTAATGAGAAAGTAGCGGGGAAACGTCCGGAAGTAGAACCAGGCGAGGGGGGCTGTCGTGACCTGACAGGCGATGCTGAGGGCCGCGACTTCCCAGATCTTCCGGACCGGGTTGAAGCCGTGGCCGGCCGGATACCACCTGCGCATCGGCGGGAAGAGCAGGAGAATCCCCAGCATGGCCATATAGGAAAGCTGGAAGCCGATGGACGTAATCACCTGCGGCGTGAGAACGAGCTGGATGGTCAGCGCTCCGGCAAAGACTTTCATCGGATGCCGCGGCCGGCCGAGCAGGGCGGCGAGTTCGCTCAGCGAGATAAACAGGAAAGCCCGAACGATAGATGGAGAAGCCCCGGTCATCAGGGTGAACCAGAGCGCTGCGGGTATGGTGATGGCGAACCGTCCGATCCGGACGGCCTTTGCATTTCCAAAGACCGATAGGATGCGTGCGAAAAGGGTGTAGATAATGCCGATATGCAGTCCCGAGAGCGCCAGGAGATGCGATGCCCCGCTCCGGCGGAACACCGCCACCGTCTCCTTCGGAAGCC
Organism: uncultured Bacteroidales bacterium; assembly: GCA_947165305.1. Classification (GTDB taxonomy): domain Bacteria; phylum Bacteroidota; class Bacteroidia; order Bacteroidales; family UBA932; genus Cryptobacteroides. The sequence goes on from CAMUZW010000011.1 coordinate 2,120, forward strand.
CGCTCCGGTCGCCCGTGAGGAAAGCTTTCAGGAGCGGGCCGGTCGTGTCGTGCCGGAAGGGCAGGCCGTCGACCGCCGCCCGGAGCGAATCCCCTGCACCCTGGAAGGGCAGGCTTCCCGAAGGGGCGGGCGGCATGGCCGACGTCAGGGAAGCGAGGAAGCCGAGCAGGAAGAAAAGGGGGAAGAATGCGTACCCGGACGAATTCGTCCGGAGGGCCGTCAGCAGGCAGCATGCCGCAAGGATGCAGCCCGCGAATGCGCAGCTGTGGATATGAAATCCGGCATACCGGACCATGAGCGCGCCGGCACCCGCACCGGCCGTCAGAAGCAGCGACAATGCCTCGATTCCGTTTTTCATAATCTAAATTCAAGTCAAGGCAAAGATATGGAAAATTCTTCGTATATTTGTAATCCGTAAAGAAATTAACTAACCATCAGATATGATTATACTCGTTATCAATTGCGGCAGTTCGTCCATCAAATACCAGCTTCTCGATATGAAGAGCGACGATGTGTACGACGTCATTGCCAAAGGTATCGCCGAGAAGATCGGCCTCCCGGAAGGGATTCTCCAGTATGCCCCCGCAGGGCGTGAAAAAATCGTCAGGGACCTCCCGATTCCCGACCACAAAGTCGGCATGCAGCTCATCCTGGAGGCACTGACCGGCCCGGACGGCGTCCTCACTTCCCTCGAAGACATCGAGGCGGTCGGCCACCGGATCGTCCAGGGCGGCGATTTCTTCTCTTCCAGCGCCCTCGTCAACGAAGACGTCCTCTCCAAGATCGAATTCTGCTGCGACTTCGCGCCGCTGCACAATCCCGCCCACCTGCTGGGCATCCACGCCATCCAGGAAGTGCTTCCTTCTGTCCCGCAGGTCGTGACCTTCGACACCGCCTTCCACCAGACGATGCCGCCTTATGCATATATGTATGCCCTTCCGTACGAGTATTACGAGAAATACCGCGTCCGCCGCTACGGTGCGCACGGCACGAGCCATCAGTTCGTGGCCGAGCAGGGCGCAAAGCTCGCCGGACTCGACATCAACAATTCCAAGATTATCACCTGCCACATCGGCGCCGGCAGTTCGATCTGCGCCATCCAGAACGGCAAGTGTATGGATACCTCGATGGGCTTCACCCCGCTTGAGGGCATGATCATGGGTACCCGCGTCGGCAACATCGACGCCAATGCCGTCCTCTACCTGATGAAGAAGCTCGGCTGCACGCCCGACGAGATGACGACCATCCTCAACCGCAAGAGCGGCTTCATGGGCCTCAGCGGAGTGAGCTCCGACTGCCGTGACCTCGACGCCCTGGCCAACGCCGGCGATCCCAAGGCCAAACTGGTCCTTCATAAACTGACCTACGACATCATCAAAAACATCGGTCAGTACGTTGCCGTGATGAACGGCGTCGACCTGATCTGCTTCGCCGGCGGCATCGGCGAGCACAACGGCCGCCTGCGCCGCCGCGTGCTGGAGAACTTCTCCTACCTCGGCCTCAAGGTCGACTACGAAGCCAACACCGCCTGGGAGGAGAACGCCATCATCACGACGCCCGATTCTGCTGTCAAGGCCGCCCTCATCTGCACGAATGAGGAGCTCGTCATCGCCCGCGACACCATGCACCTGGTACTCGAACAACAAGATTAACAATCGATATGATCAAGAATTTCAACGACTTGTATGCCAAGCTCAAGGCTGACGGCATCTGCAAAAGAATGGTCGCTGCCTGGGCGATCGACGCACACACCATCGAGGCCTGCTCCAAGGCCGTGGACCTCGGATTTGTCAAAGTGACCCTGGTCGGTGACGAGGCCGTCATCAAGAAGGTCTGCGAAGACAACAAGATCGACCCCGCCAAGTTCGACATCCGTCACAATCCCGTGGAGCTCAAGGCCGTCGCCGAGGCCGTGCAGCTTGTGCACGACGGCGAGGGTGACGTCCTGATGAAGGGCCTTTGCTCGACCGACAAATTCCTCCGCGCCATTCTCAACAAAGAGACCGGCCTCCTTCCTCCGAAGGGCGTCCTGAGCCACGTGGCCGTCATCGAGAATCCGCAGTATCCGAAGCTCATCTTCATGAGCGACATGGCCGTGATTCCGCTTCCGGACTTCCGCCAGAAGGTCAAGATTTCCGGATACCTCGTCGAGGTCGCCCGGAGCTTCGGCATCGCCAAGCCGAAGATTGCGTTTATCGCCGCATCCGAGCAGATGCTCGATTCGATGCCCGCCTGCATCGAGGGTGCCATGCTCGCCAAGATGGCTGACCGCGGTCAGATCCGCGGCTGCATCGGAGACGGTCCCCTGGCCCTCGATGTCGCCATCGATCCCGAATCCGTCGAGATCAAGAAGCTCGTCAGCCCTGTCGCCGGTGATGCCGACTGCCTCCTGTTCCCGAATATCGAATCGGCCAATGTTTTCTGGAAGACCAATTCCAAGCTCGCCACGGGGGTCCGTCAGGCCGGCATGCTCGTCGGTACCACGGCACCGTGCGTGCTCGCCAGCCGCGGCGACACAGTCGATACCAAGCTGAACTCTATTGCTGAGGCAGTAATGTTTGCAAAATAAAAAATCAGTAGTCTACTGATTTTTAGCGTGGAGTCATAAACAGGTCTTTGCCAGACGGCAAAGCGCCTTGCAGAATGTCCCTCGCCCGGGTAAAGATCGTAACGGTCTCCCTGGCGAGGGACGATCCTTTCCAGGTACTCGTGTTGAAGACCAGAATCCAGCACTGCCCGTCCGGGTAACATTTGATGAGGGCGTTGGTGCCGGCAAAGGATCCGGTCCGGCGCCATTCCCCGTCAGGGGTGACATTGAGCCAGCCGAGGGGGAAGGTGTCGTCGTCGATGTATTGCGTCATCCGCCCTATGCTTGCGAGGGAGAGAATGTCCGGAACGCCGAAGAGGCCGTTGACCGAGGCAATGAACCGGGCGAGTTCCACCGTCGATCCGACCCAGGCCCCGGACCCGGACAGCCCGCGGATGTCGCTGGCGCCGTAGCAGCGCTCGACCTTGTTGCCGTTCCCGTGATAATCATCCGTGAGACTCCAGGTCCGGGGCGGATAATAGCGCACTTCGCCCGGGTGGCGGTCTTCGTAGTAATTCCCGGCGATATGGAAGTCAAAGCAGCCGCAGGGCTCCAGAATGCTGGTCCGGATATAATCTTCGTAGGACTGGCCGGTTACCTTTTCAATGATCATCGACAGTAGCAGGTAGCCGAAATTGGAGTACTCCGAGGCCATCCCGGGCTCGAACGCCAGAGGCTCGCCGACCAGGCAGCGGGTGAGCGTCGAGTCGCAGGGCGGCTCTTCGAGCGAATATTTCTCCATGATCTTGAGGGCGGAGAACATCGGGTCCGCCTTCGCCGACGAGAATCCGCCCTGATGCCGGAGCAGATGCTCGATGTTGATCAGATAATAGTTGTCGTCAGAGATGTATCTGTCGTATTCGTTCAGGATACCGAAAGGCCCGAAGACGGGCGTCATCAGTGAGAGGCGCCCTTCTTCCTGCAGTTTCATGATGCCGGCGGCGGTGATGAGCTTTGAGACGGAGGCCAGCCGCAGCAGGCTGCCGGGCTCCATCCGCTCGCCGCGGCCCCTGTCGGCCCATCCGTACCCCTTGGCATAGACCAGCCGGTCGTGATCCATCACGGAAAGGGATGCGCCCTGGATGTGCCAGGCCTGCATGAACGAATCGACGAGCACGTCCACGGGCTTCATTTCGGGCTCTTCGGACATGCTGTTGGTGATGACCGTATTGAGACTGGTGAATACGCCGAGGACGGATATGAGGAGGGCCTTGATCATAACAGGCTGCCGAGAATGGCAGGATCATCCCCGTCCTGGAGACGGGAGAACTTGCGGAACAGGCGGACGATCAGGACAAGCGCGAGAAGGGCTGCCAGGCCGTCCGAAATCGGGAAACTGATCCAGACCCCGTCCTGCCCGAGCCAGAGCGGCAGAAGATACAGGCAGGGGACCAGGAACAGCAGTTGGCGCGAGAGCGACATCAGGATGGATTTCCGGACCATGCCGAGGCACTGGAAGAGGTTGGAGGCGACCATCTGGAATCCGACGATGATGAAGATGCAGTTCATCAGGCGCAGGCCGTGCTCGGCGAGGCCGATCATCGGCGGGTCGTTGGTAAAAATCCGCACCGCGAGCCCTGGCATGAACAACGCCACCAGGCATCCCACCGCACAGACCAGGGTGGCCCAGAAGGCAGTCCTGAGATAGACTTTCTTGACCCGGGAGTACAGCCGTGCCCCGTAATTGTAGCCGGCGATCGGCTGCATGCCCTGGTTGAGGCCGAGGCAGATCATTACGAAGAGAAAGGTGAGCCGGTTGTTGATGCCATAGGCGCCGATGGCGAGGTCGCCGCCGTATTTGAGCAGCTGGTTGTTGACGAAGATGGCGACGACGCAGCTGGCCAGGTGCATCAGGAAGGGGGCCATGCCGATTTTGAGCGAATCCGAGGCAATCTTCCAGTCGACGCGGAGAAGACTCCGGAACTTCAGCCGGAGGAAGTTGTCTGGTTTGCAGAAATAGATGAGCGTATAGATGAGCGCCAGGCTCTGGCACAGGACGGTCGCGATGGCGGCTCCCTGGATGCCGAGGCGGAAGGTGTAGATGAACAGCGGATCGAGGATGGCGTTGGAGATGACCGTGAAGAGGGTCAGGCCCATCGCGATGCGGGGATTCCCGGAGGCGCGGATAATGCTGTTGAGCCCGAAGTAGAGGTGGGTGACAACGTTGCCAATGGAGATGACAATCATATACTCGCGCGCGAACGGGAGCGTGTTGTCCGTGGCGCCGAAGGCCCGGAGGATCGGGTTCATCCAGATCAGCGTCAGGGCCGTGAAAAGTACACCCACGAGGATGTTGAGCGTCACCGCGTTGGAGAGGACACGGCCTGCCGTGTCATAGCGCTTCTGCCCCAGCAGGATGGAAATCATCGTCGACGCTCCGACACCGACCAGGGTGCCGAGTGCCGTGGAGATGTTCATCAGGGGAAGAGAAATGGCCAGCCCCGAAAGCGCGAGCGACCCCATCCCCGGCATACGCCCGATAAACATGCTGTCCACCATGTTGTACAGGGAGGACGCCGTCATCGCGATAATACCGGGAATGGCGTACTTCCTCAGGAGTACGCCGATCCGTTCCGTGCCGAGTTCTGTGGGTATGGTGCCGGCGCTCATCTATTCTGTCAAATCGGGCTCCTCCACCAGCTCGAGCTCGAAGACAAGCGGGGCATAAGGGGGAATGGCCGAACCGCTGCCGCTATAGTCATAACCCAGCGGGGAATAGAAGGCGACCACGGCTTTCTCCATGGGGTGCAGCATGAAGATGCCCGCCTTGAAGCCGGCGATAATGCTGGAAGATCCGCCCATCGTGACATCTGTATAAAGTTTGCCCCGGGTGACTTTCACGGGTGCGTAATCCTTGCCGGACTGGAAGATGCCGGCATCCTTGGCCGTATTCTCGATGGTGGTGTCGAAGACCTTTCCGTCGAGGAATTTCCCCGTATAATTGAGATACATTGTCGTGTCTTCGGGCATCGTGTAGGTCAGGTCCTCTTCGCGTTCGATCCCGCGGGAAACGAAGTAAAATCCGAAGCGGTCGAGTTCTTCGTCGCCGGCGATGTGGGTGGAGTCGGCGCCTTCGAGGTGCTCCTTGGCATACTGGTCCAGGAGTTTTCCTTCGTATTCCTTGATGTCGGGGACCATGCTGTGAAGCGTAATGGTGTAGATGACGTTGCTGCCGGACGTGACATTTTTGAGGTATTTCTCCTCGCTGTTGTAGCGGTCTGTCGTGCAGAGCCAGTAGGGGATCGCGGCCTTGCGGGTGCCGCCGATCCTCATGCCCCGGATCATCTCTTCGACCCCGGCGAAGACGCCGTCATAGCCTTCGTGGACATACCAGGCGCGCTCGCCGTAGCGGTTGGCGGCGCTGTAGCTGCCGACCCGCTTGGCGACGGATTCAACCGTCGTGCTGGCGACGGTGCCGTCCAGGTCGGTGACGGTGAAATCTACAAAAGCATAGGGATTCGTGTCGATGTCGGCCGTCTCCCCGTCTCCGGGCGTATCCTCCAGGATGTAGATGCCGTTGCCGGCACGCTCGGCATCGGGATAATGGACCTGCAGCCAGGACTGGAAATACGTCTTGGCGGCGGAGGCCGTGTCGGTCGATGTCTCTTTGGCGCATCCCGCCAGCACGAGGGCGGCGGTCAGTGCAGGTATGATGTATCTTCTCATAATCTCAGTCATTCGAAATGCTTTCTACCCAGATTTGATAGACCAGCGCCGATTTGGGCGGAATCGTGCCGGCGGCTTTCTTGCCATAGCCGTATTTGCCGGAGAAGACGATGAGGCATTCTTCTCCTTCCTTGACGCCGACAAGACCGTTGCGCAGACCTTTCAGAAGGTCTTTTTCGTCAAGGGAAACGGTCGTGACCGCGTAGATGGATTCGTCGGTCAGCGTCCAGCCGGCCGCGTCCGCGATATCCTTGCTGTTGGTGGCGAAAAGGTTGTTGCGGGAAATTGAACTTCCGGAGAGTACGTATCCGGCGTAGTAGAACGAGACCGTCCCGGAAGGGGAGAGCACCTGCCCGGACGTTCCTTCGGTGAGGACGACGCGGACCGATCCGCCGTTGTATTCGACGCGCTTGTCGTCTTTGGCCTGCGCCGCCACGAAGGCGTCGATCTTCTTCTCCTGCGCATCATAGATCTGCTGCAGGGATTGTCCCGTGCAGGAAACGAGGAGCGGAAGCAGCCACCCTATGAGGAGCCGGTTTTTCATGACAGGAACTGTTTGAGGATGGTGGCGAGGTAAGCCCGGGCGGCTTCCGGGCCGGGGATGTCTTCGGGGAAGAGGATCTTGCCGCCGGCGGCCTGCTCGTGCCCGCCTCCGTGGAAGAAGCGCATCGCCAGCGTCCGGGCTGAAACGTCTTTCCTGGAGCGGATGGATACGCGGAAAAGGCCTTCTTCTTCCTTGATGAATACGCTGATACGGACCCGCCCGATGGTGAGGGGAATGTTGACGAAGCCCTCGGTCTCGCCCTCGGTGATCCGGTAGCGCTCTTTGTCCTCCTTCCGGAGAATGATATAAGCGGCACCTTCCTCCGTGATGGTCAGCAGGTCCGAGAGGACGTGGCCCATCAGGCGGATGCGGTTCTCGGAGCATTGATGGTAGAGCTGGTCCAGGATATAGTCCCTGTCGACGCCGGCCGCGAGCAGGTCGGCGGCCATCGCGAGCGTGGAAGGATAGACGGAGTTGGCGAAATTGTTGGTGTCCGTGGTCATGCCGGCCATCAAGGCGGTGGCGCAGGCGGGCGGCAGCGGCTGTCCGAGCGCCATGAGAATGTAGTACGCGAGCTCGGAAGCGGAGGAGATCTCCGTTTCGGAGAAAACGAGGTCGAACTGCCCCGTTTCAGGCCCCACGTGGTGGTCGATCAGGATCCGGGTCGCCTCAACCTGCTCAAAGAATGGAGCCAGGGCCTCGGTCCTGGAGAATCCGTTGCAGTCCATGCAGATGAGGAGACTGCAGCCCCGGACAGCCTCCCCGGCCTTCTCCGGCCCGTAGAAAACGCGGTCCCGGAGCGATTCCGGAATGATGAAAGCGAGGTTCGCGGGGGGGAGTTCGGGGAGCAGGAGGCGGGCGTCTTTGCCAAGGATTTCCGTCAGGTAGGAGAGCATGGCGACGGAACTCCCCACGGCATCCCCGTCGGGATGTACGTGGGAAGTGATGACAATCCGGCCGGCACGCTCCAGCGAGCGGCGCAGCGTGCAGATTTGTTCTGTCCCGATGCTTCGCATAATTATCTTTTCGAAGTGCAAATTTACAAATTATAATTGCATTTGAGAAATGATTTTTTTAACTTTGTCCGACAATGAAAATTGAAATAAAAAAATTATATGAAAAAAGCGCTTAAAATCATCGTCGAAGTGTTGCTGGCCCTCCTGGCCGTCCTTCTTGTCTATCTCATCTACCAGAGTGTGATGGAGCCCGTCAATTTCAACAAGGAGAAGGAGGCCCGCGAAGCGGTCGCCATCCAGCGCCTGAAAGACCTCCGTACGCTTGAGGTGGCATTCAAGGGTGTCAACGGCCACTACACCGCGAACATAGACTCTCTCAAGGACTTCTTCGAGAATGGCAAGATGAAGGTTATCATGCAGATCGGTTCGCAGGACGACTCCATTGCAGTCGCCAATACCGCCCGGATCAAGAAGCAGAACCGCAAGATCACCAACGAGCAGCTGATGGAGATGTACAACGCCGGCGAGAAGAATCTCGTCTTCTCCGTATCCACGGACCTTGCCGTCAAGGATACCCTTTTCCACGGCCGTGAGAACTTCCATCTCGATTCCCTCGCCTTCATTCCGTTCTCCGGCGACTCCGTCCTGATGGAATCCGTCGTCAAGAAGGTTTCCGGCGTGGATGTCCCGCTCTTTGAGGCCCGGATGCCGTACAAGTCGCTCCTCAAGGGGATGGACCACCAGCTGATCGTCAATCTCAACGCCGACCGCGAGAACCAGAACAAATACGAAGGCCTGCAGGTAGGCAGCGTTTCCGCTCCTAACAATAATGCCGGCAACTGGGAGTAAGCTCTCCGTACAGGTTTCCCTGGGCGGGTTCTTTTTCCGGACGGCGGAAGGGGAGGAGGCTTTCTCCTCCGGCTGGCTCGGCGCCGAGAAACTCTTTACAACCAAAGAGTTCCAGCGTCCGTATGACGAAGTCGAGATTTCGCTCCTGACCCCGAAAGTCGCCCTTGTCCCGGAACTTTTCTTTGACGCTTCGGATGCGCGTACAGCGCTCTCCGAAGTGTCTTTTGTAAGGGACGGTGACAAAGTGGCAACGATCCCTGTGCCGCAGTACGGGGCCGTACTGGTCTTTTCCAATTCGATCGACGAATCCCTCTCGCGCGTCATCGCCCAGACCGTCCTCCGGAAGGACGGCGCCCCGGTGGAAGTCCTGCCGGAAATGTATTATGTCCTCAGGGATCTTGGCCGCTGCCGCGAATACAACCGCATCGTGGCGTCCTGGCGGGACGGACGGCTGTATCTCGCCATCGCCCAGGGCGGCAATCTCAAGCTCTGCAATGTGTTCGATGCGATAGACTTTACGACGGCGGAATACTTTATCTTCCTGTCGATGAAGAGTTTCCAGCTCAATCCCGAAGTCTCGACCATCGTCTTCCGTACGGCGCTTTCCGAGGAGGAGAAGATGTCGCTGTATCGCTACTTCAAGGCCGTGGAGGAGCTATGAGGATCATCGGAGGACGCCTGAAAGGGAAGATCATCCAGCCGCCTGTGCACTATGCGGCGCGTCCTACGACGGACTTCGCCAAGGAAGGACTCTTCAATGTGCTCGACAACGAGTATGAATTCGCGGACCTGAAGGTGCTGGACCTCTTCGGCGGAACCGGCTCGATTGCCTTCGAGTTCGCTTCCCGCGGCGCTGCCCGGGTATACAGCGTGGAGATGGCCAGGGAGAATGCTTCATTCATCAAGACCGAAGCCCGCAGGCTGGGACTCGACAACGTGACGATGGTCCGCGCCAATGTCTTCGACTTCCTGCCGCTCTGCACCGAAAAGTTCGATATCGTATTCGCGGACCCGCCGTATGCCCTCGAGGGCCTGGATACCCTCCCCGACAAGGTTTTTGCAGCGGATATCCTGCATCCGGAGTGCTACTTCATCCTTGAGCATCCGGGAGAATACGACTTTGCCGCACATCCCCGGTTTGTCAAGACCAAGGTGTACGGCAAAGTACATTTCACTTTTTTTACTTAATCAGATTTCCCAGAATATCCCGGGTGATCGTCCGGGTGACTGACGTCGTGGCGTTCTTGGTGGCGCGCTTGGCGATGTCCTTGCCTTTCGTCTTCTTCCCGGTCACGGCGTTGCCGGCGGCGACGGCTACTGCACCCGTCACGGCCGTGATGACGCCCTTGAGGATCTTGCTGCCAAGACCGCCTTTCTTCTTCTTGGCGGCTTCTTTCTCCTGCTTGGCCTGTTCCTTGGCTGCGGCGGCATCCTGTTTTGCCTGCTCTTTGGCGGCCTGCTCGGCTGCCTGGGCTTCTTCGGCCTCCTTTGCGGCTTTCTCGCTCTCGGCGAGCAGCACTTCAAACGCACTCTCGCGGTCGACCGGATTGTCGTAACGGCCGTAGAGGCGGGAACGCTTGATGATCTCGCTGCGCTGCGACTCGCTGATGGCGCCGATCTGGCTCAGCGGGAAGAGGATCTTGGCGCGTTCGACGACGGACGGGGCGCCCTTCTCGTCGAGGAACGACACGAGGGCCTCGCCGGTCTCCAGGTTCATGATGGTGTCGGCCGTGTTGAAGGCGGGATTCGGACGGAATGTCTCCGCGGCGGTCCGGACGGCCTTCTGGTCTTTCGGCGTATAGGCGCGGAGCGCATGCTGCACGCGGTTGCCGAGCTGGCCGAGGATGCTGTCGGGGATGTCGGTCGGGCTCTGGGTGACGAAATAGATGCCGACACCCTTGGAGCGGATGAGGCGGATGACCTGCTCGATCTTGTCGACCATGGCCTTGGATGTGCCGTCAAACAGCATATGGGCCTCGTCGAAGAAGAAGATGAGCTTCGGGTAATCCATGTCGCCGACTTCCGGCAGGGTGGAGTAGAGCTCCGACATCAGCCACAGCAGGAAGGTGGAGTAGAGCTTCGGCTGAAGCATCAGCTTGTCGGCCGCGAGCACGTTCATGATACCCTTGCCGCCTTCGCACTGCAGGAGGTCGTAGATGTCGAAAGACGGTTCGCCGAAGAATTTGTCGGCACCCTGGCTCTCGAGGGCGAGGAGGGCGCGCTGGATGGCGCCGACGCTGGAAGAGGACACGTTGCCGTAGCTCGTCGTAAATTCGGAGGCATGCTCGGCGACGTAGTTGAGCATCGCGCGGAGATCCTTCATGTCGATGAGGAGAAGGCCCCGGTCATCGGCGATGCGGAATACGATGTGCAGCACGCCGGCCTGGATGTCGTTGAGGTCCATCAGGCGGGCCAGCAGGTCGGGACCCATCTGCGAGACGGTGGCCCGCATCGGATGCCCCTGCTCTCCGAAAACGTCGAAGAAACGCACCGGGCAGGGTTGGAATTCCGGATTCTCGATCCCGAATTCCGGCAGCCTTTTCTCAATGAATCCGCTGAGGCGTCCCGGCTGGCTGATGCCGGATAGGTCACCCTTCATGTCGGCCATGAAGCAGGGGACGCCCACCTGGCAGAAACTCTCGGCCAGCACCTGGAGCGTGACGGTCTTGCCCGTTCCGGTCGCGCCGGCTACGAGTCCGTGGCGGTTCGCCATTTTGCCGAGTATCGAGATCGGCCCGTTGTCGCAGTGGGCTACATACAGCCCTCTTTCTTTGTCGTACATAAGCTTTTATTTTGATTTTTTTACAAATTTCCACAGGTAGAACAGCACCGCACTGAGGCAGAACACGCCGAGGCCGAGCCAGGGGCTCAGGGAGGCGGGTACATTGAAGCCGATCTTGGCGATGCAGATGTAGGTGGTGACGACGGCCGTCATAAAGCAGGCCGGCAGGAATGTGATAAGATACCACTGCTTGCCGCGGGCACGGACGAGGTAGACCGTGATGGCCCAGAGCATAAAGGTCGCGATGGTCTGGTTGGACCAGCCGAAGTAACGCCAGATCAGTTCGAAACCATCCTTGTCGCGGATGCTGAACCACACGAGAAGGCCGGTCACCAGAAACAGCGGAATGCAGATGACGAAACGCTTCCATACCGTCTTCTGTTCCATCTTGAAGGCGTCGGCGATGATGAGCCGGGCGCTGCGGAGCGCCGTATCGCCGCTCGTGATGGGAGCCGCCACGACGCCGAGAATGGCGAGGATGCCGCCGGCGATGCCGAGCCAGCCCTTGGAAACGATATTGACGATCCGGGGGGCGTCGCCGATGCCTTCTGCTCCGAGCTCCGCCTGGCCGCCTCCGAAGAAGAAATAGGAGGATACCGCCGCCCAGATCAGGGCCACGATGCCTTCGGTAATCATGGCACCGTAGAAGATCGGGCGTCCGCTCTTCTCATTCTCGATACAGCGGGCCATCAGCGGGCTCTGCGTGGCATGGAAGCCGCTGATCGCTCCGCAGGCGATAGTAATGAACAGGCAAGGGAAGATGGGGGCGGCCGGATTGCCCGTGCGGTTGCCCAGGCCGTCCCAGACCTCCGGGATGGCGGGCCATTTGACAAAGAGCCCGATCATCAGCGCGAAAGCCATAAAGAGGAGCGCGAACGCGAACAGCGGGTATACCTTGCCGATAATCTTGTCGACCGGCAGGAGGGTTGCGAGGAGGAAATAGGCGAATACGATGCCGAGCCACAGGAGGATGGCGGCCTCCCGGTTGCCGGAGAACCAGCCCGAAGTCATGTCACCGAGGATGGAGGCCGGACTGTAAACGAAAACGGAACCGACCATCACCAGCAGGAAGACCGTAAAGACCAGCAGCACCGCCCGGGTGCCCTTGCCGAGGTATTTACCCACGAGCTCCGGCAGACCCGCGCCTCCGTTTCGGACGGAGAGCATCCCGGTGAAATAGTCGTGCACCGCACCGGCAAAAATGCAGCCGAAGACGATCCAAAGATAGGATGCCGGCCCGAACTTGGCGCCCATGATGGCGCCGAAGATGGGCCCGGTGCCCGCGATGTTGAGGAACTGGATCATGAAAACTTTCCAAGAAGGCATCTTGATAAAATCCACGCCGTCCGCCTTTTCGATGGCAGGGGTCTTGCGCGCGGGATCGGGTGAGAAAACCTTCTCCACAAACCTCCCGTAAAGGAAATATCCCAGGACGAGAAGCACCAGGCTGATCAGAAAACTAAACATATAGGCTGTATCTCATACAAGATACAAATATAATAAAAAACTGGAAGTTTGTGAAAAAGACAGAAATCTTGAAAGAATCCGGCTATTTATAAGTATATTTGTATGATACGATGACGCATAGAGAAACCGACATGACACCCTTCCTTCAGCAGGTTGCACGGCATTATTACCGGACCGGAGAGGTCTGGGACAGCTGCTTCGTGTTCCCGAACCGGCGCTCGCTGGCTTTTTTTCGGAAATATCTCTCCGGGGAGATGGCGGCAGATGCTTCCTCCGGGGCGCATTTTGCCCCGGCGATGTTTACCATCAATGACTTTTTCTACCGGGCCGGGCGTTTTGCCGAGACCGACAAGGTGACCCTTCTGCTGGAGCTCTATGAGGTCTATAAAGACCTTTCTCCGCTGAAGGAGCCCCTGGACGAATTCATCTTCTGGGGCGATGTCCTGCTCGCCGACTTCGACGACGTGGACAAGTATCTCGTCGATGCCGACGCCCTGTTTACCAACGTGGCGGATTTCAAAGGAATCCAGGATGAATTCTCCTATCTGACCCCTACGCAGGAGGAAGCCATCCGCCGTTTTGTCGACCATTTTAGGGACCGGGTCCGCCCGGAAGACGGCAAGAAGGACATCAAAGGCCGCTTCCTCCAGATCTGGAACCTCCTCGGTCCGCTCTACCACCGTTTCCGCGAGCGGCTCCGTGCCGGCGGAATGGCCTATGAGGGGATGGTGTACCGCGACCTGGCTGAGAAGATCGGGGCCGAATCCGTCGCGGATATCCTGAAGGAAGCATTCCCGGACGCGCAACGTTTCATTTTTGTCGGGCTGAACGCCCTCAACGAGTGCGAGAAGAAGGTCCTGGCGAAGATGCAGGACGCCGGCTTGGCCGGGTTCTGCTGGGACTACCGGAGCGACATGATCCGCGATCCGCTCAACAAATCTTCTTTCTTCATGAAGGACTTCACCGTCCGCTTCCCGCAGGCTTTCGCCACGGATCCGGAGGGATTGCCCGATCCTGAGATCGAGGTCATCAGCGTCCCTTCCGGAGTAGGGCAGGCCAAGCTCCTGCCCGAACTGCTGGGAAAGGGAGACGGCGACTGGCTCCGGACGGCCGTCGTGCTGCCGGACGAGGCCCTGCTGACGCCGGTCCTCGGCAGTATCCCGCCCGAGGTGGAGGACGTCAATGTAACGATGGGATATCCGATGCGGGGCAGCGCCATCTTCTCGCTGATCGGGCAGATTGCCTCGATGCAGGTCCACCTGCGTCACCGGGAAGACGGCTGGTATTTCTACCACAGGCAGGTCCGGGCCCTCTTCTCCGGAAGCCTTTTCCGTTCGGCACTCAACGACGAAGAAGCCGGAGTGGCCGACCGGGTGACCGGCGAAGCCAAGTATTATATCCCCGAGGCGGACCTGGCCCGCGGCGGTCTCCTTTCGGTCGTATTCCGCCCGGTCATCCAGGCGCCGGACCGGCCCGATGCCGTGCAGGTGGCGGCGTTGAATGCGTACCTGATCGAAGTGGTCCGGACCCTGGCGGCCCGTCTGGCCGGCAGGGGCGGCAATCTTCTGGAACTGGATTTCGCAAAACGCTGCTACACGGCGCTCCGGCAGCTTTCCCGCCGTCCGCTGGAGGTGCTTCCCGCCACCTGGATCCGGATCCTGGACCAGATGCTGTCCACCCTGACCGTTCCATTCAGCGGCGAGCCGCTCAAGGGGCTGCAGGTCATGGGGCCCCTGGAGACCCGTGCGCTGGATTTCGACAAAGTCATCATCCTCTCGGCGAACGAAGGTATCTTCCCGCGCCGCAGCGTGAGTTCATCCTTCATCCCGCCCGAGCTCCGGAAAGGGTTCGGCCTGCCGACCTACGAGTTCCAGGATGCCGTCTGGGCCTATTATTTTTACCGTCTCATCCAGCGGGCCTCGAAGGTGTACCTTGTCTACGATTCCCGTACGGAAGGGCTCAAGTCGGGAGAAGAGAGCCGCTACATCAAGCAGCTCGACTATCATTTCCCGGTCAGAGCCGTTCATCGCGCCGCCATCGCACCGGTCCGGCCGTCCTCTGCCGATCCGGACATTCCCAAGACGGAGGAGGATATTGAGATTATCCGCGGCAAGGCGCTCTCCGCGTCTTCCTTGCAGGGCTATCTCGCATGCCAGGCGAAGTTTTACTACCATGTCGTGAAAGGACTCCGCGAGACCGAGGACGTGAGCGAAAACCTGGACGCCGGCACGGTCGGAAACGTCTTCCACAAAGTGATGCAGCAGCTTTATGACAGGCCATCCGGCACCGTGACCCGGGAAGACCTGGTGTCGATGAAGGGAGACAAGGCATCACTCCGGGCGCTTATTGACGAAATAATCCGCGAAGAGCTGAAGACCATCGAGGTGGCCGGCCGCGACCTTGTAACGGCAGAAGTCATCCTGCAGTATGTCCGGAAGACGCTCGACCGGGATATCGAATATCTTGACGCCCACGGTGCCGGGCACTTCGAAATCCTCGGCCTCGAGCAGGCCGTCGATGCCAGTGTCGACGGATTCCGTTTTTACGGCATCGTAGACCGCCTGGACCGTCTCCCGGGCGGCCGGGTCCGCATCGTGGACTACAAGACCGGCAAGGTGACCGACAAGGATGTCGACATTACCGACGCCAATGCCGAGGCAGTGCTGGAGGCCCTTTTCGGCGAAAAGAACAGGAACCGTCCGAAGATCGCCCTGCAGATCTATCTCTATGACCTGATGGTCGAGCGGAAGTTCGGCTACAGGAACAAAGTCAACAGCATCTACTCCACATCCCGGCTCATGTCACAGCCGGTAAAGGACGTTGAAACGAGCGCCGTCTTTACGGAGAAGGCCGGGGAACGGCTCGGTACCCTGCTTGCGGAAATCGCCGACCAGGGCAAACCGTTCCATCGCAAATTCGACCCGGATACCTGCAAGTTCTGCGAATTCAAGACCCTCTGTGCCGTATGATCAAGATTATGAAAGCTTCCGCGGGATCGGGTAAGACCTACAATCTCGCCAGAACGTATATCCGGATCCTTCTTGAGAGTGAGGATCCGCTGAAATACCGGCATATCCTCGCTGTCACCTTCACCAATAAGGCGACCGACGAGATGAAACGAAGGATCCTGAAGGAACTCCACATCCTCTCCCTGAATCCCGTGAAGTCTGATTATTATGCGGACTTCGTCCCTGCGGTGCTTCCGACTCCGGAGGCGCTGCAGAAGAAGTCCCGGGAGTGTCTGTGCCGCATCCTGCACGACTACGGCGCCTTTGCGGTGAGTACCATCGACCGCTTCTTCCAGCAGACGCTCAAGGCTTTTTCGCGGGAGATCGGGCAGTTTGCGTCCTATCAGGTGGAGCTGGACAGGGACTCCCTTGTAGATGAATCTGTCGACCGGGTGCTGGACAATCTGTCTGAAGAAGACCGCGATCTGCTCGACTGGCTGAGCGAGAGTGCCCGCGAGTCCCTGGAGCAGGAAGGACGGTTCTCCCTCGAGAACAAGATCGGCGCCGTGGCCAGATCCCTTAAGTCGGAACGGCTCCGCGGACCGCTGAAGGACGAAGGAAAGACGGCTTCCGAGATGTTCTCGCGCGAGCGCCTGCGTGCGCTCCGACGTTTCTGCAACAAGTATATTTCCGGGTTTGAGAACGACGCCCGCATCAGGGCGCAGAAGGTCGTGGATATCCTTAAAGGGGAGGGACTTACGCCGGGCGATTTCAAGGGAAGGACCCTGAAGGCCGTCGGCGGCTATGCTCTTGCAAAGAAGGGGGGGCGGGTCGAATGCCCGTCAGAGGCTTTTCTGCGGGACGCCCCGGACAGTTCGGCGTGGTTTACCAAGGCCAACCAGCGCTATGTGGCGGCGTTGGAGGGGACGCTCGCCCCGGCTTTCGCGGATTTCTGCGATCTTTTCGGAGAGCGGTTCAAGGCCTATAATACGGCTTTCATCCTGCGGGGGCAGATCGACGGCCTCGGGATCGCCCGGGAGCTCGAGGAGCAGTTCGCCCTCCTCCTCAAAGAGAAGAACGTCCTCAGCATCGATGACTCCAATTCCATTCTGCGCGATATCATCGACGGTTCCGACGCCCCGTTCATCTACGAGAAACTGGGCGTCCGCTACGAGAATTTCCTTCTGGACGAGTTCCAGGATACATCTACCGTGCAGTGGGACAACTTCCGCCCGCTGATCGCCAACAGCGAGGCCGGCGGATTCGAAAACCTCGTCGTAGGTGACGTCAAACAGTCTATCTACCGGTTCAGGGGCTCCGACTGGCGGCTCCTGGCAGACCGGCTTCCGGCGGAATTTCCGGACCACGTGCCCGATCCCCTCGAGGGAAATTACCGGACGCTTCCCGAAATCATTCACTTCAACAGTGGCAGGGAGAAGGAGTCGGAGGACGGATTCTTCCGCTTCGCCGCCCGTCAGCTCGGCCTGGACACCCTCTACGACACGGTCTGGCAGAAGCCTTGCCTGAAAGATAAAGCCTCCGGCAGTGTCGAGATTGTCTTCCGGAAGGATGTGGATGAAGAGATGGACGAAATCGTGTCCACCATCCGCTCCCTCTTGGACGAAGGAGCGGAATACAGGGACATCGCCGTCCTGGTCCGGTGGAACACGGACGGATCTTTTGTTGCAGAACGGCTGATTGCCGAAGGAATCCCGGTCGTATCGGACGATTCGCTCAAGGTCAAGTCTTCGCCGCTGGTGCGCCTGACGGTGTCTGCCCTGTCGCTGACGGACAACCCGCCCTATATTGATAAGAAAGGGAATCTCAGGGTCTGCGTCGAGGGATACGACGCCTGGTCGAAGGGGATCGGGGTGCCGTCTTCGTATGATTCCCTGCCGGCTCTGGCGGAACAGCTCCTGCATGCCGTGCTCGCCCTTTCGGAAGGTGAGGCGGACGGGGAAGTGCCGTATATCCTGTCGTTTATGGATTATCTTCAGGACTGGGTAAGCGTCAACGGAAACGACCTCCCCGGCTTCCTGAAAGCCTGGGCGGAAGACAACCCCAAGGTCAGTTCGCCCGCTTCGGGCAACTGTGTCCGCATCATGACCATTCACAAGTCCAAGGGACTGGAATTCCCGTTTGTCATCCTCCCGTTCGTGGAGGGGATTCCGTTCTTCGACCAGCCCCGTCAGAATGATGAGGGGTACTGGTGCAAACCCGCCCTGAAGGGGACTCCGCTGGAGGGGGAGGCTGAAGGAATATTCAACGTCAAGATCAGCGGTACGCTGGAGGATACATACTTCTCAGAGGACCTTGCACGGGAGCGGGAACTCCAGAAAGTGGACAACCTCAATATCTTCTATGTCGCCATGACCCGCGCCGAATACGGGCTCAAGGTCATCGGGCGGGAAGGCGGCTCCGGCAATATGTCCGCCCTCCTGCAGGAGTATCTCGGAGCAGGAGACTTCCGGACCGGGGAGCACTATCCTTTCTCGGCGCTTGAGAGGGAGGAGGCGGCGGATGCCCTGAAACTTTCCTATCCCTGCTGGCCGGTTGCGGACGTGTCCTCCGGTGATTCACGGCTCAGGATCAGCGCGGACGCTACGGATTTCTTCTCTCCGGAAGGGACGGTGGGCGCAAAGGCCTCGCCGCGGCTCCGGGGCATCGTCTATCACAAGATCCTGTCCTCCGTCCGGGTGCCTTCCGACCTTTCTTCCGCCGTGGATGCGGCGGTCCGCCGGGGCGAAATCGGAGAGGAAGACCGCCTGGAGGCGGAAACCTTCCTGGCGGGGAAACTCGCGTCCGTCCGGGATCGCGGCTGGTTCCCCGAGACCCCGGAAGCGATTCTCAATGAGGTGGAGATCCTGGATGCGGACGGCGGCTCCAACCGCCCCGACCGTGTCGTCGTCCGTGGGAATGAGGCCGTCGTGGTGGATTACAAGTTTGAGCAGACACTAGACGAAGCGCTGCATCAGAAGCGACAGAACGGCTATCTGAAACAGGTGAGAAGATATATGGCCCTTCTCCGCCAGCTGGGCTATACGTCCGTCCGCGGCTATCTCTGGTATGTCGACAAAGACGAGATTCTCGAAGTGTCCGAATTAAATTTGGTATAAACGGAGTAAATTTCGTAAATTTGTCCGAATGTACATTAATTGAACTCTTTCGTGTATGGAAGCGAACGAAAATACCATTAAACTGTATTACAATACCGAGGTCGAGAAGCTGAAGATGCCGGAGTACGGCCGGAACGTCCTCAAGATGGTCGAGCAGATGAAGGCGGAGGAAGACCGCGGGAAGCGGAGCCGCCAGGCGGCCGCGATCGTCAAGGTGATGGAGCTCCTCAATCCGCAGGTTCACCAGCAGGAGAACTTCGAGCAGAAGCTCTGGGACCACCTGTATCTGATCGCCGGCCTCGACCTGGACATCGATTCCCCTTACCCTGCACCGGAGCCGGAGGTCATCGCCTCCCGGCCCGAAATCATTCCGCTCAAGAACCGCCCGCTCAAGGCCCGCCACTATGGCCGCAACATCGAGTCGATCATCGACCTGATCGCCACTGAGCCCGAGGGCGAGGTGAAGACCGCCATGATCCGTTCCCTCGCCATCTACATGCGTCAGCAGTACCTGATCTGGAACAAGGACAGCGTCTCCGACGAGACCATCTTCAAGGATATCGAGCGGCTTTCCGAAGGCCGGGTCAAGGTCCCGGAAGGGCTTGAACTGACCAAGATCCAGATGGACGGCCGGCTCACCCGTCCTTCCCTCAACCTCAACATGGGCGGAAACCGCAGAAGCCGCGGCCGCCGCAACGGCAAGAAGAAGTGATGAAACTGAAGTTCTGGAAAGACATCGATGAGGAGAAGAAAGACCGGATTGTTTTCATATCCGGTCTTGTCGTCGCCGTATTCGTGGCGCTTGTCCTCATCGCTTCACTCTCTTATATTTTTACCTGGAAGGCTGACGGAAGCCTGCTGAACGATGCCGGGATGATGGCCCGGGGCGTCGATGTGCAGAATGCCGGCGGCAAGATCGGATTCCGTCTCGCACACGGGACCGTCGGCCGCAGTTTCGGCTTCGCCAGCTTCGTCCTGATCGGCTACCTGGGTACCCTCGCGGCCTTCATGATCATCAGGAAACGGTTCAAGGCATCCCTGCGGAGGCTTGTCGCCGTCGTTTCCGGGACGTGGCTGCTGTCGATGCTGCTCGCCTATATCGGCGTTCTCTCCCGCGTGGAGGCGCTTTTCTTCGGCTGCGGCCTCGGCGGCGGCGTGGGGCTGGCTTCCGTACGGTGGCTGCTCAATCTCATCGGCATCATCCCGACGGGCATCCTGCTCGTCGTCCTGGTCGGAATCTGGCTCTTCCTTGTGAGCCGCCGTTTCTCCGACTGGGTCATGTCGCTCGGCAAGGAGGATGAGAATCCGGAAGTCGATATGGACGGCGTTGAGGAAGCCGCCCAGGAGATGGATGAATATGAAGATCCCGGTCAGGGATGGGAAGACATCGTCGTCGAGGAAGAAGTGGAGGATGAGCCCGAGCCTGAGGTAATCGTGCCTCCCGCTCCGGCTCCCGCACCGAAGCCTGCTCCGAGACCTGCGCCCGTGGCAGCACCTGTCGCCCCTGCGCCGGGCGTGGAGATCATCACGGACGATACCCTTGACCAGACCGTCAAGAAAGACCTCCCCCGGATCAACAACCGCGACGAACTGCCCGGTTACAAATTCCCCTCGCTGAGCCTGCTGGAAGATTATGATACATCCCGCCGGGAGGTTTCGAAGGACGAGATTGAGCGCAACAACAACAAGATCCGCGCGACGCTCGCCAATTACAAGATCCAGGTCGATGACGTCCAGGCCATCGTCGGCCCGACGGTGACGCTCTACAAGGTATTCCCGTCCGCCGGCGTCAAGATTTCTTCGATCCGGAGCCTGCAGGAAGACATCGCCATTTCGATGAACGCCCGGGGCGTCCGTGTCGTCACGCTGTCGGATTCCGTCGGCATCGAGGTCGCCAACGATACGCCTTCGGTCGTCCCGCTCAAGAAGATGCTCAACGACCCTTCCTACCGGGAGAGCAAGGCCGAGCTGCCGGTCGCCATCGGCTACACGATTACCCAGAAGGTCAAGGTGTTTGACCTCGCCGATGCTCCGCACCTGCTGATTGCCGGTGCGACCAAACAGGGCAAGTCCGTGGGCCTCAATGTAATCGTGTCGTCCCTGCTCTATTCGAAGCATCCTTCGGAACTGAAGTTTATCTTCATCGACCCCAAGATGGTCGAGTTCTCCTCCTACGCCAAGATGATCCACCATTATCTGGCGGTGCTTCCGACGTCGTCCGACGCCGCGGACGAGATGGATCATGCCATCATCAAGAATGCGAAGGACGCCGCGGCCGTGCTGCAGTCGCTCTGCATCGAGATGGATGAGCGCTATGAGCTCCTGAGCAAGGCCTACGTCAACAACATCAAGCTCTACAACAACAAATACCGCGACCGTCACCTGCTGCCCACGGACGGGCACCACTTCATGCCCTATCTCGTGGTCGTAGTCGATGAATACGCCGACCTGACGATGTCCGTCGGCGCCGGTCCCGAAGCCAAGGCCCTGGCCCGTGGTATCACCCAGTCGATCATCCGCCTGGCCCAGAAGGGCCGTGCGGCCGGTATCCACGTCATCCTGGCGACCCAGCGGCCGACGGTAGATGTGGTGACGGGCCTCATCAAGGCGAATTTCCCGATGCGGATCGCCTTCCGCGTAACCTCCCGGACCGACTCCCAGACCATCCTCGATACCAACGGTGCCGAGAAACTCATCGGAAAGGGTGACATGCTCCTATACACCGG
Organism: uncultured Bacteroidales bacterium; assembly: GCA_947165305.1. Classification (GTDB taxonomy): domain Bacteria; phylum Bacteroidota; class Bacteroidia; order Bacteroidales; family UBA932; genus Cryptobacteroides. Next base: position 23,761 of record CAMUZW010000011.1, read on the forward strand.
TATCGACATGGAACGTATCCAGTGCGCCCTTATCGGCAACGACGAGATCGTGTCGGTAACGGATGCCATCTGGGAACAGCAGGGTTACAGGAAGAGCTACAATACTCCTTACTACCTGCCGGAGCCGCCGTCCGACAGCGGCGACGCCCCGGGCGAGATCGACATGAAGAATATCGACGACCGTTTCGAGGAGGCCGCACGCCTGATCGTGACGAGCCAGCGCGGCTCGACTTCCGACATTCAGCGCCGGCTTGGCATGGGTTATGCACGTGCAGGGAAGGTGATGGACCAGTTGGAGGCCGCCGGCATCGTCGGCCCGCAGATGGGATCCAAGCCGAGAGAGGTGCTCGTGAAGGATTTCAACGAACTGGACGAAATCCTCTCGCACTTCCTCAACCAGTAACCGGCCTGCTTTATGAGAAGATTTTTATCGGGAATCCTGCTTTTTGCCGCGACGGTTCTTCCGGCTGCGGCCCAGAACATTCCGCTGCTCGACAAGGTGCCCGGCCACCGGGTGACCTTTGAATATGTCTACGGCTATACGTCCGGCGGCAAAGTGTACGACAACGTGGCTTCCGGGACGATGACCGTCCAGGGGAATGCCTATATCCTGAAGGGCGAGGGCCTGGAGGTGTATTCCGACGGCGCGCTCAGATGGACCCTGGACCGTTCGGCAAAGGAAGCCATCCTCGAGAGCGTCGATGCGGCGGATGTCGTTTCCAATCCCGCCCTGATCGTCTCGGGCTACAAAGAATTCGGGAAGTCCCTGAAGGTGAACGGCTCGGGTTCTGACAGCATGGATATCTCGCTGACGCTGGAAGACGGCACGGTATCGCGCTTCTGCCTGAAGAAAATCCGTTTCGCCGCGGAAGGGCCCGAGGCTGATTTCAAGTTTTCCAGGTCGTCCCTGGGCGGTGACTGGGTAATTACTGATCTTCGGTAGGGGAGAGCCTGCCGGGACGGATGAAGAGACCTTCCTTCGGGAAGGTTTTTTTGTCGGCTTCCGCGGGGAAGAGCGTCAGCTGCGCCCCGTCCGGGGTGACGTGCAGGAGGAATTCGCCCTCGCCGTCCTCCAGCCCCGGCGACTCTTTCACCTTGAAGTGTGGGGTGTCGGCTTGCCCAGGAATCTCTTTTCCTTCCAGCGAAATGAAGTCGAACGCTTCCACCAGATCCTCCGGATCCGTCAGGTCGAAGATCAGCGAAGAAGCCTCCGAGACCTCGAGGATCCGGGCCTTTCCGCTGAATGCGTACGGCACGCCGGGCTCCAGGACGAAGGTGTCACCCGCCTTCACGGGAATCTCATTCAGCAGCGTTTCCAGCCTTCCTTCCTGCGCGGCGGCATACAGCTCCCCGGCGGTGACTTTCTGCCGGAACCCGAGGCGGATGCAAGCGCCGGGCTCCGCCGAAAGGACCTTCCAGAGGGCGGTGCGGCCGAGCGCGTCATAGCGCTCTTCCGCGACGGTGTCGTCCGGGTGGACGAAGACCGGCGTCGCCCCCTCGAAATCGATTAGCTTCACCGAGACCGGGAACTGAAGGCCGTAATACTCGAACGTATCGTCTCCGACCATCTTCTCGAGATAGGTCTGCATCAGCTCGCTGATTGTATTGCCGGAGAGCCATCCGGAGAGGACCTCTGAGTCAATGAATCCGAGGTCGGCGAGCAGCCATTTTTCCTTTCCCCAGGGACGTTCGGTGTCGACGGGCATGAATTGCAGCGGGTAAAGCGTATTCTCCATAGGAACTATTTTTTCAGGTTGAATCCGGGCGAAGCCCATTGTTTCATCTCGTCACCGTCACCGGCATAGATCAGGTATCCCTCGAGGTCCTTCCGGTCGAGAAGCAGCGCGCGGGCCTTTTCGAAGCCAAGCACCATCGCCCAGGTCGCGATGGCATCCGCATCTGCGGCCGATGCCGTGACGACGGTCGCGCTGAGCAGGCTGTCCCGGGCCGGATAACCCGTACGCGGATCGAGGGTGTGGCCGTATTTCTGCCCGTCCTTGACGTAGAATTTGCGGTAATTGCCGGAGGTGACGACCCCCTGCGCCCCGCCGGAAGACTGCCAGATGCCGTCCAGGTCCTTTCCCGGGGAATTGTTGCCGTCAACGGGACGGTCGACGCCGATGCTCCAGGGACTCCCGGCCGGGTTGACGCCCTCGCAGAAAATTTCGCCGATATCGACCAGCATGTCCCGGATACCGAGCGAATGCAGGTACGCGGCTACGAGGTCGCAGGTATATCCTTGTGCGACGGCGTTGTAATTGAGCCGCGGAAGGGCTTCGCCGGCGGTAATGACATCCTGCGGACGCAGACTCCCGTCCGCTTGCAGGACATCCCGCAGGGAAGGCACGAGCCGTTTCATCCCCGAGACGGAGAGCGCGCTGTCGACCCGGCTCTGCGGCGGCAGGGAATCGGCCGTGAAGCCGAAGCCCCAGATGTCGAAAACCGGTCCTGCGGCTACGTCCAGCGCTCCGTCGGAGGCTTCGAAATAACCTCTGGAGAAGTCGTAGATGTCCAGGAACAGGTCGTTCGGAACGACGGTCTCGCCGCGGTTGAACCGCGAGAGCATTGAGCCTTTGTTGTAGCCCGAGAGGGTCGTGTCTACCCGCTGCAGGATGCTGTCGATGGCGGCGTGGATCTCTTCCGTCGGCACGCTGACGCCTGCGCGGCTGAATTTGACAGTATAGGTGCCGCCCTGGGCGTAGCCCTGGAGCGCGACGTATCCACGCGGATTCGTGCACGAAAACAGGACGGCTGTAAGGAGTATGAGGATCGATCTTTTCATCGTCTTCCGCGGTAAAACATACAAAATTAGCAAAATTCAAGGAAAATACCGATATTTGTACGATTATACCTTTGAGAGAATGAGAAGAAACCCTATACTGTGCATCCTCGCCGCGGTCGTCATGGCCGCCATGCTGGCTCCCGGATGTAAGAAGAAAAAAGAAGATGACGTCCTCCCCAGCCTGGACGGGAACCTGTATTTCCAGATCAAACCGTATCTCCGCGCCGGAGATGTGGTCACCCTGACACCGCAGGGGATCGAACATCCGGAAGGGAAGGGTATCGGCTACTGGTGGATGGTCGGCTCCGTCGATGCTGCCCGCGACACCGTCAAGCTCGAGAACGAAGATAAATCTCCCGTCAGGGTATTCACCGTCCCCGATGACGAGACAGGCCTGTTTACGATACAGTGCGGCGCATTTGCTTCGGGGTATTACGGTACCACCGTCAACCGCTCCTTCTATATCGTTGATCCTCATATCGGCGGACTGATCACCGGGACCGGGATTGAGCCGGGGGATCCTCATTTCACGGCCGCCGCGGAGCGTCCGGGAGAGGGCGACTATTATAGCGTAGAGGCCGGCGGCCTGACCTGGATGCGCAATAACCTCGCTTCCACGGCCTGCGGCGCCCCGCTCTACGACTGCGAAGTCATGTCTTATCCGCTCGGCCGGTATTATACCTGGGAGGAAGCGGTACATGCCTGTCCCGATGGCTGGCGCCTTCCGACGGATGATGAATGGGCTGCTCTGGGCACGGACGCCGGCGCGCTGATGGCGGATGCCTACATGGCCGGCAGCAAGATGTGGGAATACTGGCCGCAGGTCAAGATTACCAATTCTACCAAACTCTCCGTGATCCCCGCAGGCTATGCCATCCTGGGAGACTACCACCAGTTCAGCGGACTGGAGGAGTATGCCGCCTTCTGGACGGCGACTGCCGATCCCGCGGACGATACGATGGCCCTCTGCCGCTATATCAATGTCAATGAGGCCGAAGTCTATGTCGATTCACGGCACAAGACCTCCTTCGGTGCTTCCGTCCGTTGCGTGAAATGACAGAGCGTCTCGACAAATTCCTCTGGGCGATCCGTGTCTTCAAGACGCGGACCGATGCCACGGATGCCTGCAAGGGCGGCAAGGTCAAGGTAGGCGGCGTCAATGCCAAGCCCTCCAAGGAAGTCAAGCCCGGCGAAGTAATCCAGGTCCACAAAGGGTCTGTCTTCTATACTTATAAGGTACTGAAGCTTCTCCACAACCGCGTGGGCGCTTCCCTTGTCCCGGATTATGTGGAAAACCTCACGCCCGAGGAGGAGCTCGCCAAGCTCAACGCCCCCGTGGAGACGTTCTTCGTCAAGCGTGACAGGGGCGCCGGCCGTCCTACCAAGAAGGACCGCCGCGAAATGGAGCATCTCTGGGATTCCCTGGATTTTGACTAGGGATTCTCTCTTTAAGATTCTTTCGTATCTTCCGGCTTCGGGGGCTCCGGTTCGTCCCCGCGGGAATCTTTGTACTTGAAGCGGCGGATCTTGCCGGTAGCAGTCTTCTCGAACGGCTCCTTGACGGCATCCACTTCGTTGATCTTGGAGTTCTTGCCGACCTTCGAATTGATGAAATCCATCACGGCCTTCTTCCGGGCGGCCAGGTTCTCGAAGAATTTGTCTTCGTATTCCTGGTCCCAGTTGAGGAACTTGTCGTCAAATTTGACGAGCGCGACGAGTTTGCCGTTCCGCTCCATGACGAGCGATTCGTTGACGCCCTCCATGTCGCTCAGCACCATCTCGATCTCTTCGGGATAGATGTTTTCGCCGGAAGGCCCGACGATGGTGTTCTTGAGGCGGCCCTTGATGAAGTAATAGCCGTCTTCGTCGACGGTCGCCACGTCGCCGGTCCGGAACCAGCCCTGGTCGTCGATGACCTGCATCGTCCGCTCGGGGTCTTTATAGTATCCGAGCATGACATTGTCGCCGCGGCAGACGATTTCGCCTTCGCCGGTCTCGGGATCGACGTTCTCGAGCTTGACTTCCATCTGGAAGGAGGCGATGCCGATGGATCCGACCTTGGTCCGGCCGACCATGGCGTTGGAGACGAGCGGGGCGCATTCCGTGAGGCCGTAGCCGATGGCGTAGGGGAATTTGCACTTCAGGAGGAATTCCTCCACGACCGGGTCGAGCTTGCCGCCGCCCACGCCGAAGAAATGCAGCTTGCCGCCGAAGGTCTTGTAAAGCCTTCCGCCGACGAGCGAGTAGAACAGGTGCGGCATCTTGGCCTGCATCCAGGTCAGCACCTTGGAGCGTTTGACGGTCGGAAGGATGCTGGATTTGTACACCTTTTCGATAATCAGCGGCACCGAGCACATCACTGTCGGACGGATCTTCTTCATCACGCTGATGAGAATGCTCGGGGTAGGGGGCTTCTGGATATAATAGACGCAGGCGCCGACGAAGATCGGGTACAGGCAGCCGATGCCCATCTCATAGGCGTGGGCCATCGGCAGGATGCTGAGGAAGCGGTCTTTCTTGTCACAGGGCTCCGCCTTGAGCGATTCAATGATGTTGTGGCAGAGATTCCGGTGGCTGAGCATGACGCCCTTGGCGTTGCCGGTCGTGCCGGAAGTATAGATGATGGTGGCGAGGTCGTCCGGTGCCGGGTCCTTGACGACGCCGTCGCACTGGAATGCATCGCGGTCTTTCTTGATGAACTCGAAGGTCTCGATGTCGATGACGAGGGTCAGTTTCTCACGCATCTCGTCGCTGAGTTTGGACATGCAACGCTGCGAGATGAAGATGACCTTGCTCTCGGAGTGGGTCAGGATGTTGGTGACTTCGTTTTCGCTGCTGTCGGGCAGGATCGGGATGGCGACGCGTCCGAAGGCGGTCGCGGCGAAGAACGCAACGGTCCAGTTCGGCATGTTCTGCGACAGGATGGCCATCTTGTCGCCTGCGCTGATGCCGAAGCGGAGCAGACGCTGTGAGAGCCGGTCGCATTTGAGTTTGAACTCGCCATAGGTGTAAGCCTGCCCGCCGTCGCTGTACTGGGACATCTTGCGCCCTTCGTACTTCTTGGTGGCATAGTGGTACAGCCAGTTCAGGTTGGTACAGTTGACCTCCCTGGACGCCTGCCTCATTTTGTATGGCCTTTTCTTGCTCATTTTAGTGGGTGATATAGTTTTCGTTGTGTTTGCCTTTGAGGCCGAGGGTTTCGTAGTAGGCCTGAAGGCGCTCGAGATCGGCCCGGGCATCGTCGGTCAGTTCGAATTTCTCGCCGCAGCTGATCCGCTTGGTGCCCCAGTCGAAGTAACCGGCGTATACGGCGGCACCGGTCTCTTTGGCGATGAGGTGGAAGCCGGATTTCCAGCGCTTGACGGGCTTGCGCGTCCCTTCCGGTGCGATGGCGACCTGGAAAACCTCCTCTTCGTTCATGATGGAAATCATGCTCTTGACCATCGTAGAAGCGTTCTTGCGGTCGACGGGGACGCAACCCGCCGCGCGGAGAATCGGTCCGAGGGGCCAGAAGAAGAATTCCTTCTTGATCATGGTGTGGGCGACTTTGCCGTAGCCGGAATAATAGAAATAGGAAATGACGAAATCCCACACGCTCGTGTGCGGGACGCCCAGGACGATGGCCTTGGGCTCCGGCATCGAGTCGCCGACGGCCGTCCAGCCCATCAGCTTGAGCATCCTGCGGCAGAATTTCGCCCAGCCTTTGCTATAAGTAGTTTTGTATCGGCTCATATATTGACGTCTTCTAGTTCTTCTTCGGTGCGGAGATTTTCACGGATGAAGGTCTGGCGCTCGATCGTGTTGTCTCCCATGTAGAATTCCATAATTTCCTGAATCGATTCTTCGTCGGAGAGCTTGACGAGGTCAAGCCGCATCTTTTCGCCGATGAAGTCGACGAATTCGTTGGACGAGATTTCGCCGAGGCCTTTGAACCGCGTGATTTCGACGCCGGTCTTGAGTTTCCCGACCGCCTTTTCCTTCTCGTCGATGGAGTAGCAGTAGCAGGTTTCTTTCTTGTTGCGTACGCGGAAGAGGGGCGTCTGGAGGATGTGTACGTGGCCGCGGCGGATGAGGTCGGGGTAGTACTTCATGAAGAAGGTCAGGACCAGCATCCGGATGTGCATGCCGTCATCATCGGCATCGGTGGCGACGATGATGTTGTTGTAGCGGAGGTTTTCGAGATCGT
>CAMUZW010000012.1 GCA_947165305.1 uncultured Bacteroidales bacterium
TTTGTGTGCGGACACATAAACAAGGAAAATGAACGGTTTGAAAGGAAAAGTAGCGGTCGTGACCGGCGGCTCCCGGGACATCGGCCGGGCCATCTCGATGAAACTGGCAGCCGAGGGTGCCCAAGTTTGCATCAATTATTGTCACAATGAAGCCAAGGCCCAGGAGACACTGGAAGCCGTCAGGAGCACAGGCGGAGAGGCCATTCTCGTCAAGGCGGATGTCTCCAAGGCGGAAGACGTCAAGAGGATGTTTGAGGAGGCAGCAAAGGCTTTCGGCGGGCAGATCGATATTCTCGTGAACAATGCCGGCGGCATCGTCGGGCGCAAAGGGATCGAGGAGCAGGACGAGGAGTGGTATCAGAAGCTGATGGACCTTAACTTCAAGAGCTGCTGGCTCTGCACCCGCGACGTGCTTCCTTACATGAAAAACGGTGGAAGCATCGTCAACATTTCCTCCCAGGCGGCCCGCGACGGCGGCGGTCCCGGATCGTCCATCTACGCGTGCGGCAAGGCGGCGATGCTTTGCCATACCCGCGCGATGGCCAAGGAACTCGGCCCCCGCGGCATCCGCGTCAATGCGGTCTGCCCCGGGATGATCAACACCTATTTCCACGACACTTTCACCGCGCCGGCAAGCCGGGAAGCCCTGCACCGCAGCGCTCCGCTCCGGCGGGAAGGGGAAGCGGAGGAAGTGGCGAACCTCGTCAGTTTCCTCGCCAGCGACGCTTCGGCCTATATCACGGGCAACGGCGTCGACATCAACGGCGGCTGCCTGTTCTCCTGACCCCACGTCATTCCAGGGCTTGTCCCTGGAATCTTTTTCAATACTGAATGGCAACATTTTTCAAACGCATCCTCCGTTGGATCGCCCTCGTCGGGCCCGGATTGTTTTGTCTGGGCTTTACCATCGGTACCGGCAGCGTCACCTCGATGGTCAAGTCCGGCAGCATGTTCGGCACCGGCCTGCTGTGGGTGCTCGCCATCAGCGCCTTCTTCACCTGGGTGATGACCGACGCCTACGGCCGCTACGGCATCGCGACCGGCGACACCGCCATCCACGGCGTCAAAACCCATCTGAAAGGCGGGAAAATCTGGGCGGTCATCCTCATCGCGGGGCTCGTCGTCAGCCAGTGGATCAGCCTTTCCAGCATCCTCAATATCACCTCCAACGCCGTCGCGGAAGTCCTTTACCTATGCATTCCCGGACTCACTCCCTCGGCCAGTTACTGGATCGTGCTCGGGGCGGCCGTCCTGATTGCCGGCACGGTCTGGGCCATCCTCAACAAGGGCAATTATTCCACCTTCGAGAAGATTCTCTCTGTGCTGGTGACCCTGATGGGTTTCGCCTTCATCCTCTCGATGTTCATCTCCCTCCCCGCTCCCGGCACCATCGCCCGCGGGTTCGTCCCCTCCATCCCGGAATCGGCCGATGCCAAACTTTTCATCGCCGCCTTCGTCGGAACGACCATGTCTTCGCCGACCTTCGTCATCCGGCCGATGATCCTCAAAAGCAAGGGCTGGGGCCCCGGTGACGGCAAATTGCAGCGCCGCGACGCCATCGTGAGCGCTTCGTTGACCTTCATCATCAGCGCATCCATCATGATCTGCGCGGCGGGTATACTCTTCACGCGGGGCATCCAGGTTGAGAAAGTACTGGATATGATTTATGTCCTCGAGCCGGTCGCCGGCCGGTTCGCCGTAGCGCTCTTCGTCACGGGCCTCCTGAGCGCCGGACTCTCGTCCATCTTCCCCATCATGATGCTCGCGCCCGAACTCATCAGCGACTACCGCGAAGGGGAAATGAAGACCGGGACGCCGCTGTTCCGCATTCTTACCGGCGTCGCGGCCCTTGTCGGGCTTACCATCCCCATCCTGGGCACACAACCCGTCATCACGCAGATCGCCTCCCAGGTAACGCTCGTCTTTGTGCTGCCGCTGGTAATCCTGTCGATGATCTTCCTGATCAACAAGAAGTCGGTGATGGGCACTGCCCGTCCCGGGATCGTCTTCAACATCCTGATGGCCCTGGCGCTGGTTTTCGCCTGCGTCGTATCGTACACGGGCGTCGTCGCGCTCGGAAAACTGATCTGATCATGTCCTATTCCCTTCTGGTTCCCACAAGTATGGGTGTCCGCCTCACGCCGGCCGGCCGCCAGCCCGCCCATACCGGCGGTACCTTCACCCTCCAGGCCACCAGCGCCGAAACCAATGTCGCCAGCATTTCATCCAGTCTGGGCCTGCCCGTCAAGGTCCTGACCGCCTTTGTCAAAGGGCATCCTTTCGCGGCATTCATCCGGGCCGATCTCCGCGGCCGGGGGATGGACGTCGAAGGGCCGGAAGTGCCCCAGGGCGGACCGTGGGGCTATCGGCACCAGATCAACATCGCTGACAGCGGGGCGGGACTCCGGGGTCCGCGCGTCTGGAACGACCGCGCCGGAGAAGTCGGCCAGACGCTCAGGTCGGAAGACTTCGACCTGGACCGCATCTTCGGGGATGAAGGCGTGGAAATGATCCATCTGAGCGGGCTCATCGCCGCGCTCGCCCCCTCCTTCAGTCTCACGCTCGCAGAGACGGCGAAGCGATACGGTACCCGCATCAGTTTCGACCTCAACTACCGGGCCTCTTTCTGGGAGGGCCGCGAGGCGGAGCTCAGGGACACCTTCAAGGCCATCGCCTCCCTTTCGGATATCCTGATCGGAAACGAAGAGGATTTCCAGCTGTGCCTGGGAATCGAGGGACCCGCGGCCGGCGGGAAGGATCTCGCTGGAAAGACGGACGCCTTCCGTGCCATGATCGGGGATATCCGGCGGGAATATCCGCAGGCGAAGGTGGTCGCGACGACACTTCGGGAGGTCCTCGACGCCGAGACGCATCTCTGGGGCGCCATCGTGTCCGATCCAGAGCAGACGGCCGTCATTCCACCCAAGGTGATCAGCGTGCTGGACCGCATCGGCGGCGGAGACGGATTCGTCGGAGGACTACTCTATGGAATCCTGCGAGGATGGGATATCGAAAAATGCGCGCAGTTCGGCTGGGCCTGCGGCGTGCTTGCCGTCACGCTTGAGACCGACTATGCCCGCCCTGCCGACGAGGAGCAGATATGGAGCATCTGGAACGGCAACGCAAGAGTAAAAAGATGACAAATCCTTCTGATATCGGCCTTGTCGGCCTCGGCGTGATGGGAGCGTCCCTCGCCCGCAATATGGAATCGAAAGGATTCCGCGTCAGCGTATTCAATTACATTCCTTCCGTGACCGCCGAGTTCCTCGAAGGGCCCGGGAAAGGGAAGAATTTCTACGGTGCCACCTCCTACGCATCGCTTGTCGCCTCGCTGTCGGTACCGAGGAAGGTCTTTCTGATGGTTACGGCGGGGAAGGCGGTGGATGCCGTCCTCTCCGAACTGGTCCCGCTGCTCGCTCCGGGCGATGTCATCATCGACGGAGGCAATTCCGATTTCCACGATACCCGCCGGCGCCACAAAATGCTCACCGCCAAGGGCATCCGCTTCGTCGGATGCGGGGTGTCCGGCGGAGAAGAAGGCGCCTTGAAGGGCCCCGCCATGATGCCCGGCGGATCTCCGGAGGCCTGGCCGCTCATCCGCCCGATTTTCCACGCCATCGCGGCCAAAGCGGCGGACGGCACGCCCTGCTGCGACTGGATCGGCCCCGATGGCAGCGGTCATTTCGTCAAGATGGTCCACAACGGCATCGAGTACGGAGATATCGAACTCATCTGCGAGTGCTACCAATTGATGCGGGACGGGCTGGGGATGTCAAATCCGGAAATTCAAGAAACTTTCAAGAAGTGGAACGAAGGGGAGCTGGACAGTTACCTTATCGGCATCACGGCGCAGATCCTGGGGAAAAAAAATTCCACGGGGAACGGATTTCTTATCGACTCCATCCTTGATACCGCCGGGCAGAAAGGGACGGGAAAATGGACCGTACAGGCCGCTCTGGACGAGGGGACTCCCCTGACGCTCATCGGCGAGGCGGTCTTCGCCCGCTGCCTCTCCGCCCGAAAGGAGGAGCGGGTCGCCGCCGGGGTGCTCTCCGGACCGGAGATTCCCGGTCGAGCCGGGGACCAAGACCTGACCGGCCAGCTGAAAGACGCCCTCCTCGCCGCCAAGATCGTCTCCTACGCTCAGGGGTTTGATCTCCTCCGGGCCGCCTCCGAAGAATACGGCTGGCAGATGGACTGCGGGCGGATCGCCCGCCTCTGGCGGGGTGGCTGCATCATCCGGAGCGTCTTCCTCGACACCATCCACGATGCCTTCCGGGAGCAGCCCGGACTGCAGAACCTGATGCTGGCTCCCTGGTTCCGCGACACGCTCGCGCGCGCCCAGGAAGGTTGGCGGCAAGCGGTCTGTACGGCCACCCGCCTCGGCATCCCGGTTCCAGCCCTCAGCGCCGCCCTCACCTATTATGACGGCTACCGCTGCGCGCGTTCCGGAGCCAACCTGCTGCAAGCGCAGCGCGACCTGTTCGGTGCTCACACTTATGAGCGCACGGACAGGCCGCGGGGCGAATTCTTCCACACGAAGTGGTAATTATCCGGCGTTTACATCCCAGGCGCCGCCGGGGCCGAAGACTTTCTCTACCAGCGCATCGTAGATCCTCGCCCGCTTGGCGAGATCCAGCAGGTTGATGCGGTAACGCATCAGCTGGGTGTAAGGGACCATATCCTTCAGCATCTGCCGGCTGACGCCGATGTCGGACGGATCGGCCGGGGCGCCGACAATCTGGAAGCACTCGCGCATTTTCTCGAAGGGCCAGACCTGGGCCCGGTATTGCTCCCGGAGCGCAGGCCAGTTGTCGCGGACCTTGGCGAGCTGTTCCCGGACCGTCGCTTTGTCGCCGTATTTCTTGGTCATCTCCCGGACGCCGAGCTCCGGATCGACGAAACCCTCGAAGACCTTCCGGGCACGGGCCTGTTCCTCCTCGAGGGAGGGCCAGGCGGCCGCGCAGGCATCGACATCGAGCGTGGAAAGGTCCATCTCCAGGAAAGCGTCGAAGAAGGCGCACATCGTCAACGTGCCGATGGCGACCTGGAAACCGTGGCTCTGGAGTTTCCCTTTGTAACGGTGCGCCGTCATATCCAGATAATGGCTGAAGAGGTGGTCGGTACAGGAAGCCGGCCGGCTGGAACGGGCGGCCTGCATCGCAAATCCGCTGTATGTGAGGCCCTCGAAGAGCAGGGCGATCGCGTCGGGATCGCCCGCCGCGACACCCTCCGGATCGGAAAGCATCCCGTCCAGGACATCCTGCAGGACATGCCAGGCGGCGGGATGGATAGGTTCTGTCCCGAACAGATCGGCAATCATCCACTCCGCTCCGCAGGGAACCTTAGCCGCCAGGTCGGCATAGCCGGCCGCGGTGAGCTCTTTCGGCGCGGCGGCGATCACGTCGATATCCGCGACGACCGCCACCGGAGCCGGGCACTCGAAGGTCTGCTTGAGGCCCTGATAGGTAATGGAGGCGCCGAAGGAGGTATAGCCGTCCACCGAAGCGGCCGTCGGAAGGGTCAGATAGGACTGTCCGTGATGGTGGGACGACAGCTTGCAGAGGTCATTGATGACACCGGACCCCACCGAAACGAGCACGGCGGAGGGATGTGCGTCCAGCAGGGCGTCCACCCGCTCCACATAGCTCCATTCCGCGTGGAACTCCTTCTCCGGAATGATGTCGCGCTCCACGGGAATTCCCGCCCCGCGGAAGGCCGCATAGACCTTCTCCCCCAGCGCCGGCCAGGTGTGCACATCCGCCACGATCATCGCTTTCTTCCCCGGAAAACAGTTCCTGAACACGTCCGGTGCCTTACCGGAAACACCGGAGCCCATCTCGAACACCCTGGTGTCCGTCGCGATGCCAAGAGCTTTCGCTATTCTATCTTGCATGGTAAAAAGTTTATTTTGAAGCTTAATCCCATCTAAACTTCAAACTTACAAAAAAGTTGGATTCATCCGATAAAAAATCTTATCTTCGCAGAAAAGAATCACTGTTTATGAGATATTTCCTTCGCGCCGTCAAATATTTTATTCAGATGAGCATCATCCTGGCCCTCGTAATCGGGATCCTGATGCTCACCGGCATGGTGGACAAAGATATCGACAAAGCCTTCAGCCAGGGCTGGACCTCCGTGGGCTGGATCGCCCTGATGCTGGCGGGATTCTCCGCCCTTTACCCGATGCTGGGCTACCGGAAACGCACCCTGGACGCCTCCGGGGCCGGACCGGACCCGCTCGCGAAGGTTCAGAAGGCCCTCGAAGAGAAAGGCTATCTGCCTGAAAGGCAGGAGGGCAACAAGGCCACCTTCCGGAGCGCATCGACCTACCTGCGCATCACCCGCCTCGGAGAGGACCGCATCACCGCCGTCATCGAAGGGGGCACGCTCACCCTCGAAGGTGCCGCCAAAGATCTTGCACGGATTACATACGCCGTCGAACGAAAACTATCTTGATATGAACGATACCCGGAAATTCAAAACGGTCGCTTCTTACAGCGACCCGACCATGGCCCGTATCACCGCGGCGATGCTCTGTGAGAACGGCATCCCGGCCTCGGCCTTCGGCTATGATTCATCCTACCCTTCGCTCGGCTTCGCCCGCAACATCGAAGTCAAAGTCAATGAAGAGGACTACGATGCCGCGATGGAACTGATTGCCGCTACCGAGAAATCCGACAACGCCTGACGCTTTATAAGATATGCTCTGCCGCTGCGCAGAGCGCATCATAGAAGTCCGCGCCGAATTGATGGATGAGCGGCTCGCGAAGGAACTGGTATACCCGGACTCCTTCACGGCGGCCCTTCTCGAAGGCCTCCTTGCAAATCGCCTGTTTATGGACATTGAGGGCCAGCCCGCCGCCGGTCAGCCGCGTCACGCGGACGGGATAGAGCCAGCATGAAATCGGCTTCCGGAAATTCATCTTCCCGGCAAAGTACATCCGCTCCATCGCGCAGAAGCAGTTTTCGCCTTCGAAATGACAGAAAGCACACTCTTCGCTGCCAGGCACCAGCGGCGTCACAATGTCTCCGTCCCGGTCTATCTCGAAAAATCCCTTCCCGTCCACCGCCTTGCGACCTTCTTCCCGCATCAGGGGCGCATAGGCCGGATACCCCTGCTCGATGGGTTCCAATTCTTCTTCGAGCAGCGGAGCCCCGCTGTCGCCGATGATGCAGCAGCAGCCCTTGCAGACCGGATAGTCGCAGGCGAAAAACTCCAGCACGACATCCTCCGAGACGAGGACGTCGCCGATCTGGATGATGGTTCCGAAGCGGTTATTGCCCATGGCCTGTGTAGATTGCCCAGCCCCCGTCAAGAAGGGAATGCAGCGCTTCCTGCATATCCTTGCGGGAGATGGATTGAATATTTTCTTTGTACCGGGTCTTGAAATCCTTATTGAACGAATACCGGGCGATCACCAGGTCATTCACGCCCTCCTGCGTGCCGAACGAGGCCTCCGCTCCGGCAAGCGCCATCGCACGGTACCCCTTCGCATCCGTCTCGGTCAGCGCATCCGGACGGCCGAGCGCATCAAGAATATCTTCCGCCACCTCCTTCCCGTCATCTCCGACAAGATCCAGCTGCAGCCGCAGCGTCAGCTGTTCCTGCGGGTAGGGCGTGATGTTGCAGACAGCCCGGACGCTGCGTGCCCGCGGTCCCGCAGCCTGAACGGCAATCCGCCGGACCGCCTCTCCCAGCGCCGGGGCCAGATACTGCGTCTTGCCGGTCAGGGGACAGGCACATTCCGCATACAGGCAGACCTTCCCGGACGCATCACGGCCATCCAGGTATTTCCGGCCATCGGACAGTACGTGGGAAACGGCCTTCACGGCAAGACGGGAAGCCGGACGCGTACCGAAGCCGCCAAGCAGCGCACAGAGCTCTTTCTTGAGCGCGGTCAGGTCCACGTTACCGGACAACACGAGATACCCGCCGGACATCGTCTGGAAGAGTTTCCCGCGATAGAAGCGGTCGGCCTTTTCAAACAAGGCATCATCCAGCACGGCCGGATCTTTATAAGGCGAATATGGCCAATCCCCATGCAACGCATTGAAAAGGCGTGCATCCGTCCGGTAAAGGGATGTCCTGCGGGCCGCAAGACGCAGTTTCTCTCCGGCCGCATATGCCCGGAAGGCCTCCGGGTCGGGCTCGGAAGAGGTCCTGAGCGCAGAAAGCGCCCGGATCAGCGTCTGCAGCCCGGCAGGCGGAACCGTCCCGGAGAAGGTGGTGGATGAAAGATCCGTCCCGGCGTGCAGCTCGATGCCGCGGGCCGCAAGCGCCGACCGGAAGACATCTGCACGGACGCCGCCGATCTTATATAAAGAAAGGATATCCGTAAAGAATCCGCCTTCTCCCTGACGCAATCCGCCGACGGAAGCATACCCTTCGGGGAAGACGAAAGAATACTGCAGCGTCTCTGCCCCCTTTACCTGATTATAGAACACCCTGAATCCGTTGGAGAAGGTCCAGGCCGTCCCGCCCGTCACCGGCTCCACGGCCTCCTTCCGGAGCTTGACCTTCGGCGTCTTCTGGAAAGCCGGAAGCGAATCCCGGACGGACGGGGCAGGCGTCATCGCGGAGCCCTTGAGGTAATTGAGACGGTAGCGGAACAGGGCTTCCAGGTCGTCCAGCGTATCCAACGGCGCCTCATAGCGGATATCCGCATTGGCGGATGGATTCAGGAAAGAAGCCGAAATCCGGTTAAAGAAAGCCACGCCGGAGGTGTCGGCGGACGGTTTCCGGGCATAAAGCCGGTACTCCTCGCCCCGGGACGCCAGGGAAGACCCGTAGAGGCAGGCGCGGATGCAGCGTTCCGTGTATTCGCGGTTCGAGGGAACAGTCCGGGCCCTGCGGTGCAGCAAGGGCCTCAGGGTCCTGCGGGCGTGGTCGAAATCTTCCTTCCCGACGCCAAACGAAGCCAGGGAGGATACGGTCATCGACACAGCCTCCATCGCAGCCTCGATATGATCCTTGTCCGTCCCGACGGAAATCGTGTATTTGACATTGCCGGACGATGACGCGCTGTTCTGATAATCTATGTCTATCGACGAATACGGAATCTCGCCGGCGGAAAGCCGCGCGCCAAGCCGTTCCCGGACGAGCACCTCGAATTCACGGGCGAAGATATCCATGATGACCGGCTGGGCCGTATCCATATAGCGGCGGGGGGTACGCGGGGCGAAGTACGACACCGACACGAGCGCCTCGTCCGTATCGTGGAGCGTCTGGAGGGAAAAGGACGGGGAGATGTACGGTTCCCAGACGTATTCGTCCTCCACGGCTTCCCTGTGGAGATAAGGGACGAGCATCGAGAAGAGCCCCATCCGCCGGAGGATGTCCTCCCGGTCGATGTCTCCGGCCACAATGAGCGTCTGCGGGGCGGGAGACTCCGCAATCAGGGCAAAAGAGAGCAGCAGCGTGGAATCCGCCACGGAACGGTTATACATCGGAACGTCGGCGAAGCGGAACACCGTCGAGCCGTCCCGGTCCTCGAAAAAGCCCTGCCGGGGAGCGCCGATCCCGTTGCGGAGCAGGAACCTTTCGGGCGAGAGTCCGGAGAATTTTTCGAGCGACTGCATCTGCGCCGACGTGATTTCGGAGGGAATTTCACCCTTACGGACCAGGGCGAAATCCGCGAACCCCTTCTTGGCCGGAGCGGTCACCAGATAGTATCTGATGCCGTTTTCGAGCGTTCCGGAGACGATATTCTTCTCGGCGGGCAACGGGGGGAGTTCCCTTGCTGGCATACTTATTGAAATACACAGCAAGGCCGCGGCTAAAAGATATTTTTGGATGCGTGCCATTATTCAGATGCAAAATTAAAACAAATTCATTAAATTTGCATTCTGGCTAAAGAAAGATTAGAAAACGACTAAACTATTTGTGAGATGAAAAAGATTGTCATTGCTCTTGCAGCCCTCGCATTATCGGCCGGCATCGCATCCGCCCAGGATCTCAATGCGGCCCTTGAAGTGTACAACAACGCAGTCGCCCAGTCCGAAGACGACAAAGCCGCTGCGCTCGACGGCCTCAAAAACGCCCTCAAGCTCGGGGAAGCCCTGGGTGAGGAAGGCAACGACCTGGTCGCCAACTGCAAAAGCGCCATCCCCGCGCTGATGCTGTCGCTTGCTAAGGCCCAGATCAATGAAGCCAACTATGACAAGGCGCTGGAAATGCTCGCCGAAACGGAAGCCGTCGCCAACGAATACGAGAACGGCGATGTCCTCATCGAGATTCCCGACCTCTTCGTCAACGTCTATAACCGCAGGGGTTCCAAACTCTTCAATGAGAAGAATTTCGCCCCGGCGCTCGAAGACCTCGCCAAGGTCGTCGAGGCCGACTCGACCGACGGCAAGACTTTCCTGAAGATTGCGATGGCACAGCAGGCCCTCGGTAACGTCGACGCGGCCGTCGAGTCCTACAAGAAGGCCGCCGCCAACGGCAATGAGGCCGCCGCCAACAAACGGATCGGCAGCATCTTCATCGCCAAGGGCCAGGCTTTCCAGAAGGCCGGCAAGAATGTCGAAGCCATCGAGGCCTATGAAACAGCCATGGGGTATGTCGAGAACGCCGGTGTCTTCAAGGTGATCGGCAACCTCAACACCAAGATCGGCAAGCTCGCCGCGGCCAATGAGGCGTACAAGAAGTATCTTGAGCTCAAGCCCACCGCTCCCGACGCTGACGACGTGAAGTACACCATCGCCGACATCGCCCGCCGCAGCGGCGACAAAGCCACCGCAAAGGCCTATTACAGCCAGATTCTCAGCAACGCCACCTACGCGGCCGAAGCCAAGAAGCAGCTTGGCGCCCTCTGATGACGCATCTCGAACTGCTTGCTCCGGCGAGAAACCTTGACATCGGCATCGCAGCCATCGACTGCGGTGCCGATGCGGTGTATATCGCCGCCGAAGCGTTCGGGGCCCGGCAGGATGCCGGCAACAGCATCGAAGACATCGCCGCCCTCTGCCGTTATGCGCACAAATTCGGCGTCCGGATCTTCGTAACGGTCAATACCATTCTTTTTGATGACGAGCTCTCCCGCGCCGGCGACCTGCTGGAGGCGGTAGCCGCGGCGGGCGCAGACGCCCTGATCGTACAGGACCCGGCCATCCTCCTGCTGGCCCGGGAAAGAGGCGTCACCATTCCGATGCACGCGTCGACCCAATGTGCCATCCGTACGCCCGAAAGAGCCCGCTTCCTGGAGAGTCTCGGATTCTCCAGACTGGTGCTGGAGCGGGAACTGACCCTGCAGCAGATCCGCGCCGTCTCCGAAGCCGTCAGGGCCGAGATCGAGTGTTTCGTCCACGGCGCCGTCTGTGTCTGCTACAACGGGCAGTGCTACCTGTCGGAGGCCATCGAGGGTCGGAGCGCCAACCGGGGCCGCTGCATCCAGGCCTGCCGGAGTCTTTACGACCTGGTGGACGGAGACGGCAATGTCCTCGTCAAGGACAAAGCCCTGCTTTCGCTCAAAGACATGAACCTCATCGGCCGGCTGGAAGACCTGGCCGAAGCGGGGGCCTGCTCCTTCAAGATTGAAGGCCGCCTGAAAAACCGTTCCTATGTCATGAATACCGTCCGGGCGTATTCCGACGCCCTGGACGACCTGTGCCGGCGCCATCCGGACCGGTGGAGCCGGTCTTCGTCCGGCCGCGTCCAGTCCGGCTTCACCCCGGACCTCACAAAGACCTTCAACAGAGGCTATACGGAGCTCCTGCTGGACGGACGGCAGCGGGGTCTTTCCTCCATGGATATCCCCAAATCCACCGGAGAGTACATCGGAACCGTCACGGCCGTCCAGACCGGCCCCGGCTCTTTCCGGACCACGGTCCGGACAGCATGCACCCTCTCGAACGGTGACGGTTTCTGCTTTGCCGGCGACAAGGGGGAGGTCATCGGCTTCCGGGGCGACGTCTGTCAGGGCAACACCATCCTTTCCAGGCCCGTTCCCGGCCTCCGGGCCGGCGTCCGGCTGTACAGGAACATCAGTGCCGCATTCGAAAAACAACTCCGGGCCAGCCAGGGCGTGCGGGAGATCGCCGTTCAGACCGATATCTGCATCCGCGAGAAGGAAATCCTTGCGGAGGCCCGTTCCGAAGACGGCCGCATTGTCTCCGTGACCCTGCCTGTCCCGGAAGAAAACGCCAGGGATAAGGAACGGATGGAGACCATCCTCCGCGGGCAGCTGGGCAAGAAAACGGCCCATTACGCCTTCCGGACCGGCGCCCTGCGCAACCTCCGCCCGGACGGATCCCTGCCCCTCATGGGCGCCTCTTTCCTCAACGGCATCCGCCGCCGTCTCGCCGATCAGCTGGACGGGATTCCCTGCCGGATGGTTCCGCTGGAAGAAGGCCGCATCGGGAACGTTCCCGCCCCCGAAACGGCCACTTATAAAGAGAACATCGCCAACGCCAGGACCGAAGCGCTTTACCGCTCGCTGGGCAGCCAGACCGTCGAGAAGGCCTTTGAGTGCACCTTCAAACCCGGTGCGGAACTGATGCGGAGCAAATACTGCATCCGCTTCGAACTCGGCCTCTGCCCCGTCCATCAGGGGGCGCGGGAGAGCGGGCCTCTCTATCTGGTCAACAATGGCCGCAAACTCCGTCTCGGCTTCGACTGCAAGGCCTGCGAGATGACGGTCTATATGAATTCCAGCAAAAGGTCCACGTCGCCGAAATGACCCATGGTGCCGCTGAATTTATCCAGATAACGGCCGGTCAGCTGCCCTCTCCATACAATGTCATCCGCCGTATTGAGCGGAATCTCGAGGTCGATGCCGAAAGCCTTTGACTTGACGGTCACCTTGGTGCTACACTTCCAGGTGGAGCGTTTGCCGCCGTCGTCTTCGATAATCATGAAAGCGATACTCTCGAGCTGGTCGGTCCACTCCGACACCATTACCGCATCGAAGGGAATCTCAACCCCGACCTGGTCACGCTTCACCACAATCATAAAATCGGTGATGGAAGGCGTGTAAAGAGAAATATCCTCGATGTTCTTGGCCGTGAATTTCTCGACGGCCCCGCACTTGACGAAGAATTCCGATGCGCCGGCGAACCAGGTATCGTAATTATGCCGGGCCGTAAAAGACCGGAGCACAAGCGTCTTGAACGGTTTTTCAGCGGCTTTGACGGAGATCAGGCCGCCGCCCGTTCCCCAGTCGGGATCCTCCCGGCGGAGCACTTCCAGGGTGCGGTAAGAAGAGTCGTCGTTGCGGTTGACGACCCAGACAGGCCGGTCCCGGGCCATCTGTTCGTCGACGATGACACTCCGGACCGTTCCGTCCGCCTCGGTGACGAAGCCGACATTCTTGTCGGAATTATCCTCCGGGTCGAACGTGATGACCGGCGCATCCGCACCGTCCCATTTGTCGGAATAAGGCCAGTAGATCTGGACGTCCGACTCGGTCAGCGCCTGAAGGAAGGTGCCGGCGTCCACGCCCTCGTCCGACGCCTTGGTGCCGTAACGGGCCAGGACGGCCTCGGAGAGAAGCTGCCGGAGCGGCGTTTCATAGGTCTTGCCCGCCTTGGTCGGCGCATCGCCGACACCGGCACCCGGCTGAGAGAAGAGATCCCTCATCGTGTATTCTTCATCGTAACCATTTCCGGTCGAGGAGGTTACGGCATCGTGTACTTCGCCCATCTGGGAGGCACCGAGGTCAACGGAAGATAGAACACGGGCGACTTCCTCGAGGGAGAGGAACGAGGGAAGGGGGTCTTTGCCCGGCACGTGGGTCCGGACATCGTCATCCAGATGTTCGCAGGCAAGCAGCGGGAGGACGAGAAAGGCAAGGGAGAGCATCCCTGCAGGGGAAAATGGATTTTTCATAGTTCATCATTTTTAACATCCGCCTGCAAAGAGAACGATAATTATCCGTTAGTGCAACTCACTGACGGATTGACGGCTGTTATGCAAAATGCCGGTTGAAATTCAATTGGTTACAAAGGGATACCCCCGCCGGCCGGGTGTTACAGCAGACACTTTGCAAAGCGGTCTTTCCCGAACAGATCCTTGACAATCAGGACATTGCGGAAACCATACCTTTCCAGAAGCCCCTTAACCGAAAGTCCGAGACTTTCGTTTATTTCGACCATCAGGGCGCCAGAAGGCCGCAGCAGCCGGAGCGACCATCCGGCCACAGCCCGGTAAAAGACCAGCGGATCGGCATCCGGCACAAAGAGCGCGGATGCCGGCTCATACTGTAGCACATTCGGACGCATCAGCGCCTTCTCGGACTCCATCACATAGGGCGGATTGGAGACGATAAGGTCGAACGGAGCCCATTCCGCCGGAGGCGGCAGCAGGATGTCGGCTTCGACAAATTCCGGCTTGGCGGCCGTGCGGAACGGCTGGTTCCGGGCGATGGCGAGTGCATCGGCCGATTTATCCACCCCGATGACGCACGCGTCTTCCCGCGAGAGCGAAAGTGTCCAGGCGATGTTGCCGCTCCCGGTGCAGAGATCCAGGATCCGGGGAGACGGGACGCCGGCCAGGAAGGCTTCCGCTTCCTGACAGAGAATCTCTGTTTCGGGCCGGGGAATCAGCACGCCGGGCCCGACGCGGAATTCCCGCCCGCAGAAGGTTGCCTTACCGAGGACATACTGGAGAGGCTCCCCGGCCGCCAGACGCAAAAGCGCCGCCTCCAGAACGGATTCCCTGCCGGGATCCACCACGTAGGCCGGCTCGACGATATGCGTATAGCTCGTTGTCCCCAGCATTTCGCCACAGAGCAGCGACAAAATATTCCGCGCCTCCTGCTCCGGATATAGCGGAAGAAGCGCGGATACTCCCCTTTTGAGGAAATCGGCAAGCAGCATCAGGAATTCTCGATGATCGAGGAAAGGAATGCCGTCATGTCAATCCCGGCCGTGCGGACCATCTTGGGCACGAGCGAAGCGCTCGTCATGCCGGGGATGGTGTTGACTTCCAGGAAATACAGGCCGTCGTCAGAGCGGATGTAGTCCATCCGGACCACGCCCCGGCAGCCCAGACGGGCGTAGATCTGCCGGGAGGCTTCCTGCACCTCGGCCGCCATTTCGTCGGGAATGGGCGCCGGGCAGAGCTCGCGGCTGTGGCCGTTGTACTTGGCATCGTAATCGAAATATTCGTTCTCCGTCACGATCTCGATGACCGGCAGGGCCCGGATGACCTGGCCGTCAAAATAAACGGCACAGGTGAGTTCCCGGCCATGGACATCCTCTTCGACAATGACGGAAGGCCCCTCGGTGAAGGCAAAGCGGATGGCCTCGGGAAGTGCCGAGGACAGCTTGACCTTGGTGATGCCGAAAGAAGAACCGGCGCCGGTAGGCTTGACGAAGATCGGCAGGTGCAGACGGGAGAGAATCTTCGCAGAGAAGGCCTCCACATCGTCGACACCCTCGCGGACCAGGTCGAAAGCCGGCAGTTTGACGCAGTCCATCCCCTGCAGATAGCATTTGCAGGAGAACTTGTCGAAAGCGACGGCCGATACGAAGGAACTGCAACCCGAATACGGGATGCCGAGCATTTCAAGATACCCCTGCATCTGTCCCGTTTCACCCGGGAATCCGTGCTGCATGATATAGGCGAACTCGAAGTTGATCTTCTCGCCGAACACATTCACGGAGAAATCCGACTTGTCGACCTCGGGGCGGGACCCTTCGGGGAAGGGCACGCGCATGGAATTGCGGCGCCGCATCGCCACGAGCTCCCACCGTCCGAAACGGGCAAAAATCTCATATACATCATATTGGGATCCGTCAATGCAGGAGGCGGTAAATTCCCCGCTCCGGCACGACACTTCCCATTCCGATGAATCGCTGCCATAGATGACAGCCACTACCTTATACTTTGCCATAATCTAGAAATATTCGTTCTCGAGTTCTTTTGTCTGTTCCCGCTGGCGGGGCGGCGCCTTGCAGGAGATGTCCACGCCGGCATTGAAGGCGTCGTCGGTGGTAATGCCTAGCGTGCCGTCCGCCAGCACCTTCTTCATCCAGATGCCCCAGATCGGAAGCGCCATGTTGGCACCCTGTCCGAGCGCCGTGGAGGTGAAGTGGACATAACGGTCCTCCGCACCGACCCAGACGCCGGCCGTAATCTTGGGGGTATACCCGATGAACCAGCCGTCGGAGTTGTCGTTGGTCGTACCGGTCTTGCCGCCGATCTGGCCGCGCAGCCCGTACGTGTACCGCAGACGGCCGCCCGTACCGCCGTCGACGACGGAACGCATCATCGAGATCATCTGGTAGGCCGCCCTCGTCTGGATGGCCACCCGCCTGTGCTCGGTGAATTCGGCTATCACGTTGCCTTCCCGGTCCTCAATCTTGGTGACGAACATCGGCGTCGCATACACCCCGTATCCGGGGAATGTGTTGTAAGCGGCTACCATCTCGAAGACCGAAAGGTCGGCCGATCCCACGCAGAGCGACGGGACGGCCTCGACGTATGAGGTGATGCCCATTTTGTGCATCGTGCGGACCATGGCGTCAGGGCCGAATTCCCGCATCAGGTAGGCCGAGGCGCTGTTGGAAGAGATCGTGAGGCCGTGCCGGAGGTCCATGAGGCCGCCGACGTGGCCGTCCTTCGGCGCCCAGAACTTGCCGCGTCCGATGGAAATCTGGACGTCGCGGGTATCGATCTCCGTACAGGGATTCATACCGCTTTCCATCGCGAGCGTATAGAGGTAAGGCTTGACGGTGGACCCGACCTGGCGCTTTCCCTGACGTACATTGTCATACTTGAAATACCGGTAATCCGGACCGCCCACATAGGCCCTGACGTGCCCCGTCCCCGGCTCGATTGCCATGAAGGCGGCGCGGAGGAAGGCCTTGTAGTAGCGGATCGAATCGTCCGGCGTCATCACGGTATCGCGGTATCCCGGAGCATTCCAGGTGAACAGCCGCATCTTCTGCGGCTCGCTGAAGCTCTTGGAAATCTCACGCTCGGATTTGCCGTCGAGACGCATCATACGGGTGCGGTCGCTCCATTCGCGGCTCTGGGCCATCGCGGTCTTGATGATCTTGTCGGAGACGCCATTGGAGAAGGGGTAATTCTTACGCCACTTGAGCTCTTTGTCAAGCGTCTTCTGAAGGGTCTTTCCAAGGTGCTCCACGATCGCCTGCTCGGCATAACGCTGCATCCTGGAATCGATGGTCGTATAGATACGGAGGCCGTCGCGGTCGAGATCGTACGGGGTCCCGTCGTTCTTGACGTTCTTGTTGAGCCAGCCGTAAAGCGGGTCGTCCTCCCACAGGAGGGAGTCCGCCCGGAATTCTTCCACCTGCTGATAGCTCCCCTTCCGGGGCTTCTCGGAAGACATGTATTTGCGGAGCATGTCGCGGAAATACGGACTGGTACCGATCGTGCGGTCCTCGGCCGCCGTCGAGGTCTTGATGGGAATCTTCTGCAGGGAGTCGGCCTGGCGGTCGGTCAGGAAACCGGCCTTAGCCATCTGGCCGAGCACGAAATTGCGCCGCTTGAGGGAGTTCTCGGGATTGAGGTTGGGGTTGAAGCGCGTCGGCTTGTTGATGGCGCCGATCAGCACGGCGCTCTCCTCGGGACGGAGCTTGGCAGGATCTTTCGAGAAGAAGTGCTTGGACGCCGCCTGGATACCATAGGAATGGGAACCGAAGAAGACCTCGTTGAGGTACATGTTCATAATCTCTTCCTTGGTGAAATTGCGTTCCAGCTTGACAGCCGTGATCCATTCCTTGAGCTTGATGACGACCATCTTGGGCTTGCTGATCCGTTCGTCTTCGGGACGCGGATACAATGCCTTCGCGAGTTGCTGCGAAATGGTACTGCCGCCACCCTGGCTCGAACGGCTCATCAGGATGGTCTTGAAAAGCACACGGAACAACGACTTCATATCGATGCCCGAATGGGAATAAAAACGGACGTCTTCCGTCGCGATGGCGGCGTGGACAAGGTTGTCCGGAATGCCGTCCTGCGGGATGTAAACGCGGTTCTCGATATGATATGTCGTCAGGACCTGACGGTCCCGGGAGATCACCTGGGTAGCCAGCATCGTCGGAGGATTCTCCAGCTCCTCATAGGAAGGGATGTCGGCGAACGTCCCCACAAGCAGGAGCAGCAGGGCGACCACCGCAAAAGGGATGAGGAGGAGACCCCAGAACCAACGTGCAAACTTTTTTTTCGTTATCATCGGCAATGCTTTGTCGTAATTCGTATCAAATTGCAAAATTAACCATAAAATTTTAATTTATATACTAAATTAAGGGTAAACTTGACACCCTTCCGGGCGAAAAACCGTTTTTTATTTTGCGGGGTTTGTCGTAAGTTTGCAGAAAATTTGGGAAACCATGGAAGGTAATTTAGTGATTGTCGAGTCGCCCACCAAGGCCAGGGAAATCAACGAATTTCTCAAGAAGGAAAGCATACAATATAAGGTAGTCTCCAGCAAGGGCCACATCCGTGACCTGAGCGAGAAGAAACTCAGCGTGGATATCGAAAACGGCTTCCGCCCGGAATATGAAATCCCGGCCGACAAAGTACGGCTGGTCCGGGAGCTCAAAGCACTCGCCGCCGGCGCGCAGACCGTCTATCTCGCGTCCGATCCCGACCGCGAGGGAGAAGCCATCGCCTGGCACCTCCAGGAAGTGCTCGGCCTGGACCCGGCCCGGACCCGCCGGATCACATACCACGAAATCACCAAAAACGCCGTGCTCGAAGCCCTGCAGCATCCCCGCGAAGTCGACATGAACCTCGTGGATGCCCAGCAGGCCCGCCGCATCCTGGACCGCCTGGTCGGATTTGAACTTTCGCCCGTCCTGTGGCGGAAGATCCAGCCCAAGCTCTCCGCCGGCCGCGTACAGAGCGTCGCCCTCCGCCTCATCGTGGAGCGCGAGAAAGAAATCATGGCTTTCCAGAGTGAGCCGTACTATCGCGTAGATGCCATATTCCGCCCGGAGGGCGCTGCAGAACCGGTGCAGTTTACCGCCACCCTCGACACGAAGTTCCGCGGCGAGGAGCAGGCGCGGGCGTTCCTCGAAGACAGCATCGGAGCCCGCTACAGCGTCGCAGGCGTCGAGAAGAAAGAGGGTGTTCGCAGTCCGGCCCCGCCGTTCACCACGTCGACGTTGCAGCAGGAGGCGTCCCGGAAACTCCGCTTCCCCGTCAACACGACGATGCGCGTCGCCCAGCAGCTCTACGAGCGCGGTCTGATCACCTATATGAGAACCGACTCCACGAACCTCTCGGGGCTCGCCATCAGCACGGCAAAAAACTTTATACTCGGGCAGTTCGGGGAGGATTATTCCCATCCCCGCCAGTACAGGACACACTCCAAAGGTGCCCAGGAAGCGCACGAAGCCATCCGTCCGACCTTCATCACCAATACCGACATTGACGGAACGGTTCAGGAGAAGAAGCTCTACCGCCTGATCTGGAAACGCACGCTCGCCAGCCAGATGGCCGACGCCCGGGTTCTTTCCACCACCGTGCGGATCGCCTCCGACCGCCGGAGCGAGCAATACAGCGCCGCGGCGGCCGAGATCCTCTTCGACGGCTTCCTCCGACTGTATACGGGAACCGGTGACGAAGACGACAATGATTCCCCGGAGGTCATTCTCCCGGAAATCAAGCCCGGCGACGGGATGCTTGCCAAGAGCATCAGCGCCCAGTGCAAATTCACCGCACCGCCCCAGCGCTATACCCAGGGCACCCTCACCCGCAAGCTCGAGGAACTCGGCATCGGACGGCCCTCCACCTGGGGCACCATCGTCCCGACGCTGTCTTCGGGCAGGGGATACATCACCGAAGGCGATAAGGAAGGCCAAAAGATGGAGGTTGAGAACCTTACCCTGACTGGCAGCACCATCAAAGCCTCCCGGAAGACGGAGGTGGTCGGCGCCGAGAAACGCCGGCTGATGCCGCAGGAAATCGGCATCATCGTCTCAGACTTCCTCGTAAAGGAATTCCCGGACATCATGGACTACGATTTCACCGCCCACGTGGAGGAAGACTTCGACCTGATCGCAGAAGGTAAAGCCGCATGGGAAGATACGATCTCCCGGTTCTACGGCCCCTTCCATAGCCGCATCGGCGAAGTGCTCGGCAATGCGGAATACAGCAAGGTGGAACGGATGATCGGGACGGATCCGGCGACCGGAGAAGCGCTTGTCGCCCGCTTCGGACGCTTCGGTGCCTACATCCAGAAAGGCGACGGCGACAAGAAGCAGTTCGCTTCGCTCGCCAAGGGCCAGCTGATTGAGAACATCACCCTCGAGGAGGCGCTCAAACTGTTCGAACTCCCGCGGACCGTCGGAGAGATCGACGGGATTCCCGTCATCGCGACCAAGGGACGGTTCGGGCCATACCTCAGGCACGGCGACCGCAATGTCTCGCTGCCGCGGGGCAAGGATCCGCTCTCCGTCACGCTCGAAGAATGTGCGGCGATCCTTGCCGAAGACAAGGACAAACCCGCCGTGAATGCAGTCCTGGCCGAATTCCCCGGCAGCGGCATCCAGGTCATCAACGGCAAATACGGCCCGTACCTGAAGAAGGACGGGACCAATTTCAAGATTCCGCGCGGAAAGGACGCGGCCGCACTCTCGGAAGCGGAATGCTTGGAGATTATCGGATCCTCTGAGCCCACAAAGAAAACTTTTCGACGCTTTCAGAAGAAAAAGTAACAGTTTTTAATCAAATATTTTAAAAATATTTCATATATTTGCCATTGAATTCAGAATTTAACAACAATGGCAAACTATCACATCGACCAGACCGACCAAAAAATCCTGTCCTTCCTCGTCAAGAACGCCCGTATGCCTTTCCTGGAGATCGCCAGAGAATGCGGCGTATCCGGTGCGGCCATCCATCAGCGGGTCAAACGCCTGGAAGCCAACGGGGTTATCACCGGCTCCCGGCTTCTTGTGAAGCCGCAGGCGCTCGGACTGAATGTCTGCGCATTCATCAGCATCAGCCTTTCCGAAGCCAACAAGTATCCCGAGGTCATCTCCAACCTCAAAAAGATTCCCGAGATCGTCGAATGTCATTTCGTAACCGGCAAATACGGGATTCTGGCAAAGGCTTATTGCCTTGACAACGACCACCTGATGGAGATTCTACTGAATACCATCCAGAAAATCCCTTACATCCAGTCCACGGAGACCATGATCTCGCTGGATGAAGCCATCGAGCGTCAGGTCTGGGTCAAAGATTTCAAGAAAGTCAGCTATTCCCGTCAATAACGGCCTGCGCGAGGGCGAGTTCCTCGCGGGTCATAACCCTGAAATTCAGCCTCTCACCCTCCACCGGGGTGAGAGGTATTTGTTTCCTGCCGACGACGGACGAAGGGTCCGAAAGCGAGAAATCGTAAGCCTCCGCATAGGCGGCGCGTACATCTTCCGACAGATACATCTGAGGGGTCTGGGCCAGAAACAGCGGGTATTCCCCGGAGGGAATGTCTTCCAAGGCACCACCCTCCGCCCCGGCACGTTTGACGGCATCCGGGGAAACGATGACCGGCACCAGCGCGCGGACGCCTCCGGCCATACGGCGCAGCATCTCCTCAATCAGCCGGTGGCTGACCAGCGGGCGGTCCCCATCGTGGATGATGACCAGGGCTCCGTCCGGGACCTTCTCCAGTGCCTTCCGGACGGAGTGGAACAAGGTAAATCCCGCCGCGACAAGCGCCTGCGGATAATGGAAATTGCGGACCGAGCAATAGCTCCGCCAGGCGGAAATACGCGCCGCCGGCAGGACGGTAATGACCCGGATGTCGGGACACACCGCCGTAAAGCGCTCTATCGCAACCTGCAGCATGTCCTTCCCGGACAGCTCCATTTCTGCCTCGCCCCCGAGGACGATCAAGTATTTCTTCCGATCGGGCATGGGTACAAAGATAAGATTTTTTTCTATGAAAAAGTTTTCGTAATTTTGGCCGATAATACGTTTTTGGGACTTTTAATGCAAACTATATGGCATTTTCTTTCTTTTCATTCCTGACGCAAGAGCTCGCCATGGACCTTGGCACCGCCAACACCGTCATCTTCCAGAATGACGAAATCGTGCTGGACGAGCCGAGCATCGTCGCCATCGACAATGCGACCGGCAAGCTCAAGGCGCTCGGCCAGACGGCCAAGCTGATGAACGAGCGCACCAACCCCGGCATCAAGACGGTACGGCCGCTCCGGGACGGCGTCATCGCAGACTTCAACGCCGCGGAACTGATGATCCGCGGATTCATCAAACAGGTCAACAACCGGCGCAAGACGCTCTTCGCCCCGAACCTCAAGCTCGTCGTCGGCATTCCTTCCGGCTCGACGGAAGTCGAGATCAGGGCCGTCCGCGACTCCGCGGAGCATGCCGGCGGAAGGGATGTATACCTGATCTTTGAGCCGATGGCCGCAGCCCTCGGTATCGGTCTCGACGTCGAAGCCCCGAAGGGCAACATGGTCGTCGATATCGGAGGCGGCACCACCGAGATCGCCGTCATCTCCCTCGGCGGCGTGGTCGTCCAGGACAGCATCCGCGTTGCAGGCGACGTCTTTACGAGCGACATCCAGAACTACCTCCGCCAGCAGCACAATATCCGCGTCGGCGAGACGACGGCCGAGAAGATCAAGATCGCCGTCGGCAGCGTCATTCCCGAGCTGGAGGTGGAGCCGGAGCCGTTCCGGGCCAAGGGTCCGAACATGATGACGGCCCATCCGGTCGAGGCGACCATCACCTATCCCGAGATCGCCCACTGCCTGGACAAATCCATCGCCCGTATCGAGGCGGCCATCCTGCACGTGCTCGAGCAGACGCCGCCGGAGCTCTACTCCGACATTGTCAACAACGGCATCTTCCTCTCGGGCGGCGGCGCCCTTCTCCGGGGCCTCGACAAGCGCCTCTCCGAGAAGGTCAACATCCCGTTCCACGTCAGTGAGGACCCGCTTCACGCCGTAGCCAGGGGCACCTGCCTCGCCCTGAAGAACACCGACAATTATTCATTCCTGATGAGATAATGCCCAAGGAGCGAAAGGTTGTCCCCATCGTCATCAGCGCAGCAATCTTCATCTTGATGGAGGTTGCTGCTATCCATATGCTTCGACGCAATGACACCCTCCAGGACATCTGGTTCGCCCGCGGCGCCCACCGTTTTATGGCCGCGGTTTGGGGCGGATCCGAAAGCATCAAGCACTACTTCTCTCTCAACAAGGAGAACGAGGCCCTGGCCTTGGAGAACTACAACCTCCGCTGCGAACTGCTCCGCCTCGAAGGCGAGCGGCATGAGGCCCGGATTGATTCCATCTCCAAGAGCATTACATACCTCAAGGACATCCGTGGCTACAGTTATCTGCCGGCCGAGGTCGTGAAGTACAGCCGCAACAAGCAGCATAACTATCTCATCATCAACAAGGGCTCCGAAGACGGTGTCGTCGAGAACTCCGGCATCATTACGGGGCAGGGCGTCGTCGGCATCGTCGACGTCGTCGGCAAACATCACTCCTATGCCCTCTCCGTGCTGAATTCCGATATCAGCGTCAGCGCCCGGCTCGGCGAGAACGGGGCGGCAGGCTCGCTGATGTGGACCGGCTCGGGCTCTTCACGCGGCGTCGTCCGCGACATTCCGCTTCACTTCAACTACGAAGAAGGAGACACCGTCTATACAAGCGGATTCTCCGCGATCTTCCCGCCCGACATCCCGCTCGGAACGGCCGGCAAGTCGCGGGTGGTGAACGGCTCTTCCAACGAAGTCAAAGTCGAACTGTTCCAGGACTTCACGGCCCTCCGGTACGTGACGGTCGTTAACAACTTGTCCCGGAACGAAATCAACGCGCTGGGCCAATGAAACAGTACAATTTCTTTCTGACCTACGCGCTGCTCGTCATCATCCAGATGGTAATATGCAACTATTTCCATCTGTCGTCCTATGTCCTCCTGAGCATTCTCCCCGTGATGGTGCTCTGCATTCCGATCCGCTTCTCCACGACGGCCGCCCTGTTTATCGCCTTCGCGACCGGTTTTCTGGTAGACCTGCTTTCCGAAGGGCTGCTGGGCATCAATACCCTGTCCATCGTCCCGGTCGCCTTCCTCCGGAAACTCATCATCCAGCTGGTTTTCGGTGAAGAGGTCTTTGCCCGCAACGAGGACTTCTCCATCAAGAAAAGCGGACTCGGGAAGGTGACGATCGCCCTGCTGATCGCACAGGGCCTGTTCCTATTGATCTACATCCTCGCCGACGGTGCCGGGACGCGTCCTTTCTCCTTCAACCTGCTCCGTTTCGTCCTCTCGCTGGCCGCCGGATATGCGGTGTCCATCCTGCTGGTCGACACCCTCGCGCCAGACACTTCCCGGAAATGAAAAGCAACCGCCCCACCAAACTGCTGATTGGTCTGGGGGTGGTGGCGGCCATCCTGCTCGGACGTATCTTCTACATCCAGATCCTCAATCCGCGCTTCAAGCGGGACGCCACCAAGAACTCGATGTACTACGAAATCGTCTATCCGACGCGCGGGGTCATCTATGACCGGAACGGGAAAATCCTGGTCGGCAATAAGGCCGCCTATGACATCCTGGTCACCCCGCAGGAGGTGCAGCCTTTCGACACGCTGGAACTGGCTTCCCTGCTGGATGTGGAGCCGTCCTTCATCGTCGAGAAGATGGAAGAGTACAGCCGGGACAGGAAGAAGATCGGCTACAACTCCGTCGTGATGCTGCGGCAGGTACCGGTAGAGACCTACTACCGCTTCAGCGAGAAGATCTACAAATTCCCGGGATTCCGGGGACAGGCGCGCAGTGTACGCGAGTACCCCATCAACGCAGGCGGCAACCTGCTCGGCTATGTTTCCGAAGTCGACGCCGACTTCCTGAAGCGGCATGGCGACGAATACCGGCCCGGCGACTGTGCGGGCCGGACAGGCATCGAGGCCGCCCGCGAGCGGGAACTTCGCGGGGAGCAGGGACACAACATCTTCCTCCGCAATTCCCGTGGTCAGATCGAGGGCAGCTACAAGGACGGTGAAATGGACAAGGAAGCCGTTCCCGGAAAGGATATCGTGACGACCATCGACGCCGAACTCCAGCGTTACGGGCAGTCGCTGATGCGGGGCAAGGTCGGCAGTATCGTCGCCATTGAGCCCTCCACGGGCGAAATCCTGGCCATGGTCTCGAGCCCGGGCATCGATGTCAAGATGCTGGCCGACATCGGCAAAT
Source organism: uncultured Bacteroidales bacterium (assembly GCA_947165305.1). Classification (GTDB taxonomy): domain Bacteria; phylum Bacteroidota; class Bacteroidia; order Bacteroidales; family UBA932; genus Cryptobacteroides. Next base: position 25,145 of record CAMUZW010000012.1, read on the forward strand.
ACTGGAACGAGATCTCGTCCAATCCGTACAAACCGATGTTCAACAGGGCCGTTCAGGCTTCGTACCCGCCGGGGTCCTGCTTCAAGATCGTCAATGGGCTGATCGGCCTGCAGGAAGGCGTCCTGAAACCGAATTACGTCTATCCCTGCTACAAAGGCTATCACTACGGCGACCGCGTACTCGGATGCCACCTTCACAAGTCTCCCCTCAACATGGAGGAGTCAATCATGATGTCCTGCAACGCGTACTACTGCTACGTCCTGAAGAACATCCTGGAGAACAAGAAATACGCTTCCCTCGGCGAAGCGTTCGACACCTGGCACGACTACGTCGAGAGTTTCGGCTTCGGCCGCAAGCTCGGCAGCGATTTTCCCGCAGAGCTCAGCGGATTCATCCCGACGGCCAAGCACTACGAAAAGATGTACAAGGGGCGCTGGAATGCCCTTACGGTCATCTCGCTGTCAATCGGCCAGGGAGAAATCGGCGTGACGCCCCTGCACCTGGCCAATTTCTGCGCCACGGTGGCGAACCGGGGCTATTACTACATTCCCCACGTGATAAAGGCCTCCGAGGGGGTCGAAATCGACCCGAAATATTATGAGAAGCAGTACACGATGGTGGATACGACGCATTTCCAGAAAGTAATCCGGGGCATGTGGCGCGCCGTCAACAGCGGGGCGGGGTCCGGCGGGACGGCTTCGATTGCACACGTCAACGGCCTCAACATCTGCGGCAAGACCGGTACGGCCCAGAATCCGCGCGGAGCCGACCATTCCGTCTTCATGTGTTTCGCTCCGATGGACAATCCCAGGATTGCCGTCGCAGCTTATGTGGAGAATGGCGGATTCGGTGCTGCCTGGGCGGCGCCCATCGCTTCCCTGATGGTAGAGAAATATCTCAACGGCGAGATTGCGCCGGGCGAGCGGCAGGACCTGGAAGGCCGGATGAGAGGCGGCAATATCCTTTACAAAGTCAAGAAGAATTAGGCGATGCAGGGGAACATTCACGAGAGAGGGCTTCGCCAATCGCTGGACTGGTCGCTGGTGCTGTACTACCTGCTCCTGGTTCTGATCGGCTGGATCAACATTTATGCATCCACCCAGTCGGCGAATCCGTCTTCGATCTTTGACTTCGACTTCAGGGCCGGTAAACAGTTTGTCTGGATCCTTTCGGGCCTGGGACTGGCCGCCCTGATCCTGTTTGTCATCCCGCCGCAGATCTGGCAGCGGGTCTCGCTGCCCATCTACGGCGGCGTAGTCCTGCTGCTCGTGGCCGTCATCTTCCTCGGAAGCGAAGTCAAGGGGTCCCACTCCTGGTTCCAGTTCGGGCCGGTCAGTTTCCAGCCCGCCGAGATATCAAAGATTTCGACGGCGCTGCTGCTGTCGTCCTTCCTGGCGCAGCCCAACCTCAGACTGAGTGCGCCCAAAAACCTGGCCGCGGTAGCCGCCATCATCATCCTCCCGATGCTGATCATCCTGGCCGAGCGGGAGACCGGATCCGCGCTGGTGTATGTCGGCTTTATCTTCGTGCTGTACCGATACGGGATGTCCGGATGGGTCCTGGGCTTTGCCGGCGTGACCATCCTGCTCTTCATCGTGACGCTGACGGCTTCCCCTTACACTTCCCTCCTGATTCTGATCACCCTCATCTCGTTTATCAATGCGCTGGGGCAGAAACATTTCTGGAAGTGGTTCTGGATCCTCGCGGGCTCGGTACTGGTGCTCTCGCTGCTGCCCTGGATCCACGGATTGATCAGCGAGGCCGTTACCGCGGCCCAGAGCCGGATCGACAGCACGTACACCGTCACGCTCCCGGGGAAGGAACCGCACGTACCCTTCGGATTCCTCAAAGCCGTCAAGCCGATCTACCTCCTGCTGGCCATGAGCGTGTGCGCACTCCCGCACTTCATCATCAAGGCCTTCCGCAGCCGGGATGCGGCCGGATATCTTTCGGTCGCCGCCTTTGTCGCCGGCATGATCCTGGTGTTTTCGACGCAGTTTATCTTCGACAAGGTTCTCCAGCCGCACCAGCAGCGGCGCATCGAAGTGCTCCTGGGCATGAAGGAAGACCCCTCCGGCGTCGGCTACAATGTCAACCAGAGCATGATTGCCATCGGATCCGGCGGGTTTACGGGGAAAGGCTTCCTGCAGGGGACCCAGACGTCTTACGGATTCGTCCCGGAGCAGAGTACGGACTTCATATTCTGCACCGTCGGGGAGGAATGGGGCTTCATCGGATGCTTCATCGTCATCCTGCTCTATGTGCTGATGATTGCCCGGCTGATCATCGACGCCGAACGATGTCGCGACCCGTTCACCGCGACATACGGATATTGCGTGGCAGCGTGCATCTTCATGCACCTGTTCATCAACGTGGGCATGACCATCGGCATCATGCCCGTGATCGGAATCCCGTTGCCACTGCTGAGCTACGGTGGATCATCCCTGTGGGCGTTCACCGTGCTCATCTTTATCTTCATCGCGCTCTACCGCGAAGAGAAGAAGTATTACTAAGCGCTATTTCCTGTTGAAGAAGGAGCCGAGGATGCCCTTGGCCACGCCGAGGATGCCGTCACCGCCGCCCTTGAGGGTGAGGATGAGGTCATCGAGATCGATGTCGCCGTCGCCGTCCTGATCCTTGATGATGCCGCCGAGCTTGCCCATCGCAAGCGGGACGAGACCTTTGAGTTTGTCTCCGGCCGCGCCCAGGTTGAGCTTCTTGAGGATGTCGTTGTCGAAGATGTTGCCGGCCAGGGCGGTCACAGGCGAATCCGCCGGCTTGACCTTGCCCGTCACCAGCGCCTTGATCTGCTCGACGCCGCCGGGCTTGCCGACGGTCTGCGTCAGGCTGCCGAGCACGGAGTCGGAGAGGCCGCCGAGGACCTTGTCCTTAAGGCCTGCAGGGATGTTTGCATTGGTGCCGAGGGAAGAAACCTGGGCGGAGATCATTTCTTTGAGAGAAGCCATAATAATGAGGGTTTAAATGTCGGGTTAAATATACAAAGAATTTCCCGAATGGAAAATATTTTGTTATCTTTGCAGTCCCGCTCCCTTGCGGGAAATGCCTTGGTGGTGGAATGGTAGACACGAGGGACTTAGACACAATTGAGTGCACTCTCTGAAAAGAGAGATGTAGAATGCCGTAAATTCAAGGAAACCTTAGCGGATCATGCCGAAGGCAATCTTGAGCCAAGCCTCTTGAACGAGGAAGGTGCAGAGACTAGACACGGCACACCTAAAGAGCCCGGCTCCATGGTGAAGGAATAGTCCAGACCACAAACACGACGCTTCGGCGTCCTCTGGTGGCGAAAGCCATAGTGGCACGAAAATCCCTTGGCCCGAAACGGCCGTGCGGGTTCGATTCCCGCCCG
>CAMUZW010000013.1 GCA_947165305.1 uncultured Bacteroidales bacterium
GAGTTTCTCAAAACCGGCAGTTGTGCGTACCGGGGCTTTGAAGCGCTTCTCGACGGCCTCCAGCAGGGATTGTAATTCGGGAATCTGATTCATCATCAAGTCATTAAATTATGTTTCGTGGTGCCCGGACTGCTATTATAAACTTGTGTAAATCTTCCAGCACGGCTTCTGCTTACGAAACAATCAAAGTTAGCGAATTATTCCGGAATCTCAAGGGTTATTCTGCCTGGCGGCGCAAAATGGACCGAAGTGGACCTGAAAAGGACCACTGCAGTCAAAAATGAAAAGGGAAGTGGGCGCAGACGGATTTGAACCGCCGACCCCCTGCTTGTAAGGCAGGTGCTCTGAACCAACTGAGCTATGCGCCCTTCAAGGGACTGCAAAGGTAGCAATTTATTTTGAATCTCCAAAATTTTTGGCATACGGACAGATCCCCGGGCTGCGTCACGAAAACGGCCGAAACGTGCCAGGTCCCCCTGTCCTGCGAAATACTGCGCCGCGGAATCGGGAAATCTTTGTATATTTGTAGGGATGAACCGTGCAAAGATGCAGGAGACCGTGTACGATCCGCTCCGGCGGAAGGAGGTGGCGCTGACGCCCGAGGAAAGGGTGCGTCAGTGGTTTATCGGTGTGCTGAAGGAGGAGATGGGCGTCCCGGTGCATATGATGATGAGCGAAGTGTCGCTCACCCTGCCGTCCGGGAAGCCCCAGCGGGCCGACCTCGTGGTGTGGAACCGTGACGGGAATCCGCTCGTCATCGTGGAGTGCAAGCGCCCGGACGTGACGGTCGACGGGAAGGTCACCGCACAGGCCCTGCGGTACAATAATGTACTGAATGTACGGTATATTATCGTAACGAGCGGCGTAGCGACCTATGTGTTTGAAAAGGCCGGAGACCGCTTCGAGCCGCGGAAGGACCTCCCGGAGTGGAGCACCATGCTGCAACCCGCCTCGGACCAGCCCGCAGAAACAGCCGCGGAAGACCGGTAAATAAGAACGAACATGCCAACCATAACAGAAGGATATCTGGACCATAAAATCTTCGGGATCGTCTCCGAGACGGCGGCCGAGCTGGGCGTACGCGCCTTTGTCATCGGCGGCTACGTCCGGGACTGCTTCCTCGGCCGCGCCAACGACGACATCGACATCGTCGTCGAGGGCCGTGGCATCGAACTCGCCGAAGCCCTCGGCGCCAAACTCCACAGCAAAGTCTCCGTCTTCCGGAACTTCGGCACCGCCATGCTCCGCTACGGCGGCATGGAGATCGAATTCGTCGGCGCCCGGAAAGAATCCTATCACCGCGAATCCCGCAAGCCCATTGTCGAGGACGGTACCCTCGAAGAGGATCAGCTCCGGCGCGATTTCACCATCAACGCCATGGCCTTCAGCCTCCAGAAAGAGGACTTCGGGGCCCTTGTGGACCCCTTCGGCGGCATCAAAGATCTCGCCGAAGGCATCATCCGCACCCCGTGCGACCCGGAGGTGACCTTCAGCGACGACCCCCTCCGGATGCTCCGTGCCGTCCGTTTCGCGACCAAGCTGTCGACGCCCGAACACTCTTTCCGCATCGTCCCCGAAGCGATGGCCGCCATGCGGCGGATGGCCCCGAGGATGGAAATCCTCTCCAAGGAGAGAATCGCCGAAGAGCTCAATAAGATTCTCCTCTGCCCGACGCCTTCCAAAGGTTTCCGCCTGATGGAAGAAGGCGGGCTCCTGCCGTACGTCCTGCCCGACCTCCAGGCCCTCAAGGGCGTCGAAACGATGGACGGCAAGGGCCATAAGGAGAATTTCTCCCACACCCTGCAGGTACTTGACAATGTGGCCGAGGTCGACGGCGGCAAGCTCTGGCTCCGCTGGGCGGCCCTCCTGCACGACATCGGCAAACCGCGCAGCAAGCGCTTCGTCCCCGGACAGGGCTGGACCTTCCACGGCCACAACGTCATCGGCGCCAAGATGGTCCCGGGCATCTTCAAGTCGCTCAAGATGACCCAGGGGGATGAAATGAAATACGTCCAGAAGCTGGTGGACCTCCATCTCCGTCCGATCGCCCTGGTCGACGACGAAGTGACGGATTCCGCCGTCAGGCGCCTGCTCTTCGACGCCGGCAACGACATCGGCGACCTGATGATCCTCTGCAACGCCGACATCACGTCCAAGAATCCCGTCAAGGTCGCCCGCATCCGCGCCAACTTCGAACTCGTGAAGCAGAAAATGGCCGAGGTCGAGCAGAAGGATGAGATCCGCAACTTCAAGAACCCCATCACGGGTGACTACGTGATGCAGCTCTTCGACATTCCGCCCTGCCAGGAGATCGGCCTCCTGAAGGAATACGTCAAGGACGCCATCCTCGACGGGAAGATCGGCCACAATTTCGAGGAGGCCGACGCCCTGATGCGCGAGAAGGCGGCCGAACTCGGACTCCGTCCCGTAAAATGATCATCGACGACTACATACGGTATATCGAAACGGCCCGCCGGTATTCTCCCCGGACGGTCGCCATCTACCGCGACATCCTCCGGCGCTTCTCGGATTTTGCCGGAGAGGGGAGCGGGGCGTCCGACGACGTGCTCCTCGACAGCCTCAAGGGGCCGGTGCTGCGTGCCTATGAGGTCGGGATCATGGAAGCGGGCCTGACGCCCCGGACGGTGAATCTGCACCTGTCGGTGCTGAGCGGCCTTTGCAGGTATCTGATCGAGAGGGGCCGGCTCAAGGCCAATCCGGTGAAGTCCCTCGCCCGTCCCAAAATGCAGAAGCGCTTGCCGGAAGTGTTCCGGAAGGAAGCCGTGGACGCTTATCTGCGGGATACCGCCTATCTCATCACCGAATACGAGGCGCTCCACGGAGCAAAAGATTATCGGAAGAAATTGACGGAGCGACTGATCATCAGTATTCTGTATTGTACCGGCATCCGGCGTGCCGAACTGATTTCCCTCAGGGTCGGCTCGTTCGATCCCCGGCGCCGCATCCTTTCCGTCCTCGGAAAAGGGGACAAAATGAGAGATATTCCGCTGGTTGTTTCACTTTGTAAAGAAATTTCATTATATTTGACTTCGGTTGAGTCGACACTCGGCTGCGCGCGGGTCGCTGACGATCCGCTGCTCCTGACTGATACGGGCAAGCCCCTGTATCCGATGTACGTGGAGCGGGTCGTCAAAGGCGTTTTCGCAGCGGGAACGGGCATCGCAGGGAGACGTTCTCCCCATGTCTTGAGGCATACCATCGCCACCGAACTCCTGGACGAAGGGGCGGACCTCAATTCGATCAAGGAATTGCTCGGCCACGCTTCGCTTGCTGCAACGCAGGTTTATACGCACACCAGTGCCGAACGACTGAAGAAAGTTTATTTAAGCGCCCATCCCCGGGCAAAAAACGGAGGTAAAAATGGAGATCAGAGTTAAATCCCTGAAATTCGATGCAGACCAGAAACTGCTCGCGTACGTAGACAAGAAAGTATCCAAGCTGGCCCGTTTCTTTGACGGAGCCGACGTGACCGACGTCACCCTCTCGCTCCTGCACGAGCCTGAGAACAAGTGCGTCAAGATTCAGACCCATATCCCCGGAGAAGAACTCATCATCGAGCGCAATGCCGATACCTTTGAGGACGCGGTGACCGCCGCCGTCGATGCCATGAAAGAAAAAATCGTCCGGATCAAAGAAAAGAAATTCGAGAAATAGCCAGCAAATCCTACATAGAGACAGACCGGCAGTGCCGGAACATTCTTGAAGACGTCAAAAACGGCGTCTTCAAGAATCTCTATTTGCTGATGGGAGAAGAGCCGTATTATCCCGACCTCGTCTGCAACGCCATCATCGACAATTGCCTGCAGGAATGGGAGAAGGATTTCAACGAGACCATCTGCTACGGGGCCGACGTCGACGCCGACAAGGTGACGACGGCCGCGCTCCGCTTCCCGATGATGGCCGAGCGCCAGCTCGTCGTCGTCCGGGAGGCCCAGATGATGAAGGATATCGAGCAGCTTGAGCCTTACTGCAAGAAACCGCTGGACTCCACGGTCCTTGTGCTGTGCCTGCACGGGGCTTCGCTCGACAAGCGCAAAGCCCTCTATAAAACCATCCTCAAGACGGGTGTCGTGCTGGAATCCAACCTGCTCCGCGACTACGAGGTGCCCCGCTGGATCCCGGACTACTACGCCGGCCGCGGGCTGGAGATCGAGCCTGAGGCGGCCGCCCTCCTGGCGGAATTCGCCGGGACCGACCTCGCCCGGATCGCCGTCGAGACCGACCAAATGGTCAAGAACCTGCCGGAAGGCGTCCGGAAGGTGACGGTGAAGGATGTCGAGACCAACGTCGGCATCAGCCGCGAATTCAGCGTGTTCGAGCTCACGAAGCAGCTCTCGTACCGGAATGCGCCCGCGGCGCTCCGGACGGCAGCCTTCATCGGCCAGGGCGCTAAATTCGCCCTTCCGATGGCGACGGCCGCGCTGTTCACCCACTTCAGCCGGCTTCTCAAATATGAGGCCCTTCTCCAGAAGAACCCGCAGCCGCCCCAGGAACAGAAGATCAAGGCCCTCGGTGTCGCACCGTACTTCTTTGCGGAATACGACGCCGCGACCCGGAATTACCCGCTGCCCAAGTGCATGACGGCCATCTCGCTCCTGAACGAGTACGACTTCAAGGGCAAGGGCGGCGAAGCAGGGGAGGCTACCCCCGCCGAGCTCCTGCTTGAACTGACGACAAAACTGTTAAACGTATAATATGGAAACACTGCTCAGATGCGATGGCGTGAGCAAGTCTTTCGGCGAGAAAGTTGCGCTTGACGGGGTGTCCCTCGATATCCCGGAAGGCAAGATCTTCGGCCTCCTCGGCCCTAACGGCGCCGGCAAGACGACCCTCATCCGCATCATCAACCGCATTACCATTCCCACGGCCGGGAAGGTGTATTTCAGGGGCGAACCCATTACTGACGAAGTGGTCGCCCGGATCGGCTACCTGCCTGAGGAACGCGGACTCTACCGCAAGATGAAGGTCGGCGACCAGGCGATGTACCTCGCCCAGCTCAAGGGCATGAGCGTCCGTGACGCCCAGGCGGCCCTCAAGGAGTGGTTCGTCCGCTTCGACATCAAGGACTGGTGGAACAAAAAGGTCGAGGAACTCTCCAAGGGCATGGCCCAGAAGCTCCAGTTCATCACGACGGTGGTTCATAAGCCGTCCCTGATGATTCTCGATGAGCCGTTCTCGGGTTTTGATCCCGTCAACGCCGACCTCATCCGCAAGGAGATTCTCCGGCTCAAGGAGGAGGGCGCGACCATCATTCTCTCCACGCACAATATGGAGTCCGTCGAGGAGCTCTGCGACGAGATCGCCCTGATCAACAAGTCGCATCTGGTGATCACCGGCGGCGTGGATGAAATCCGGCGCAAATACGGCAACAACAACGTCGAGGTCGAGTACACCGACGCAGAAGGCCGTCACAGCGCGGTCCTTCCCGTCCCCGAAGGCGGCACGACCAACGACGTCCTCACCGGCCTGATCGGAGAGGGCAAGATTGTCAACACCTTCCGGGAACTGATGCCCAGGATGAACGACATCTTTATCAAACTGGTGACGGAGGAATAAGCCATGAATCTCTCTAAACTCGGAATCATCATCGGAAGGGAATACCTTAACAAGGTCAAGAAGAAATCCTTCCTCATCATTACCTTCGTCGCTCCGGTCGTCTTCGCGGCGCTCTGCATCCTGCCGTCCGTCATCATGATGGGCGCGAAAGAGGAGACCAAGAAAGTCGCGGTCGTGGACGCCTCCGGCATCGTTCTCCCGACGCTGGAAAACACCGAAGTCGTCGCCTTTTATGACTTTACGGGACGCAACGTTGACAGCCTCAAGACTTCGCTCGACGCCATCGGGATGGATGTTCTGCTGGACATTTCCCCGCTTGACAGCCTCCAGAAGACCGTGACGGCGCATTCTTACTCCGCCAAGCCACTCGGCATCGAGACCTCTGAGATCATTGAACGGCGCATCAACGACGCCATCGAGAGTTACCGTATCGACTCCTATCAGATCGATAACCTCGGCAAGATCATGTCCGAGGTCAAGTCCAACATCCACCTGGTGTCGTACACCGTAGATGACTCCGGCAAGGAATCCATCTCTGAGTCGTTCGTCTACATGATCATCTCCATGGTCCTCGGCATGGCGCTGTATATGTTCATCGCCCTGTTCTGCGGCATGGTGATGTCCTCGGTGATCGAGGAAAAGTCGAGCCGCGTGGTCGAAGTGCTGGTGTCGTCGGTGAAGGCGACCGAACTGATGTTCGGCAAGATCATCGGCGTCGCCCTCGTGGCCCTGACGCAGTTCCTGCTCTGGATCGTGCTGACCGGCGCCATCCTGGCCGTTGCGGCCGGAATTATCGGGAAAGACAAGATCGCGGCCCTGACGGGCGGCGGCAATCCGACCGAAATGGTCCAGCAGATGGCCCCCGGCGTGAATGTCCCCGGCATGGAGTCCCTCGACCTGGAATCCCTGGTGAACGCTGCCGATACGACGGCTGCCGTCCCGGCCGACAGCACGGCCGTGACGGAACCTACTGGCGCGCAGGCCATCTTCTCCACCCTCAGCAACCTCAACTACGGGACCATCCTCATCGCCTTCCTGCTGTATTTCATCTTCGGCTATCTGCTCTATGCCTCGATGTTCGCGGCCATCGGCTCCGCCGTCGAGAACGAAGCGGATACGCAGCAACTGCAGATTCCGGTGACGATTCCGCTGCTGCTCGGCTTCTTCATCGCCATCTATGCCTTCAAGGCGCCCGGCAGCCAGCTTGTGTTCTGGGGCTCGATGATCCCGTTTACCTCACCGATCGTGATGCTGGCCCGTCTGCCGTTCGGCGTCGCGACCTGGGAGCTCGTGCTTTCCGTCGCGCTGCTCGTCGCGACCTTCGCGCTCTTCGCCTGGATCAGTGCCAAGATCTACAAGGTCGGCATCCTGATGTACGGCAAGAAATCTACCTTCAAGGACCTCTGGAAATGGTTAAAACAAAAATAATCCCATGCGTATGAACCTCAAGAAAATCATTCTCCCTGTGCTGGCCCTCGGCACCCTCGCGGTGGCGGGCGTCCTGTATGCACAGAATGCAGGGGAGGGGACGCTGACCTTCTCCTGGAAGAAGATTCCGATGGACGGCCACCGGGCCGGCATCGGCATCGTCACCACCGACAACGCCGACAGCCTCGACCAGATCTTCGGCGTCTTCAAGGGCAATACCTACATCGCCCCGAACGGCAAGAAGTATTGCAAGGGCGCTACGCCCGCCGTGGCCAAAATCCTGATCGATGCGCAGCCCGCGCTCGCCGATCTCCGCACCCCGCTCGGCTATGCGCCCGAGACGATGGTCCGGGAGAAGCCCGAGTGCAGCCTTTACAATATGTACGTCGACCAGCTGATGGCCAGTGTCGAGAAGTCCTGCGGCCAGAAGATCGACGTGGGCTTCACCAATACGGGCGGTGTCCGCTGCGACCTCACGAAGGGCAAGCAGGCCCTCGGCGACGTCCTTTCGATGTTCCCGTTCAAGAGTAACAAGACCGCGTTCGTCCAGCTCGCAGGCAAGGATCTTATGGTCATATATCAGCAGATGGCCGCCAACCCGGGCACGATGATCCAGGGCGGTGCCAAGCTCGTCTATACGGCCGACCATAAGCTCAAATCCGCTACCATCGACGGCAAGCCGGTCGATCCCAAGAAGATCTACAACGTGGCGACGATCAATTTCGTGCTGAACGGCGGTGACGGATTCAACATCGCCAAGAACGCCAAGTCGCTCGAAATGTACGACGTGACGATGTCGGACTTCATGATGGAGTATTACAAACAGCTCACGGCCGAGGGCAAGGAGATTGTCTACCCGGTCGACGGACGCATAACCCAGGAATAACGATGAAAAGATTTGCGATCATAGCGGGACTCGCCCTCATTGCGGCGGCCTGCGCCCCGAAATGGGACGGTAAACTGACCATCCTCCACTTCAACGATACCCATTCGCACTTCGAGCCGGTCTATGTCGACTCCGTGAATGCCATCCGTGGCGGCGTCATCGAACGTGCCGCCTTCATCGACAGCGTCCGCAAGGCCAACGGTCCGGAGAATGTTCTCCTGATCCACGCCGGCGACTTCAGCCAGGGCTCACCTTACTTCACCGAACTGCACGGAGACCTCGAGATCGCGACCATCAACGCGATGGGCTACGACGCCGTATGTCTCGGCAACCACGAATTCGACAACGGCATCGAGGATATGGTACGCCGTGTTTCCATGCTCAACTGCCCGGTCGTCTGCGCCAACTACGACTTCCGGACCTTTGATCCCGAGGAGCACATCAAGCCGTGGATCACCCTCGAGAAAGCGGGGATGAAGATCGGTATCACCGGCCTCCTCTGCAACCTCTCCAGCGTCATCGATCCCGACCAGGCCGCCCGTCTGCCGAAGTACGACGATGCCGAGGTCATCAACAAGTGGGCCCAGTACCTCAAGGAAGAGGAGAAATGCGACCTTGTGATCAGCCTCAACCACATCGGTTTCGAGGATGAGCCTTATATGGACTGGATGATGGTGAACGATACCCGTAACGTCGATCTCGTCGTCGGCGGTCATTCGCACACCTTCCTCAACAAGATCGAATACGCCAAGAACCTCGACGGCAAGGAGATTCCCATCGTCCAGAACGGCTGCTGGGGCCTCAACGGCGCCGAGCTGAAGGTCGGGAAGGAATAAATTCTTCCGAACAATGCATAAGAGAGAGGGCGGCCCGTCAGGGTCGCCCTCTCTGTGTATGGAGACGGTGTCTAGCTCCAGCCGTAACCGTCTTCTTCGGTGAGATTCTCTTCCGTGAAGCCTTCGTGTGTACCATTCAAGCTGGCACAGAAGGCGCGTTCAATCTGCTGCGTGTAGGTTCTGCAAGCAGGAACGGTATAGATCAAGGTGTTGTTCTTTTTCATAATCTGTTCCATTTGAAGGGTTGTTAAAGCGTTAATTTGTACCCGTAAGTGTTGGTGGTCTCCCGGACGAAGTCGAAGACGATGGAACCGTCCGTCGTGTCGAAATAGGAGTGGTTGTTGGTAATGGTTCCCGTGAATTGCCTGTCCTGCAGGTTCGACAGGTAGTAGCAGCCGCTCTTCCCGATAACCGGTACGCTGGAAAGGTCGAAGAAGAGAACCTGGCTTCCATACCGGTTGTATTGGATCACATACTTTTGTCCGTTGGAGACAGCCGGCCAGTTGGAATCCGTTCCGTCGCATTTGACGGCCGTCTCATAGATGGCTCCCTGCATAGGACCGGCAGGGTTGACGCTTGACGTACTTGTCGTCGGCGTAATGGCTGTAACGGTGTATGTGCCAGTCAGGTCGTAGGCACTCATGTCGCGGGGTTTGCTGAGCTGGTAGCCGTAAGAGTTGTTCTGCTCGCGGACAAAATCAAATACAAGCATTCCGGATACGGAATCGTAGTAAGAGTGATTGTCCGTTATCTGACCGGCCGTCGTGATATTCCTGTCTTGAATATTGACAAGATAATAGCATCCGTCCAGTCCGGGAACTTTCTCAGTAGAGAGGTCAAAGAAGAGAACCTGTCCGCCGTATCTGTTGTACTGGACGACATATTCCTGGCCTCCGGACGGCACAGGCCAGTTGGCATCGGACCCGTCGCACTTCACGGCGGTCTTGTAAACGGTATTCTGCATCGGGCCGGCTCCGTTTACGTTCGACTTGATGACCGTCGGCGTAATCTCTATGACTTCGTAAGTGCCTGAAAGGTCTACGGATGAGGGATTGAAAGGTGTCTCGAAGTCACTGTCTGCCAGGGTCAGGTCAGGCAAATTCGCTTTGCCACCACGGGCGAGCGTGAAAGCCTTGTTGATGACCTTGGTCGCAGCTTTCCCGTCGGCGGAAAGAGCAGTGAGCGTAATTCCGCTGGGGAATTCACCGGGCTTGACTACGAAAACGAAGGTTTTACCGGCGGTGAGATCCAGGGCGGCATCCGGAACGATGGATACGCTCTTGATTTCATTATCAGCAGTCTCATAGGTGTGAGCCCATGCTTCGACCTGCCATACACCTGCAAGCGTCTCCTCAGCATTACCGGTCAGGGTAACCTTGGTTACAGGTATTGAAGAAGTAATCTTGACAGCAAAAAGACCACCCATGTTAATAAGCGTAACCGGGTTGTCAATCGTCTTGTCCATGAAAGCGACGGCCGGATTGATTCCGGAAGCAAAACTGCCGTCAACGAAAGGCTGCTCTGAAGGAATGGGCATCTTCTTGGGGTGGCTCCACCATGCGGAAAAATTCTCCCAAGCCGGATAGCAGACACATTCAACGTTTTTGGTAAGATCCGCTTCTGCGATGAGTCCTGAGAAAGTGGCGGAACTTCCGTCGACGGTCTCTGCGGAGAGTGTGTAAATGCTTCCACCACTGACTGTAATGATGATCTCATCTCCGGCCACCCAATTGACGGCGGTTCCGTTCAGGACGGTTTTTGTATCAACGCCGACTTGCATGGTGACAGGCACCATTTTTATCGGCGCCGGGGCCTTTTCTTTGGCGCAGCCTGCCGCGAGCAGAGCGGCGGCGAGGGCTGCAAAAATGCATAATTTTTTCATCATACCGAAGTTTATGAGGTTAATACTAATTTCAAAATCGTTGCAATTTAGTAAAAAATCTCGAAATATAATTTCTCGTTGTTACTTTTGTGTCTTCAGCCATGCCTCGATCACGGAGAGTTCGCTCTCCGTGAAAGTCTCGCGGACATCCCTTCCGGCAGGGACGTGCCGGTTCAGCGCGTCCAGCAGGTACTGGAATTTATCCCATTGCGTCCAGTCCGTCGTATTGACTTCTGTCGCCGGGATCCGGTACAGTTCGGCAAAGGTATCCTTCCAGACCTGCCAGCCGAAGGTGTCGGCGATCCGGACGCAGCACCAGGTGAGGGCGTTCCCCATCTCGACGGCACGTCCCAGGGCGATGGTCTTGTCGTAGGAGTTGCTCTCGTCGCTCTTGTAGAGCGCGGTAATCTCGCGTCCGTGATAGATTTTTTCCCGGGATGATCCGGCATTGTTGATGACCGTCACTTCTTCGCCCAGGTTGTCGATGGCATAGAACATCCGGAAATTGGCGAAGAGCTCCTCGTTGAAATCCCAGGCGGAGGTCGCCCCCTGATATTCCGTGAAATGTCCCGGTGCGAAATCGTGCCCCAGTTCGTGCATCAGGCCGAAGCACCAGCATCCGCGGGCGATGTTCTTGTCGAGGGTCGACACGATATAATTGCGGTTCCACTGGATCGGATTGCCGGCATAGGCCCATGCATTGATCGTGGCGGAACGGATGGTGATCCTGCCGCCGTCGTAGGGACGATGGCCGCCGAAGAGTTCCATATATTGCTCATATATGCGGTCCAGCCGGCCGAGCCAGGTGTCAATCTGTTCCTGCGAGACGGAAGAAGCGTCAATATAGGACTGCTCGACCATCAGGCGAACGTGCTCGCCGGAACGGATGTACATCCCTTCGTTGTAGCGGACGGAGACGTCGTCAAACAGGGCCGCTCCCTTGGTGTCGGCGGCACTTCCGCCCAAGCGGGCCCGGATCAAGACTTCCGGGGTCTTCGGTTCGAATTCGAGCCGCACCTCCTGCCAGTCCCCGCTGGTCCCGTAGACGCCCTCGGAGTGTTTGGGCCAGATGGGGGAGTCGATGTGGACGGCGATATGGGCGCCTACGCTCTGCTGCCCGCCGCTGCCGGTCTCGCTGACACCCTGTGCCTTGATTTTGGCGGTCATCACATAGGGGGCGTCGGGGACGAGGCCTGTGATGACCTGTGCGACGCACTGGTCGGCGAAATAGTCGGTCGAGGCGATGCGGACAGCCTTCGAGCCGCCCACGCCGGCGCCTTCCACGACCTCGACTTCGGGCCGGGCGGCGCTGCTCTGTGTCCAGCCGCCGATGTAGGCCCAGTTCCCGATACCGGCCTCGCTGACCTTCCCGAGCGGGAAGGGGGCTTCGAATCCGCCGTTGACGACCCTTTCCCCGTCTTCGGCGGGCGACAGCCCGAAGTCGGACGGCAACAGGACCTTCTCCGGAAGGGCCTGCACGCCCCTGCGCGGGATGGATAATTCTCCGGGGAACGTGACGGTCCCGGTCCCGCCTTCCGCACGGGTGATCTCTACGCTGAGCCCTTCGGCAAAATGACCGGGCAGTATCCAGAAACGGATTTCCGTGCCGCCGGACAGGTCAAGGCCTTTGTCCGGGGCGAATGTCACCGACGGATGCGCTTGCTCGTCCCCGGTCTTGACGAGGCTGGAAGAAGCACGGTAGGAGAACACGCCCGACAGCGTCTCTCCGCGCAATCCGCGGAGGGTCGCCGCCGTGAGATGGTGGGCTCCCGAGATCTTCCAGACTACCTGTGCACAGGGAGACATCATCACGATGCGGGAGCGCTCCGCATAGCCCAGCGCAAGCGGAACCGACGTTTCTCCCGATTGGCTTCCGGGGATTTCCACGCCGCTCCAGACAGCATCTTTGCAGACGGGCCGTTCGCTGTAGGGGAAAAGGATGCCGTCGGGATTCGTTCCGGCATCAGCGGCGGCCACAGTCCCCCTGAAACGGGGATTTTCCCCTGTCTCGAAGCACGTGAAGGCATAGTGCTGCCCGGAGGCGGCATAATGCACCTTCAGCACGTCCCCTTTGTGCCACGAACGGATTTCGGATTCTTCGTCAACCGTAAGGATGACTTCCTGCGTGCCGCCCTTCTCCTGCGGGTCATCTCTCCGGCAGGAAGACAGGGTGCAGAGGGCTGCGAGTACTATGAGAAAGCGGTATCTCATCGGATTTCGCCGATATCATCCACTTCCCAGTCATCCGTCCGGAAAGGAGGAAGCGGCTGCCCCATCGAGGTGATGACATTGGCTTCCTTGCAATAATTCTTGAATGCATAGCGGACGGCGACCGGCTCCGGCACTTCGTCCGACCAGACCTCGATCTGATTGTGCCACCAGCGGTAATTGCCCCGCGCCTTGTGCCAGACTTTGTCTTCGCCGGCAATTTCGAAACCGTCGGGGTGGTTGTATCCATCCGCGAGGTATCCGACGAAACTGTCTGGATCATTCCACTTATAGACCTCCGAGAGGTTGTTGAAGCTCAGTAGCAGCATGTTGCCACGCCGCTCGTCCTTCACCTTCTCCATTCCCTTGAGGGTCGGGGCCGGCTTGGGAAGACCCTTGATGCCATACTCGTTGGCGAGGGCCAGATAGGCGAGGCGGCGGCCCACTTCCTGCTTCTTCTGCGGATGGATGCAGGTACGGTTGCCGATATCGGTCGTCGCGGCGATGCCGGCGTGGTCGAGTTCTTTCAAGGCCTGCCATTGCGCCTCGATGACCATCGCGAGCGAACGGTAGTTGTCACCTTCGTACGTGTAAGGGGCCAGCTGGACATAGTAGAAAGGCATCTCCGGGTTGCCCCAGAGGGCCCGCCAGGACCGGACCAGGGCCACGAAGAGCTCGCGGTAGTCAAACCAGTTGTAGCGGTTGGATTCGCCCTGATACCAGATGAAGCCCTTGGCGGTAAAATAGTGCAGCGGATGGATCATGCCGTTGTAGAGGCGCTGCGGCGTGTCTGCATCACCCTTTTTGCTCTTGGCCAGGGCATGGTCGATTCCGGGGATCGCATCGATGGTATCTTCTTTCATCCAGGTCACGATGTTGCTGCCGCCCCAGTTGGGGGAGACCAGGCCCACCGGGATGCCCGGCATCAGGCGGGAGAGCGTCTGTCCGAAGAAATACGCCGTCGCGCTGAAGCGGCTGACCGCTTCGGGCGTGGCGGTATCCCAGGCGCCGCCGAGCTGCTCCGTCGGTGTGTCCAGGGAGCGGTGCGGCGTGTTGTACATCCGGATCAGGGGATAATCGGCTGCGTAGACGATGGTCTCGGCCGCATGCTCCACCGGCTGGTACATGAATCCGCAGACGGGCATCTCCATGTTGGACTGCCCGGCGCAGATCCAGACTTCACCGAGGAGGATGTCCTGGAGGACCGTCTTCTCGCCGTCGTTAAACGTGATGGTGTACGGCCCGCCGGCATCTGCCGTCCTGACTTTGACTTCCCAGCGGCCGTTGTCATCCGGTGAGGCCTTGTATTTGGTCTTTGACCAGGAAGGCGTCACGACGACGGGTTTCTTCCCGTCCGTCCATCCCCAGAGGGTCACTTCGGTATTGCGCTGGAGCACCATATGGTCTCCGACGACGCCGGGGAAGGTTACTTTGGCTTCTGAAGCGAGGCTGCCGAGCAGCAGCAGCGCGGCAATGAAGAGTTTTCTCATGGTTCGATCGTAATATTTTTACACTCGGGGCTTACCTTGAATGCTTCCCGGGTGTTCCCGCCGTACGGGTAAGTCTCGGTAGGAATGATGGTATTGCCACGGAAGACGAGCCCGTCCACGCTGTAGAGATGGAGGATCCGGGGGTCGAATACCTTGAAGGTGTTGCCCTCGATGCGGATATTGCGGTGGTAGGCTTCGGACCCTTTCCGGTCCGGAATGCCGCTCCCCACGCTGATGCAGGCGGCGCCCCAGTTGAGATAGCCGAAGTTGCCGTCTTCGAAGACGTTGCCCCGGATGGTCAGGTCGCGGACCCCGGACTGCTCAAACCAGTAATTGCCGTCGCCCTCGAGGAGGATGGCCGCCCCGGGAATGTGGAAATAATTGTTTTCTACCACAATCCGGCCCCGGGAACCGAGCAGGAGGCCGCGGGCGCGGTTGCTCCGGAAGTCGCAGCCGCTGATCAGGACGTCGGGATAGGCATCGTCGGCGGCGATGACCATCTTGGGCGCAACGCCCTCCGGAAGGTCTTCCTTGAATTCCACTTCAGCGGCCTTCTTATTGAGGCGCAGGACGTTTTTGACGGTGGCATGCCCGATGGTAACCATGGTGCGGTTGTCGACGATTTCGACCCGGAGTCCCTTGCGGAGGAAGTCAATGCCGTACTGGCCGGAGTTGTGCCAGCTGACGGAGAGTTTCCGCGGCGAAAGGACCTCGTCCACAGCCATGTAGAGCCCGTGGATGTTGGTGTGGTCGTCCTTCATGTTGCAGAAGCGGCAGCCCGTCATCCGGATGTATCCGCTGCAGTTGACGAAGTGGGTCGCGTCGGCGGTGATGCTGATCATGCGGCCCGGGGCGGGCTCGATGACCATGCCGTCGAGCTCGATGTCGCGGCTCCGCTGGGCGATGACGCCCATGCCGCCGCAGTGGTGCAGCGTGACGCCGCGAAGGGTGATCCCCTCGCAGTCCGACAGGAAGAACGCAGGGTTGTAACGCGCTTCTGCCCCGAAGACGAGGATATTCCCGACCTTCCCGGTAAGTTTATCCTTGTGGATGCGGAAGAGGCCCTTGTCAATTTCCTCGGCGGGGATCGTGCTGTCTCTCAGCCAGTAATCACGGGCATAGAGGGCGGGCTCCCGTTTCTGGACGTCGAATTCCAGCAGGGAGGCGAAGCGGTATTTAATCAAGTTTTCGTCATAGATGTAGAGGCATCCGTTTTCGATCCGGGGGCGGTATTCCCCGGAGAAACGGACATCCAGCGCGTTCTCCCCGACGCCTTCAATCGTGGCTTCGCTGTGGAAGGTGTGCGTATAGTCGACCGTGAGACTGCTGACCGTGATGTCCTGGCAGCCTTCCAGGCTGAAAGGAGAAATAAACCCGGTCAATAGCAAGGTCGTCCCGTTTCCGCGGACCTCGAAATGCTTCATGCCCTCCAGGTCGAAGGCGATCCGCTTGAGGGATTCGTCATTGTTGGAGATGAACTGGTATTTTTCATAAGCCTTTTCGGACAGGATCCGGAGGGTGTCGGCCGGCAGTTCGAGCACGGAGGCGTGGCTCCGGCGGCAGGCTTCCAGCGCACGGCGGATGGCGGGCATCGCGTCGCGGCCGGATCCAGCATCCATGTAGTCCTGCAGCCTGACGGTTCGTCCGGCAAAAGAGGGGATGGCCATCAGGGTCAGGATAAAAAGCGTAAGGATTCGTCTCATAGTTTGGCGTGAATGGTGCTTCCGGGCCGGATAACGTAGGTCTTGGAGCCCACGGTAACGACGAGCCGGCAGTCGTTGGTGCGTTGGACGGTAATGTCGAAGTCCCGGCCGAAGGCCCGGACGTGCCGGAGGTTCATGCCCGGCCAGCCGTCCGGAAGCCGGGGCGTGAGTTCAAAACTGTCGAGCCCGGTCGGGCGGATGCCGAAAAGTCCTTCGGTAATCACCCGGCAGAACAGCCCGCTCTCGGCGGAAAGATGGCGCTGGGAGCCTTCGGGCCAGGCCTCGATCGCATAAGGCACATGGTCGCCGAGCAGTCTCCGCTGCGAATAATAGTGCAGGTAGGGGAGGACGCGCTCCGTATGTCCCGCGGCCAGGAGCCCGCGGAAGGCATACAGGGTAGAGCGGTCCCAGTACGTCCTGCTTCCTTCCTGGGTCAGGCAGCCGTCGTCGCTCCAGAGGGCGGGGCTGAGCAGGGCGTCCGCCGTCCCTTCGGCGCGGTCGTAAATCCCCATGCAGAGCGGGATGCAGATCCAGGAGCGCAGCAGGTCATTGCCGGCGTAGTAGCGGTAGGTATGGAACCCTTTCATCTCGGCGCCGAAATGTTTTTCGATGGCTTTCCGGAGGGTCTGGGCCCGTCTGGCATAGTTTGCGGGCGATTTCCCGATGGCGCGGGAGAGCAAGTCTGCGCTGACGAGGGCGTCATAATACAGGGAAGATGTGCAAAGGTTGGCATCCCCGGCGGGGAAGCGGCCTTCGAGTTCGTCGGTGTCGGAAGCGACGACGCCGTCCCGGGTCAGCTGCCGGCGGCAATATTCCAGGCACCAGGTAATCAGGGGCCAGAGTTCTTCCGCTACGGTGCGGTCGCCGAGGGCCAGTGCATAGCGGGAGGCTCCGTAGGCGATCATGGCGGCATCGCCCCGGTCGCCGGCGCCGTTCCAGATATCCCGCCCTTCGGCAATGATGCTGCTCGGAATGGGTTTATAGGCATCGTTCATGAAGCGGGCGAAGTGCCGGAAGCTGTTCAGGGCGCTTTCGTTGCCGTTCGCGTTGCCCAGCCAGGGGAACAGCGGATTGACGTATTCCGCCTGGTCATTGGCCCAGATGGCGGCGTAGTAAGATTCCCCGCCCGGCCCGTGCATCAGGCCGCCCGCCGTGCGGTAGATGCTCTCCGCCGCCCGGATCTTGGCGTGACGGAACATGCCGTCCAGTACGGGATCCACCGTCTCCAGGACCAGGTTCTCCGTGACGTCCCTGACAAATCCGTCGCGTTTCGCAAGCTCTTCCGCAAAGTCGGCCCGAAGCAGCGGATCTCCGGCGCGGAGGCCCTGGAAAGAGACGGTATATGCGGCTTCGCCGCCGGCGTCCGGAATCCGGACCGTGCACGGATCGGCTTGCACGGCAACGACATACTGCTTCGGTTCACCGGTCCTGGCTCCGTCCGGAATCAGGTATTGCATGTCGATCTTCGGGGCGCTGACCGTCAGGCCGCCCTTCAGTGCGATGACCGTATAGCGCTCCATCAGGACGGGTTTGTCCGTCGAAGGAATGATTTCGCGGACCACCCGGACGGAGGGCTTGGGGGCCGTTCCCTTTCCGGTACCGATATTCTTCTTCCCGACGGAGAAGACGCCCGTGACCCTGAGCCCGCCGTCGATTTCGACAGATTCCACCTGCTCCTGCTGAAGGCACATTCCGTTTACGGTAATCAGGGAGGTGATGTCGAGACCCACCCGGTGCATCAGGCTGGCGTGCGTATTGTCGGGAACGGTGCG
Organism: uncultured Bacteroidales bacterium; assembly: GCA_947165305.1. Lineage (GTDB taxonomy): Bacteria > Bacteroidota > Bacteroidia > Bacteroidales > UBA932 > Cryptobacteroides. The sequence continues at coordinate 17,783 of CAMUZW010000013.1, forward strand.
GAGCATCGGGAAGACCAGCGAGCGCTCCAGGGAGAAGGCTTGCCGCTCATTCACGCCCCAGCGGAGGACGGCCGACATCTGCTCCCCGCTCATTTCAATATGGTCATGATGGGGAAGGTCTTCCGGCAGGACGTCCCAGCGGATGGCGCCCGCAGGGGCAAGCATCCAGCGCGCCCTGAGGGGCGCCGGACGCGCGACGGGGGCCGTCTTCCCGGTGAGGGGATCATTCGGCGTCCCGTCACGCAGGATCATCGTGAGCTCATAGGCTTCTTTCCCCGCGAATGTCGCCATCTCCGTCTCGTACAGCGGAAGCCAGGCATAGGCCTTCATCTCTCCCTTGACGGCTTTGACAAAAAGGTTCGGATACTTCAGGCCGTAATCCTCGCTGTCGCCGTAGACATCACCGTTGAGCCGGACCCTTCCGCCGGGGCAGGGGATTCCTTCCAGGACAGGGGCGGCATTGACGGATGAGGAGTACCATCCTACGGGGTAGACGCTTAATGTGGCTCCTTCGACAGGACGCCCTTCGCGGTCGGCCAGGCGGATGTCGATGAACTTCGGACGGTATGTCTTGACGAGGTTGTCGATTTCGACCCGTTTCCCGCCGGCTGCATCAATCAGCGCGACGGCATAGTCGCTCCACCAGGTCTCTCCGTACGGATAATCCATGATGCAGCGGATTTTGTCGCAGCCGACGGGTGCAACGGGATTTTTCCCGGCGTCCACCCCCATCGCATAGATGTCAGGGACGCCCCGGGCATGGCCGAATTCGTGGATGATGCCGTCAATGGCTCCGCGGTCAAAGGGATTGTTGAACCGGTCGTTGTGGGTCCTGGCATGGTAGACCGTCTGGATATCTGCGCCATACCATCCTCCGCCCGTTTCTTTCGGGTCGGACTTGTAGCCGTCGATCACGACTAGATAATCGTGGTCCGGATGCGGCTTGTGCACTTCTTCGGACGAGATACCTTTATAAATATAAAAGGCGTCCCAGTCGACGGCGAAGTCATAGACCGCCTTGAACCGGCGCGGGTGATTGAAGGCGCGGTTGATCTTCCGGAACATGTCTTCGACCAGCCCGCGGACACGCTGCTCTCCGCCGAGCGAATCCACGGATTCGGCATCGATACCGACCTTGACGGAGAACCGATGGACGCTTTGCGCCGAAATGCTCCCCTGGGGGAGCAAGACGGCGGCACAAAGCAACAGGGTATAGAGGATTTTCTTCAAATTATTTCTGCGTAGAGAGATAAGATTTGATGACGTTGAGTTCCTGCGTGGTAAAGGTGTCGTAAACGCTCCTTCCTTCCGGGGCGTTCTTGTCGAGCGCCTCGAGCAGATATGTGAACTTCTGCCACTGGTTCCAGCCGGAAGGATTGACGGCCGTGGCCGGCAGCTTGTACAGGTCATCGTAGGTCTTCTGCCAGATTTCCCAGCCGAAGGCGTCCACGATGCGGACCATGCAATATGTCAGGCCGTTGCCCATCTCCACCGCCTTGCCTTTGGCGATGGTCTGGTCGTAGCCGTTGTCGGTCTCGCTCTTGTACATCTGCTTGATCTCGTCACCCTTGTAGAATTTCTTCTCGACGGTATAGGTTCCGTCCGGTTTGTAGATCTTGGCGTCCTGCAGGATCTGTGCGCCCGGCACATGGCAGAGGGCATAGTACATCCGGAAGTTGGCGAAAAGCTCTTCGTTGAAGTCCCAGGCCTGCCACGGGCACTGGTCATACTGGCCCTTCATGTGCCCGGGGTTGAAGTCGTGGCCCAGCTCATGCATCAGACCGAAACACCAGTCGCCCTCGGCGACCTGGAGGAGGGTCTGCTCGATGTAATTCTGGTTCCACTGAATCGGGTTGCCGGCATAGGCCCAGGCGCCGATGACGCCGGAGCGGATCTTGATGGTGGCGCCGTCATACGGCTTCTTCCCGAGGAACTGCTCCACGTAGCTCTCATAGACGAGGTCGAGCTTGCCGAGCCAGTCGTCGATGACGGCGTCGGAGACCGAAAGATACTTCTTGTCGATGATAAGCTTGATGTGCTCTTTCGGAGAGAGCCGCTGATAGAGGTCGTAGTTGTAGGTGAGCGTCACATTGTCGAAGTAGGCCACGCCGCGCGCATCCGCCGCCGTGTTGCCCAGCTTGAGCATCAGGGTGATCTCGTCACCTTCCGGCTCGAATTCCAGCACCGACGTCACGTATTCGGTATGCGTGCTGGTGACGGGGTTGGAGCGCGGGGCCCACAGGTAGTCCAGCGACAGATGGGCACCGGCGCCGCCGGTGACATCCTCTGTCCGGATGCGGGCGATCGCCTTGTAAGGTTCACCGGGCTTGAGCCCCTTGATGACCTGGGCGTATCCGACATCGACGTTGACGTTAGGCGAAATGATGGCCAGACAGCGGGAGTTGTTGATTCCGCGGCGGTTATCCTGATAAGGCTCGGCGGCGTTTCCCTTGGTGCCTTTCTCGTCCCAGCCGGCCATCCAGCTCCATTTCCCCTGGACGGGGGTCTCGGCGAGCGTCAGGTCGACATCGTCTTCGAAGTTCCAGTTGGAAATGAGGTTGACGGCCTCAGGGTTGACGGGAGACGGTTTGTTGCCGCCCGGGTCATTGCCGGGATCTGTCGTATGCTTGTCGTTGCAGGCGGTCAGGAGGACCGCAAGCGCAAGGATTAAAAGTGTTTTCATCTCGTAAACCGATATGCCATTTCAAAGGCGGTAGAACCATTGTCAATCACAAAGTCGAAGAAGAAGGATCCGTCGGCCTCGTCAAAATAGCAGGCGTTGTAGGTTACTTCGTCTTCGCTCCAGCCCCAGGCTTTCTCGTTGACCGGGCAGCGGTCCTGGAGGTTGATCAGCGCGTAACGCGTAGGGAATCCTTCCATCGGGGTCGTGTCGACGTCAAAGAACAGGACGCCATCTTCCCACTTGTCGGCATAGTGGACGGCGTAAGGCTGCCCGTATTTGGCCTGGAAGCGGTTGGCAGGGCAGTCGTCGGACGGGTAGATCTCGTTCTGCTTGGTGTCCCGCGGCCAGTACATTTTGCGGTACGTGTGGTTGAGGCTGTGCGTGGCGGCCTTGTGCGGGCCGGCCGCAAAGAGCCCCTCAGACAGCTCGGTGACGGAATACACACCGAGGCGTGATTTATCCACCAGCAGCCAGTAGGTCTCGTCCGCGTCATAAACCGTCCCGGACATCAGCGGCGTGGCGTCGATGACAAAGGGCAGCAGGAAGGGATGACCGGTGTCGTAAGGGAGGTCGGCGATGCTGATCAGGAAGGGGATTTTACCGCTCTTGGCTCCGGCCGGGATGGAAGATTCACCTCCGAGGGAGACTTTGGACGCATCCATCGCCACGTAATCGGTCCCGTGGGCCGCGTTGTACTCCGTCACGCGCTCGGGGGCGTATTTCAGGGCGATGGCCTGGTCGTCGGGCAGGGCCGTATTGAGCGTGAGTTCGATCTCGCCCACGCCTGTGCGGGTCTGGACAGGCTCTCCGCTGCCGCTGATCGAAATCACGAGCTGCGACATTTCGACGAGGATGTAGATCGGGTTCTTCTGGACGACCTCATAGCCGGCGGTCTCCGTGAACCTCAGCGGCAGGAGATACTTCCCGTCGCCGCCGATGGACGCGCAGTCGAGGGTGACTTCGGTCGTGAGCGTCATCGTTTCGGGGTCGAAGACCGGCGTACCGATGACATACCGGTCCGCCGCCAGAAGACTGACATCGATGGCGTGCTCGGCGGCATAGGTTTCTACCAGCGAGGGATCCACGGTATAGGCGACCTTCGAAGTCTCAAGCGAGTTGAAGTTGGCCTGGGCCTTGAGGGTGACGGTCTGCTTGAGCGGCGAGATCGGAATGAAGTTGAGCGCGACGCTCTTGGATTCGACGTCCACCCTGGGATCGACGATCTGCAGGCTGAGCAGCATCTCGGCGAGGCCGGACTTGCTCTCGACCTCGGCAGACTTCCCTTCGATCCGGATCGGAATGACCATCCCGGAAGCTCCTTCCCGGCCAAGGTCCCTGACGAGATCGGCCGCATAGACCGTTCCCGTCACCAGGGCTTCCTTGGCGAGCGCCTCAAAGGTGGCAGTTGCGTCAAGTTTGTAGTACTTGGCGGGCAGCATCTTGTGGGACGTTTTATTGACGCGGTTGTACTCTTCCAGGACCGCCTCGTCTACCAGGACATCCACGACCAGCTCCTTGGAGAGGCCGGAGGTGCGTTGCAAGGTAAGGTTCAGCGGGCTCTCCGGATAGATGGAGATCGTCGTGTAGCGCTGATATCCGCTGTTTTCAAAGGCCGGGTTGGAGAGAATGACCGGCAGCGGGTATTCGAATTTGCAGGCCGACAGCAGGGTTGCGGCGGCCATGAGATATATGACGAGTGACTTTTTCATAATCCGTCGGCATTAGAATCAATAATAAGGAGCCTGCACCATCTTGGGATTGAGGGCGATTTCCGAAGACTTGATCGGGGCCAGGTAATGCTCAATCCGGAAAGTACGGGGAATGCCCTCGACCATCTTGAAGAAGGACGGGTCTGTGGGACCGGTTCCCTCGGCGACATTGAGGCCGTAGACCGGTGTGTTGAGGGCGCCGTTCTCGCCGTGGGCGATGAACCAGCGGCGTACGTCGAAGTAACGGTGGCATTCCCAGACCAGCTCGACCCGCCGCTCGTGGCGGATCATCTCCCGCATTTCTTCCTGCGAATAGCTCCCGTGATAGCCGGGGATGCCGGCCCGCTCGCGGATGGCGTTCAGGTAGGGGAGGATTTCAGCGTGGGAAGCGCTTCCCTTGTATTCGTTCATGGCCTCGCAGTAGTTGAGGTATACTTCGGCCAGCCGGATGACCGGGAACGGAATATTGCGGGAGGTGCACTTGCCTTCGCCCTTGTTGGACTGTGCGTCCGGCGGAATGTTCTTCCGGGGCGACAGGCCCGTGGAGTTGTGGTCGCCGGAGCTCTTGGAAAGGCCGGCGTTTCCGCTGTACCAGAATTCGATGGTCTCGTACACGTCCGGATGATCGGAAGTGGCGTAGGAAACCCGCTGGTTGGGGAAGAAGGTCGTGGCATAGAAGCGCGGTTCGCGGTCGCAGAACATCCAGAAAGTCTGCCGCTGGGTGCCGTTGCCGGCCTGGCTGGACCACTGCATGTTGTCTTCGTCGAACCACTCCTCGAGCGGCCGGGCTACGCTGCCGTCGGCCATGAAGTACTCGTTGGCCATGTTGAGGGTGACGGCGTCGCGCGCATTCCAGCTGTAGAAGCAGGCCGGGAGACATTGCATCGTCCACCAGGACGTGGCCTGCGGCCTCGCCCAGATGATCTCGGTCGCGCTGTTGCGGGCCTCTTCGCTGTCGGATTCGTTGTCGCGCCAGGTCGTCGTGACCCGCATGTAATTGTTGACATAGTCGTCGAAGGTCGGGTTGGCCGAGGACGGCTTGAGCAACTGATAGCGGCCCAGGTCGATGACGGCCTTGGCGGCGTCGGCGGCCTTCTTCCATTTCTCGGGATCGTACGTCTGGTTGATCAGCTGCGTTCCGTCGGTATTCTTGAAGTTGGCGTAGATGGTATTGCCGTTGAAGAGCGGAGAGGCGGCGTAGAGCCGGATCCGGCTGATCATCGCGAGGGCGGCGCCCTGCGTCGGATAGCCGAGGTCGTTGTCGTTCCGCGTCTCGTACATGTCGGGAATGGCCTCTGTCATCTCATTGACAATCCACTCCACGCACTCGTCGTACGGACGGCGCTCCATCATGCCGGAGGTGAAGGAATGATCCACGATAGGGATGGGACCGTATTCGCGGAGCAGGTAGAAGTGGTACATCGCCCGCATGAAACGGGCCTCCGCCTTCATTCTGCGGTGCTCGACGATGCCGAGCTCCAGGCATTCGTCCACGTGCTCCAGGAAGATGTTGCAATGGCGGATAGCCTGGTAGAATGTGGAGAAATAATAGACATCCGTACTGGTGACCGGCGCCTCCGGCGAAATCGAACCGTTCAGCACGTGCGGGATGTGCCAGTCGAGTTCGTTGTTGGCGTCGTCGGTACCGAACATATAATGATTATAGTAGGCGCTGCCCCAGAGCTCCAGCGGGAAATAGTCGGAGGAATACATCCTCGAGAACCATTTCCGGGTCTCGCTGCGCGAGGAGAAAACTTTCTCCAGGGTGTTGAGCTCTTCCGGATTCTGGTCCAGGAAGGAGCAGCTGCTGACCGTCAGGATGAATGCAAGAAATATAGTGATCTTTTTCATAATGCAGCCTCCTTTAGAAAGTGAAATTCAAGCCCAGGAAGACCATGGACTGGATCGGATAGGCATCCGCCCGGACTTCCGGATCCCAGAATTCGTGGGCGAACTTGGAGAAGGTATAGAGATTCTGGCCCGAGATATAGATGCGGAGATTCTCCATGTGCATCTTGTCGAGTACCTTGCGGGGCAGCGTGTAGCCGATTTCGACATTCTTCAGGCGGAGGTAGTCCGAAGGACGGAGCCACCAGGTCGAGGTCTTGTAGTTGTTCGGATTCTGCCCCATGTACAGACGGGGTGAGAAGGCGTACGGATCGGGGTTGTCGGGCGTCCAGCGGTCACGGAACTTCGTGATGATGTTGCCCATGAACTTCGGGTCACGTTCGGCCTGGAAAGGCTGGAAATGCCAGCCGGAGGTCAGGTACGTGGAGGCCCCGAAGGCTCCCTGCAGGAGGAAGGAGAAATCGAAGCCCTTGAAGTTGACCGAGCCGCCGATACCCAGGACGGATTCGGGAATGCTCGGCGAACCGGACCAGATCATGTCGTCCTCGGTGATGCGGCCGTCGTCGTTGACATCCTCATAACGGATGTCGCCGGCGCGGAGCTTGTCCTTCGTGAGGGAGAACTGGCGGTAGTAGTCGGGCAGGGCGTCGATTTCCTCCTGGGAGAACAGGTGGAGCGCCCGGTACATCTTGCGCTCGCCGTAACGGACGCCGCGGACATCCTGCCAGGGATGTGCGTAGTACTGTCCGTCGTCGATGTAGCGGTTGCGGGCGAAGGTGTAGTTGGCGCGGGCCGTCACCTGGAGGTCCGAACTGAATACGTGGTTGTATTCGGTCGTGATCTCGAAGCCGCGGTTGTCCATCTTTCCGAGGTTGGCGTAAGTGACCTTCTGCAGACCGGCCACCTCGCTGACCTGGGGCTGGATGTAGATGTTGTTACGCATCTCGTAGAAGCCTTCGATCGTGGTCGTCCAGTCTTTCCAGAGGCCGATTTCGAGGCCCAGGTTGTATTTGGTCGCGACCTCCCAGGTGATGTTCTCGGCTGCCAGCTGGTCTTCCTGGAGACCGCCCATGCCGTTGTTGTACTTGATGCCGAATCCGCTGGCGCCGTTGGCGTCGACCAGCGTGGAGAGATAGGCGAACCGTTCAGAACCGATCTTGTCGGAACCGACCTGTCCGTAAGAACCGCGGAGCTTGAGCCAGGTCAGCACCCGGTTCCCTTTGAGGAATTTCTCGTTGGAGATTACCCAGCCGGCCGCGGCGGCGGGGAAAACGCCCATCCGCTGTCCTCTCGGGAAGTTCTCCGATCCGTTGAAGCCCAGGTTGAATTCCAGCAGGTAGCGCTGGTCGAAGGCATAGGTGGCGCGGACGGCCAGACCGAGGGAACGGTTGGGGAGGGATTTGATATAACTTCCCGGCAGGTTGTTGCGCTCGTCCCGCATGAAATACAGGAGCAGGCCGCCCACTTCGTGTTTCTTGAAGGTGCGGTCGTAGTGTGCGGACGCCTCGAAGTACTGGACGGTCGTGCTGCCGGCGCTTGACGAGAAACTGAGGTATTCTTTCTGCTTGTCGGCATCAATGACCTTGTATGTCAGGTCTCCGGCCATGTCGCGCTCTTCGGCTTCGTACAGCGTAAGGTCGCGGGAGCGCGTGGCGTTGTGGGTGTTGACGGCATCGTAGGCATACCGGACCACCGCCTTGAGGCCCTTGGTCCAGAATCCGAAGTCCTGCTCGAGGGTGATGTTGGCGCGGATGTCATTCTGGGTCGTCCTGTTGTATCCGCGCTGCGTCAGCTGGATATAAGGGTTGTAGAGGCCGTCGCGTCCCGGGAATTTGCCGTCCTTGTAGAGGACAGGGAAGGCGTTCGGGGCGACGTTGTTGATCCAGAGGTAGATGTTGTCGGACCCTACGGACGGCTCCTTGCTGATGGCGACGTTGGCGTTGATACCCAGCGAGACCCGCGTGTATTTGGAGAGGTCCATGTCGACGTTTGTCCGGAAGTTGAAGCGGAGGTAGTTGATGTTGGCGCCGAAGGTGCCGATCTTGGACGGCACCCAGTCATACAGCTTGCTGTTGATGCCGTACTGGCCTTCCTGATGGTAGATTGACATGGCGGAATAATACTTCGCCGCCTTGCCGCCGCCGGAGATGTTGACGCTGAATTTCTGGTTCTGCGTAAAGTCCTTCATCAGGAGCTTCTGCCAGTCGACGTCCGGATAAAGCTCCGGATCGCTGCCGGTGCGGAGCGCCTCCAGCTGCGCCTCCGTGAATTTCATGGCCTGGCTGGCGGCCGGGTTGGCGTCGATGGCTTCGTTGAACATCAAGGAACGCTCGTAGGCATTGACGTACTGCGGCCGCTTGGTCGCATAGGAGAATCCATGCTCGTAGCGGGCGTCCACCTTTGCCTTGCCGTCGTAGCCCCGTTTGGTGGTGATGAGGATAACGCCGTTGGCGCCGCGCACACCGTATACGGCCGTGGCGGAGGCGTCCTTCAGGATAGAGAAGGATTCGATCTCCAGCGGGTCGACGTTGGACATCGGACGTTCGATGCCGTCAACCAGGACGAGCGGATTCTGGCTGCCCGTGAATGTGCTGACGCCGCGGATCCAGAACTGGGCGTCATCCTTGCCCGGTTCGCCGGAACTCTGGACGGCGATGATGCCGGCCACGCGGCCGGCGATGGAATTGGTAAGCGACCTGACCGGGGCGGCCAGCTCCTTGGCCTTGATGGAGGTCACGGCGCCGACGACGGACTCCTTCTTCTGGGTACCGAAGGCGACCACCACGACGTCATCAATGACGTTGGTGTCTTCTTCGAGCACCACCCGGACCGTCTGGCTCTCCCTGAACCGGAAGGACTTCGGCTGGAATCCGATGAAAGAGAATTCCACCTCCGTCCCGGACGGGATGTCAAGGGAGAAATTGCCGTCGAGATCTGTTACCGTCCCGAGGATCTTCGTGTTGGCGGGAACCGTAACTCCGGCGCCCACCAGCGGCGCCCCTTCGTGGTCGACGACCTTACCCTTGATGGTAATGGTCTGGGCCACAAGCGGTCCCGCTCCGAGAAGAATCAGCAGAACGGTCAGCATGCTTTTCAAACAGACTGATTTCATAAAAAAAAGGATTGGTTAGTTCAGTATTGGTAGCGAAAGATACAAAATTTCCCCTCTTATTCAAAATCAAAAAGGGAAAATCTTGCGGCCTCAGAGAATATTCATGCTCTGTTCGCGGACTTTTTCGAGCTCATCTTTCGCTCTTACAACGAGTTGCTGGATGCCCGCGTGATTGGCTTTGGATCCGGTCGTGTTGATCTCGCGGCCCATCTCCTGGATGATGAATCCGAGCTTCTTGCCGGGGTGCGGGTCGGTGTCGATAATCTCGAGGAAGTAGCGGCAATGCTCGCGGAGGCGGACCTTCTCTTCGTTGATGTCGAGTTTCTCCAGGTAGAAGATCATCTCCTGCTCGAAGCGGGAAGGATCGACCTTGGCCCAGAGGTCCGTAAGGTTCTTCTGGAGCTTTTCCCGGACGGTGATGATCCGCTCGCCTTCGAGTCGCTCGATCTCGTCGTAGATGCCGAGGATGGTGCGGACGCGGCCCGTGACGTCGTCATAGAGCACGGCCCCTTCGCGGTCGCGGAAAGCATTGACCTGCGAGATTGCCTTGTCGACCGCGGCGCTGACCAGCGGCCATTCCTCTTCGGTGATGACGTCGGTCTTGCTTTCCTTGACGGCGTCCGGCAGGCGGAGGAGGGCACTGAGCAGGACGGCGGAGGGGAGGGGGTCCAGGTTGCCCATCAGGGAGACGCCCGTGCTCTGGGCGATTCCCTTGACCTCGTAGAAGTGATTGGTGATGGCGGTCATGTCCAGGGAGCGGGAGGCGGAGCCGGCATTGGGCTCCCAGGAGGCGTAGAGATCGATGGTGCCGCGCGTGAGCGACTCGGCGAGGCGCTTGCGGACCTCCATCTCCCGGTCTTTCGGGAACAGGGGGGTCTTGATGGTGACGTCTGCACTTTTCCCGTTGAGGGTCCTGATCTCGAAGGTAAGTTTCCCGGCGCTGAGCTGCGCCTCGGCCTTGCCGTATCCTGTCATCGACTGTATCATGTCCGATCCCTTTTTGATTATTTTACGCAAAATTACTAAATTTGTGGGATATTTAATCCGAAATCCGAAATGGAAGAGACAAAAACCCGCAATTTTCTGGAAGAAATCATTGAAGAGGATCTTGCATCCGGCAAGGTGGACAGCATCATGACCCGTTTCCCGCCGGAGCCGAACGGCTACCTGCACCTCGGGCACGCCAAGAGCATCTGCCTTAATTTCGGTCTCGCCGAGAAATACGGCGGCAAGACCAACCTCCGCTACGACGATACCAACCCGACCAAGGAAGACACCGAATACGTGGATGCCATCAAG
>CAMUZW010000014.1 GCA_947165305.1 uncultured Bacteroidales bacterium
CAGCTGGCCATCCTCAAGCTCTAGCTGCGCTGAAATACAATCACGAAAGGGCCGACGCTTCTCATGGCGCCGGCCTTTTTTGTTCCCATGAAAGTTTAGTAAAATTATATAAAACGTTTTACACGCTAAATTTTGCGGCTATGGGCGCAAGATTGATAAATTTGTATTGCCATGCAAGACAGACCTATCGTTTCACCCGATGTGACCATCCGTGATGTGGCGGAAGCGGCGGGGGTATCCATCTCCCTCGTCTCTTTTGTCTTGAATGCGCGGAGGGGCCCCGGGGGAGAATATCTTTGCTCCGCGTCACAGAAGACGGCGGAACGGATTGTCGAGACCGCGGAGCGCCTCGGCTATCACCGCAACAAGGCCGCCACGTCGCTGCGTACGGGCCGGACCGACACGATCGGAGTCATCGTGTCTGACATATCCAACACTTGTTTCGGCCAAATCTGCCGCAAGATCGAGAAGCTGGCCACCGAGACGGGATACCTCACCATCTTTGCCAGTACCGACGACCGCAAGGAGAACTTCCGTCAGTTGGTGGACAAATTTCTGTATTCGGGCGTAGACGGCTTTATCCTCGCCCCGTGCAACGGTGTGGAGGACGCTATCGCCAAAATCCTCAAGCGCCGGCTTCCGGTCGTCCTCTTTGACAGGGATCTTCCCGGTGTAGAGGGCGTAGGGCGTGTACTGCTTGACAACGATAAAGCCGGACGCTGTGCGGTAAGACTGCTTCGCGGCCAGGGCTGCAGACACATCGGCCTGGTACGGTACGAGACCGACATCCCGACCATCATCGCCCGCGAAAATGGATGCCGTCTCGAAGCGCAGAAAAGCGGTCTTGCTTTTACCTCGGCCATCCTGGCCCGTGAGACGATGCGCAGGGATATGGTCTCCGTGCTCCATAATGCCCGGGAAGAAGGGGTGGACGCGATGATTTTCCCTTCCAACGCCATCACGGTGGACGGTATATCCGCCATCAACGAACTCGGATTCGAGATTCCCGGAGACCTGGCCGTCGTCGGATTCGACCAGGAAGACCGGGCGGATATTTTCAACCCCTGGATATCGTTTGTAAACCAACCTACCAAGCTTGTCGCAGAATACTCGTTCCGCATGCTGTTGAACGCCATAAAAGGGACAGGCGAGCTTGAGACCAAAATCATCAATCCACTCTATACACTAGGTAGCAGGATCAAGAAATGATACAGAGAGACAATGCCATACTGCTTCCGGGGACGCTGTTCGATGACCCGGGCGGCTGGATTCCGGATCCGCAGTTCATGGAAGTGATGCATTCCTCCGAGATGCTGGCCCACGGACTGGGCCGGCCGGTCGCTGACGCGGATACCGGATTCTGTGCTCCGCAGGAAGGAATCTACAACGTTTGGGTACGTACCAGAAACTGGACGGCGTACTGGACCGCAAAGCAAGGCCCCGGCAAGTTTACGCTGCTGATCGACGGAAAGGCCCTCGAAACAGTCTTCGGAACCGGCAGCCCGGAGTGGCACTGGCAGCCCGGGGGACAGATTCATCTGGAGGCGGGACCTCACAGACTGGCTGTACATGACCTGGATGGCTTTGACGCCCGTTTTGACGCCGTACTGCTAACCACGGACAGTGATACTCCAGGCGAAATTGACAGCCTGAGGAGGGTCCTGCTGGACATCCCGGCGCCGGAAGAAAAGGGCAAGTTTGACTTTGTCGTCGTGGGAGGCGGCGTCGCCGGAATGTGCGCGGCCATCAGCGCGGCCCGTCTGGGCAGCCGGGTCGCCGTCGTCCAGGACCGCAAGGTCTTCGGCGGCAACAATTCGTCCGAGGTACGGGTCGGTCTCGGCGGAAGGCTGAATATAGGCCGCTTCCCGGCCTTGGGCTATCTTCTCAATGAATTCGGGCCGGCCCGGAAGGGCAATGCCCGTCCGGCGGATGTGTATGAAGACGAGAAAAAGGCGGAAGCCATTGCCGCAGAAGAAAATATTACAGCCTTCACGGGCTACCGCGTAACATCCGTAGAGAAAGAGGGGCTGCGCATCAAGGCCGTGATTGCGACGCAGGTGGACAATTACACGGAAATCCGTCTGGAAGGCGACTGCTTTGCGGACTGCACCGGAGATGCCACGCTGGGTGTCCTTGCCGGTGCTCAGTGGGCGATGGGACGTGAATCGAAGGACGTATACGGTGAGCCTTCCGCACCCGAAAAGGCCGACGGGATTACCCTCGGCGCTTCTATCCAATGGTATAGCGAGACCCGTCCTGCTCCCGTGAGTTTTCCGGACATCGACTGGGGCCTTCCCATCGATGAAGATACCGTCCAGAATGCCCGCAGGGGCCAGTGGTACTGGGAGGTCGGCATGCGGGACGACATGATTGCTGAAGCCGAGAAAATCCGCGATTACGGGATGTACGTGGCCTACTCCAACTGGTCTTACCTGAAGAATCATTCCCGGTTCCGGGACGAAGTCGCCTGCGAGGACTTCGCATGGCTGTCGTTCTATGCCGGCAAGCGGGAGAGCCGCCGCCTTTTCGGCGACCACGTCCTCACGGAAAACGACCTCCGGAATTTCGTCCAGTATCCGGACGGCTGCGTATCGACCTCATGGTACATCGACGACCACGAACCCGATCCCGACAATGCCGCCCGCTTCAGGGATCCCTGGCTCAGTCGCGGCCGTCTTACCCCGCTGGATTATTACCCCATACCTTTCCGTTGTCTCTACAACCGGGATATCGAGAATATGTTCATGGCCGGACGCGACATCAGCGTCAGCCATCTGGCGCTCGGCACGGTACGTGTAATGCGTACCTGTGCGATGGAGGGGGAGGTCGTCGGAATGGCGGCGGACATCTGCCGCCGTAAAGACTGCCTGCCGCGACAGGTGAACTCGGATCACTTTGAAGAATTGAAGCAATTGATGGAGAAAGGGGCCGGCGATGCCACCAAGCCCTATCTCCAGACCTATACTTTGATAGATACAACCGCTGAACGCAGCGAAAACTGCTGAGATCATGAGCGCCATAGACTGGATCATCGTAGCTTTCTTCCTCTGCGGCCTTACCGCGATCGGATTCTTCTTCTCGCGGCGGAACCGCAATATAGAAGACTATTTCGTGGCAGGCCGGTCGATGCCGACCTGGCTTGTCGCGCTGGCTGCGACGGGTACGTCCATCAGCGCCGGGACTTTCGTCGGCTCCCCGGAACTGGGTTTCAACACCAACATTACGTTCATTATGAGCTGCGTGGGCGCCGTCATCGGCGGCCTGTTCGTGGCCCTCATCGTGCTCCCGAAACTCTATGACGCCAGGACGATCACCATCTACGGCTATATCGGCGACCGTTTCGGCGAGACATCCAAGCGGGCGAGTTCGGTGATGTTCCTTCTCGGACAACTCTTCACGTCCGGAAGCCGGCTTTTCATCGCCGCCATCGCGGTGTCGGTGATGGCCTTCGGGACCATCGACTTCCGGTTCATCATGTACTCTATCATTATCCTGGGGGGCATCAGTACCATTTATACGATGGCCGGTGGCATCAAGGGACTGCTCTATATCGACGCCCTGCAGATTCTGCTGGTCGTCGGAACGGGCATTGCGGCACTCGTCATCGTCTATTCGCAGCTGGGACTCGGCTTCCACGAAGTCATCGACAGGCTGCATATGGGTATGGTGAAGATGCCCGGTCAGGGCGCATACGCAATGGCCGCGGACGGCAGTATGACAGGCTGGGAACCCGGCAATAAACTCCAGCTGATGGATCCGCGCTTCGACATCACCAAGCCTTACAACCTGGCGGGTGCCCTGATCGCCTACGCCATCTTCAAGTTTGCGCAGTTCTCCACCGACCACGAATTCGTGCAGCGCCAGCTCACCTGCCGGTCCATCAAGAGCGCCGGGGTCTCGCTGGTCTATTCCCAGTTGATGGCAATCCCCATTGTGTTCGTATTCCTTTCCATCGGCCTGCTGCTCTATGTGAAATATACCGCCGATCCCACATTGGGGGCCGCTTCGGGCTTCTTTACGGATGCCCGTGACGTTTTCCCGCAGTTCATCAAGAATTGCATTCCCGCCGGGGTGCGCGGCTTGATGATCGTGGGGTTACTGGCCGCGGCGCTCTCCAGTTTCAATTCGGCCATCAACGCGATGGCGAGCAGTTTCGTGAGCGACCTGTATCTGCCCATACGGAAGTCCAGGGGCAAGGCCATTTCCACGGATGCTGCGCAACTCGGCTCCTCCAAGAAGATGGCTGCCCTGATGGGAGCGGTGCTCACCGGTTTTGCCATCGTCACCGCCGTGATGCAGCAGGCGAGCGGGCTCAATCTGGTGGACTTCGCGACAGGCGTGATGTGCTTCTCCTATGCAGGCATGCTCGGCGTGTTCATTACCGCCCTCTATACCAAACGGGGGAATACCTGGAGCGTCATTACGGCGCTGGTCGCCGGCCTGGTGGTCGTCCTGCTGCTGCAGCCGTATATCCTGACGCCGCTCTCGACGGCCCTCTTCGGCAAGGCCATCTTCATTGCCTGGCCGTGGTGGTGCCCGATCGGAGCCCTGGTCAGTACGGCCATCTGCCTGATGGGAAAGGCCCCGGAGAAGAGTAAAGTTTTAGTAAAATAATATAAAACGTTTTAAGCATCAATTCTTTTGCCCTTGGCCGGCAAAAACATAAATTTGTAGGGATGATAAAGGCTTTGCGATACGCTTTCCTGTCTGCCGGGATTCTCTTTTTCTGCGGGGTCATTGCCGCGCAGGACGGGCATCCCCGGCTATTTTTGCGGGAAGGGGAAGAGAAAGCCCTGATGGCCAACATCCGGCAGGATGATACGTGGTCCCGTATGCACGATGCCATCGTGGCCGAATGTGCCGTCATCGACACGCTTCCGCTCTGCGAAAGGGTTATCAAAGGCCCGCGGATGCACGCGGTATCCTGTGAGGTGCTCAGAAGGGTGCTTTTCCTGAGTTATGCCTACCGGATGGAGGGTCTGGAGACCTGTGCGGCAAGGGCCGAGAAGGAGATGCTTCACGCCGCCGGCTTCATCGACTGGAATCCTTCCCACTTCCTGGATGTGGCGGAAATGTCCACGGCTCTTGCCATCGGCTATGACTGGCTCTACGGCTATCTGCCGCAGGCATCCCGCGATTCCATCCGGACCGCGCTGGCCACCAAGGGGCTTGAACCGGCCCTGGATCCCGCTTACGCCGACCGGTTTGTCCATACCAGCAACTGGGGACAGGTCTGCAACGGCGGTATGGCGGTCGCCTCGATTGCGCTGTTGACGGAGGAGCCGGAGAAGGCGCAGGCCATTCTCGACCGCAGCCGGGCGAATATCCTGATCCCGATGAAGGCGGAGTATCCTCCCGAGGGCTGCTTCCCGGAAGGCTTCGGGTACTGGGCTTTCGGTACGCAGTACAATATCCTGTTCCTGGATGCCCTGTGGAAGTATTTCGGGCGGGATGCGATCAACGAGTACCTTGCGGTGCCCGGCTTCATCGAATCGGGCAACTATTCCCAGCAGCTCATAACCCCTTCTCTCCAGACCTTCGGCTATTCGGACAACAGCACCCGTATCTATCTGGAGCCGGCCGTCATGTGGTTCAACGCCATCCGTCCCGACCCGAAGATGTATTACTGGCAGAAGGCTCTCTTCGAAAAGTTCGACCTTACCAAATCCTATGTGAAGACCATCAAGAACCGGCTGATCCCCTTCATGGTCATCTGGGGCGCCGGTACGGGAAATGGTCCGGCGGTGCATCTCTCCGCTCCTGAGAGACCGCAGGGAAACTTCTACGCAGGACACGGGACCAACGACATCTGCGTGATGCGCACCGGATGGGACACGGACGACGCCTATCTTGGCTTCAAGGCCGGCAAGGTCCGTAACCCCCACGGGCATATGGATGTCGGCTCCTTCTATTATGAGTACAAGGGTGTGCGCTGGTCGCTTGACCTCGGCAGTGACGACTATGGGAAAGTGCAGGTACACGGCATCGGGCTCTTCGATATGTGGGCCGGAAGCGACCGCTGGACCAAACTTACCAAATACAACAATTTCGCGCACAGTACCACCTATCCGGAAGGCGTGTACCAGGAAATCCGGGCCTTGTGCTCGATTGTCGCTGACGAGGCCTCGATGACGGCTTCTTCGGACATTACCGGCCTGTATCCCAAGAAGATTAAGAAACTTGAACGTGCCGTGCGTCTGGACGGTGTGTCGGCCCGGATCGAGGACCGGATTTCCTGCGAAGACAATCCGGTCACGATGGTCTGGAATATGACAACAGAGGCCGTGGAAATGAACCGCAAAGGCTCCCGGATTATCCTGACTGCAAAGGGAGGGGAACAACTGGAACTGAGCGTAAGTTCCAAGCTCGCCTTTACGGCCCGGCTGGTGCCCGCCCGACCCGAGAATAAGTTTGAAGGCCAGAATGAAGGAATCAGCTTCCTGCGCCTGACCTATACCGTCCCCACCTGGACGGATTATCGTTTCACCGTCAACCTGAAGCCGCTTTACTGATGAGATTCGCCGCCTTCATATCCGCGCTGCTTGTGTCGCTGCAGGTTCTTGCCCTGCCTTCGCACCCGAGGCTATTCCTGCCGAAAGGTGAGGAGGAGGCGCTGATGCGGAATATCCTGGCGGATGCGCGCTGGCAGAAAGTGCACGAAGCCATTCTTGCGGAGAGCGGAGAGATGCTGGGGCAGCCCAACCCGGATTTCAAGTTGAATGCCCGTAAAGAGATGCACCACATCGGCTGCGATGCCGTGCGAAGGATGTTCTTCCTGGCTTATTCGTGGCGGATGACGGGGGATGAACGCTTCCTTGGGAAAGCCCGGAGTCTTGCCTGGGACATCTGCCGGCTCAAGAGCTGGAATCCTTACCACTTCCTGGATGTCGCGGAAATCAATCTGGCCGCCGCCATCGCCTACGACTGGCTCTATGATGCGCTCACGCCGGATCTGAGGAACGCACTGGTGGAGAGCATCCGCGACAAGGCGCTGATAACCTCCGAGACGGGCGGCGCCGGCAATCCCGAGTATAATCTCCGCTGGATGGATATGACCAGCAACTGGAGCCAGATCTGCCACGGAAGCCTGGCCATCGGGGCCATTGCCGTCTATGAGGATGCGACCGAAGTATGCGACCGCATCCTGGCCAGGTCGCAGGAGAAAATCCGCATCCCGATGGAAGCAGAATATGTCCCCGACGGTGCTTATTCCCAGGGCATCGGCTACTGGGGATACGGTACGATGCTCAATGTGATGTATCTGGATGCGATGGAGATGAATTTCGGTCCCGAAAGCGTGGCCTCGCTGGAAGCCGTTCCGGGTTTCATGCAGACCGGGAAATATTTCTCCGAGCTTCTGACCAATACGCAGCAGTCGTTCTCGTTCTGTGACAATTCTACAGGTGACAACCTGCCGGAACACTGCGTATTCTGGTTCTACAAAAAGACAGGGGATCCTACGCTTCTTTATCCCCAGAAAGCGATGCTGGACAAATGGACCGGGGACCCGTCCTTTGTCCACGGCCCCTATGCCCGTCATGATCCGCTGATGCTCGTCTGGGGAGCCGGAACCGGCGACAGGCCCTGTGCGGATTTCGCCTCGGCGCGGCAGCCGGAAGAGCTGTTTTACATAGTCCGCGGACTCAATCCCATCTGCACGATGCGGAGCGGCTGGACGCAGGATGACATCTGGGTCGGTTTCAAGGCCGGCAATCCGAGCTGCCCCCACGGCCATATGGACGTCGGAGAGTTTATGCTTGAATGGGGCGGCGTCCGCTGGGCGGAGGACCTCGGGAGCGACAGTTACGGCGCCTTCGTCAGCCTCAAGAAAGGCTCTCTGTTCAATATGAAGCCGGATGCGCTCCGCTGGAATGACCTTCTGCGTTACAATAATTTCAGTCACAATACGCTGACTGTCGACGGAGCCTTCCAGAATCTGGACACCAAGGCCGAATTCTCTGCCTTCGGCGCGGAATCTGACAACATGTATGCGGTAGCCGACCTGGATAAGACCTATGCAGGAGCCCTGGCGTCGGCCCGGAGGAGGGTTTCCCTGCTGGAAGGGAGTCGTATTGTTGTAGAGGACACCCTTACGGCACGCTCTTTTAAGGATGCCGCCGTCGTATGGAACCTGACGACCCGCGCGGACGGCTTCTCCTTCGACAAGAAGTCCGGCGTCATTACACTGAAAGGGGTGAATCCAGCCGGAGAAAACAAAACGATGCGCCTGAAGGTTATCCTGGCCGACAAAAATGCAAGTCCGGCCGGATTCAAGGTGGCGAGGAGCCGGGTCGATGACGAATTCTTCTATCCCAATATGGAGAAACCGGCGCCCGGCTGCTGGTTTGTCCGCATCAAATACAGCATCAAAAAAGGAAAGACACAGGTTATGCGTGTTGAAATACTGCCAGACAATTAACTTCAATAAAACCATAGATTATGAAAGAAGAACTTTATCTGCCTCCCGAATTGCGAGTGAGAGAACTCTTGCTCAACCGCGGCGTCCTTATCCTGTCGACAGAATCGTCGACGATAGAGGACTACTACTACGAAGAGTTAGACGATGAATAATATCCTGGCGATCATGAAAAAGTATTTTAGCATATTGGGCGCCCTCCTGCTGATGGCAGGATGCGCAAAGCAGGAAGTCAATCCGGCTGAAACGCCGGAGAATCCAACTCCCGGAAAAGGCGGCATCACCTTTGTCGCCGGATTTGATACCAAAGTGACAACCGATGCCGGTGTCAGTACCTGGAATGCGGAAGACAATATCTCCGTATTCAGCGTAGCGAACGGCGCCGATGCCGGAGCATCCGTCGGAACGAACCTCGCATACATCACATTCGACGAAGGCGCACGTGCATCGTTTACCGCCGTGGATGGAGAAGTCCCGGCTTCGGACAAGTACTATGCGTATTACCCGGCCTCTCCCAAGTATCCGTCTAAACTGAATGCCGCCACTGACATCGGTTTTGCAGGAGTGGCCGCAAATGCCGATGTGGTGGATTACCGCTTTATGCCGGTAACCGTCAACAGCGGTGCTACCTTTGTCTTTGATCCTTCGTCGGGAGATTCCCACAGTACCAATACGTCGCCCGTCTTCTATGCTTCGGCGAATGCGCCGGCCCATGAAGAGGATCCCGTGGCACTGACTTTCCATCCGGTCCTCCCCCTGCTGGAACTCGACCTGTATGGCCGAGGAACCCTCAAGCAGGTCGTCGTCGCCTTCTCCGATCCGTCAACGGATGTGTTTGCCCAGAACAACTGGCTGTCGGCAAAAGGTGTCCTGGACCTTTCCACCGGCGTGATGACCGTAACCAACCAGAGCGCTACCGCCTATTATAAACTGAATGTCACGTTGAAGGAAGAGGACAGGGATTATATCGAATTGCGGGAAAACGAACCGATGAAGCTGAAACTGGTCGTAGGACATTTCAATGTCACGAAGGGCCTTACGCTGACCTTCACCGACAAGGACGGCAAGACATTCTCCAAAAATATCTGGACCGATAAGACAGTCAGCTCCTATTCGTCCGACGGCAAAGTCAAACATATCCGCCAGGGCATCCATGTGCCGTATTTAACCCTAACCCCGGATACGGTGGAGGAACTCCCGGCAGAAGGCGGTACCAGCGCGCCGGTTCTCGTCAATACCAATTCGGTTTGGGGGCTCAAGAGCAAACCGGAATGGGTCTCGGTCAACTTGCCCGGCGGTACGGACGGAGATCGTTTAACCTTTACCGCCGAGGCCAACTCCGGTTCTGCACGCAGCGGCCTCGTGGTTTTCGAGACGCCGGAGGGATGCGAATGCTCCATCGTCATTTCACAGGCCGCCTTCCAGGCTGCCTCCGCAGACTATTATAGCGTCGATATGGCCGAGATTGATTTCTCTGCTTCATTTATCTATGATGTAAAGAACGCCGATGACGCTCTCATTGCAAGAATTACCAAAGAATATCTGGGCGCTACCCAGGACGCACAGATCGTCGCAGCCTATAAGGCTCCTTCGGGAACGCCGGATTACACTGCGGGTCTGGTTATCGGCAATGGCGGCAGCGTTAATGCGTTTACATTGGATCCTGATGCCGTCACCTATACAGCTGGCAGTTCTTCTGCAATTTCTACCGTCTGGGTAAAGAACGACGGCACGGAAATCCTAACCACACAGCCTTCAGGCAGTATTTCCGCCGCTGCGGTTTCACCGTATGTCCTCATTTCGCCTTCCGGCGAGAGCAACGCCATCGTCAAGGTGGGAAGCCAGATCTGGGTGACGGGCGGATACAAATCCACCAAATCCACTGCTGGAAGCACTTATACCATCATGACAGATACGTTTGGGACTAAAACCACTCCCGCAGTAATCGTGAATGATGGCAAGTATCTCTTCAACGCATATGCCGCATCCGCAGCCGACTTTGCGCCCGAAGGCTGGAGCCTTCCGAGCGAGACGCAGTGGGTGAACGGCTTCTGCGCCTTTGTCGGAACTTACAGCAACGTCACAAAGTCCTACTTGTTCGACAGGACGACCTGGAAACTCAACGGAACTGCACTCGCAGACCTCACATATTATAACACCTGGTCTGATACCGCGGTGAGTAGTACCAAGTGGTACATGCTTATGTGGAAGAATGGCGCTTCCCCCGTTAAGAACGGACAAAACATGACGGCTATGTTCGAGGTCCGTCTCATCAAACAATAGTTTTTAAATGCATAAATACAAGCTGCTTATCGCCGTCGCTACGGTGCTGCTTCTCCCGGGATGTCTCAAATCGACATTCCGGGAGGAGGAGCCGCGCCTGGACGTGGACCGCTCGGAGGTCACGGTCCGGGCGAGGTCCGGGACCGGATCCGTGAAGGATACGCTCTATGTGTCGGGGAACCGGAGCTGGAGCGTCGTCTTTGCTGAGGAGGCGGGCTGGCTCTCCCTCGGAACCGAGGGCTTTGAAAATCCTTCCGGCGTGCTCAAGACGGCCCCTCTCGTGGTTATTTGCGAGGAGAACCACGCAGATGACCCGCGAAGTGCGGTCCTCGTCATCCTCGGGAGCGGTGAGCAGAAGACCGTGACGGTCCGCCAGAAAGGAATCCAGAGAGTGGACGAAGCCGACAGTCAGGGAATAGACGATTATATCTTCGAGGACTATGGGACGGATTAAGACAGGAATCCTGCTTCTGGCGGCCCTGCTATGGGCCCTGCCTTCCCGCGCCCAGGAGCCATTCAACCCCGCTACGCTGCTGCAGGGGCGTTCTCCCTCCGTCCTGGTCAGTCCCGTGACGGGCTGCAACGGGGAGGACCTCTCCGTGCTGGTGCGTGGCGGAAGCGGCATCCGGGGCGACCGGCAGCCGGTATGGATCGTCGACGGCGTGGAGATCAATCCTTCCGTCTCGTTCCTCAATCTCTACGATATCACGGATATCAAGGTGTTGACGGATCTGTCGGATGTCGCGCCCTATGGCGACAGGGGTGCGAACGGTGTCGTACTTGTGACGACCGGTGCCCGAAGGAGCGAAGATCCGCTCAGCATCCGATGGAATTCGGATATCGGCCTGTCCTTCCCCGTCCTGAAAATTACCGGAACGGCCCCCGGCTTCAACCACAATCACTATGTGTCCCTGTCGGGCAAGACCATCCGTTCCGAGTACGGCGTCTCCGGATGGTTCCGGCAGACGGATGGCACGGAGCCCCGCGACAACGCCCTTGCCGGAGGTCTCCGGACCCGGTTTGAGATGCGGGCCGGAAAGGTCCTTTCCTTCGGGATGAACAGCACCTTCGTGATGGACAGGGCCTACCGTGTGGCCTGCACCGAGCCGTTCGGCAGCGGCAGTCTTACGCTGCTCCAGCGTCAGCCCGAATTCTTCCCCGACCAGACGGTTGCGGGCTGGAAGGCGGATTACGACAACCAGGCGCTGGACAAGCGCTTTACCAGCTCCATTTTCCTCGCGGCCAACCTCGGCAAATATGTCAAAATGAGGCTGAACCTGGGTTGCGACCTCTCCAACACAGACCGTTTCATCTGGTATGGCGACGGAACGCCGCTGGGGCATGAGCGGAACGGATATGCAACGGTGGAAGGGAATACCGATTTCGGCTACAATACCGAACTTCTGGTAACCTGGAAACAGTATTTCGCCGGGAAGCACGGCGTCAGTGTCGAAGGTGCCGTCGATGCGCACGGTGCCTCCTGCAAGCGCGGCTCGATGACCGGAGATGACTTCTTCACCCATACGCTGCGCGCCCGGGGGCTCAACCTATACAATGGTGACCCTTTGATAAAGAAATATACATACGACTCCTTCTCATACGGCGGCTTTTTCAGGGCCGGTTATGACTACGGCGGCATCGCCGGACTGAACGCCCTGCTCCGTCTCGACCACAGGCCCCGCTATGAGGATCAGCCCCGTCTGTGCAAGAGTTTTGAAGCCTGGTTCGATCCCGGCAAAGGTTTCTTCCCGAAGGGGAAGGCTGTATCCGCTTTGCGTCTGAAGGCTTCTTACGGAGAAGCGGGCCGGGAGAAGAATATGCCTTACATCAGCTACGGCGATTTCTTGATGGGGGATTATCCGGCCGTTGAGGAAGGAATCCAAATGTTCTATGAGGGCCTCTGGCGCCTGCGCAGCCGGGAAGTAAGCGCCTCTCTGGAGCTCGGCTTCCTCTCGGACCGGATCCGTCTCTCGGCAGGCTATTTCGACCGCCTCACCGATGACAGTTTCCTTGCGTACTGCTTCGGCCAGAAGAACGGTTATTATTGGGAAAGGGCGCCCCGGACCGGACATTTCGACCGGACGGCCACGACGTGCACCCGCGGATTCGAGGGAGAATTGAAGGCGGCTCTGCTCAGAAATGACCGATTCTCCTGGGACCTGTCGGCCGGCTTCGCCTGCAACATCGCACAGATCTGCGCGCTCCCGGAAGATGAAATAGGCTTTTCCACAGCCAACGTGTTGGGTTATCAGGCGGCCTCGTTCTACGGCCTCAGGACGGATGAGAACGGAATGCCGGTCGATATCACCGGTGACGGCATAGCCAACCGCTACGACCGTCAGGTAATCGGCAGTCCGATGCCGAAATACTACGGTACGTTCGGGACCGGCTTCCGTTATGGAGACTTTACGCTGGATGTACTGGCCTCCTGGGCTGCGGGACATCAGATTCTCGACCTCAACAAAGTATTGTTTGAAGGGGCGCCGGATTATTATGTCCTGGACCGCTATCTCAAACGCGGCGATTATCTGCGCCTTTCCAGGATCAGCGCCGCTTATTCCATCCCGCTGAAAAAGCAGACCGTCGTCAAGGCGGTGAAGCTTTCGCTGACGGGATACGACCTCTTTACTTACAGCGCCTCGGGATGCTGGAATCCGACGATCCTTGGGGTCGATTACGGCACCTGTCCTTCTTCGGCAGCCCTGCTGCTGGGTGTTTCACTGACTTTCGGGAGGAAATGATATGAAAAAGTTTTTGTTACTGTTTCTTCTCTTCCCCGTCTGTCTGACCTCGTTTGCACAGATTCCCGATTCGATTCTCTTTGCCGAGCGGCAGGATACCTTGGAGGAAATTGTCGTGGTCGGATACGGCATGGTCCGTAAGAGCGACCTTACCGGCGCGGTGACATCTATCCGGGTGAATGACGAGGATGCTGCCCGGGCCGGCTCTCTTGACAAGCTCATCCAGGGCCGGGCGGCCGGCGTACAGATTGTCCGCAGTGGCGGCGCACCCGATGGCGGTATTACCATGCGGATCCGGGGCATGTCCTCTTTCAATGGCAGTTCGGAGCCGCTGTATGTCGTGGACGGCATTATCCTCAACACCTCTCAGGGCGGGGAAACGCTGCTTTCGCGCGGTGCCGACAACGGCAGCAGCGACGAAACCTTCAATGGCCTGCTGGGCCTCAATCCGTCCGATATACAGAGTGTTGAAATTTTGAAGGATGCCTCCGCGACGGCTATCTACGGCGCACTCGGTGCCAACGGCGTCGTGCTGATCACGACAAAGATGGGACGCCGGGAGCGTCCTACCATCCGGTTTACGGCCGGGGTGGATGTCAGCATGCCGTCCAAGCGGATCGATGTCCTTTCCTTCGATGAATATGTGCAATATCTCCGGGATACCGGCAGCAGCGAATGGCTGCGGGAAATCTATGAAGACCCTGAAGCGGGCACCGGTCTCAAGGTGCGGCCGGTCGACTGGCAGAAGGAGTGTATGCGTACGGCCGTGAGCCAGCGGTACAATTTCACCATCTACGGCAAGCCCAAAGATCTGAATTACGCCTTCTCCCTGGCGTTCAACAACCAGCAGGGTGTCATCCGGCATACCGGCGTCAAGCAGTATATCGCCCGGCTCAACCTGGAGTGGACCGTCATTCCGCGCCTTAAGCTCGGATCCCGGTTCAACCTGGCGCATATCCACTCCGATATGACGCAGGCTACGGGCGGCGGCCGGATGTCGTCGGCGACGTCCCTGACCCGTGCGATGATTTCGTACAGGCCCTACTTCGCCGACTATGACGCGGAGGATCTGTACAACTACGACGACGGGGACGAGGATCTCAAATCCAGCCCTTACCGCTGGATGGACAAGAACCATTTCAGCAACGACAGGAAAGATTACCGGATCACGCCCACCCTCTATGCGGAAGCGACCATCACCCCCTGGCTCACCTTCAAGAGCACGGCCGGCCTTGACTACCGCAATTCGGAGCGGCGTAAATTCAAATCCTCCGCCATCAACACGACCAGTTCCGGCTCTGCCGGCGCTCTCGGCTCGTACGAGTACCTCAACTGGAACTGGGACAATCTGCTGATGTTCAACAAGCGTTGGAAAGGGCATTCTCTGTCCGGTACGGCAGGCGTTACTTTCTTCAGCAAGTTCATCGGTACGCAGACCGTCGAAGGATGGAATATCGACCAGTTCAAGGGCGGCCTGGACTGCATCAACTATGCGCCCAACCGGCGGGAATCCTATACCGAGGTCAAGAGCAGCACGCTCTCGTTCCTCGCCCGGGCTATCTACAGTTACAAAGACCGGTATGTCCTTACGGCTACCTTCCGGGCGGATGGCTCCAGCAAATTCCTCGGCAAGAACAAATGGGGTTTCTTCCCCTCCTTCGCGGCAGCGTGGCGCGTGAGCCAGGAACCCTGGTTCAGGAGTTCCTGGATCTCGTCGATGAAACTCCGGGCGGGATGGGGCCGCGTGGGCGACCAGTCCATCGCGGAGTACCAGACAGCCAACACCTATACGATTTCCGCCATATCGGCTCATGATCCGGGCAATACATCGGAGACATCGGTCACGGTGACGCCGGCCAATTTCGCCAACCCGAACCTGCGCTGGGAAACGACCGAGCAGGTAAACGGCGGACTCGACCTGAGCCTCTGGAACGGACGCCTCAGCATCGCGGCGGACGGCTATATGAAGACAACCTTCGACCTGTTGCAGGCCAAGGAAATTCCCGCGTCTTCCGGTATGACTTCTTATTATGTGAACGAAGGGACCATCCGCAACAGCGGATTCGAACTTACCGTGGAGTCCGTTCCCGTCAAGACGGCCAACTTTGAGTGGACGCTGGGCGGCAACCTGTCCTTCAACCGCAACAAGATCGTCGCCATCAGCGAGACGGCCGACCGCAAGTCCGTCTGGGTCAGTCCGACTGAGCAGAAGGAAGTGGTGTGCTTCGAGGGAGCGCAGGTCGGCAATTCCGCCTATTGCGCGCAGACGGCGAATATCTTTATGCAGGGCTACGAAATGGGCCTGTTCTATGGCTATAAGATCAAGCGGATCGTGCCGGAAGGCGAGACCGGCACCCCGATCAGCAACGGCGGAACGCCGCGTGCGCCCGGCAGCATCGATTATTACGACCTCAACGGAAACGGCTATATCGACGAAGGCGACCGCACCATCATCGGCAATCCCAATCCGAAGCTCATCTATGGGTTCAATACCTCTTTCCGCTACAAGACCCTGACCCTCTCGGTGACGTTCAGCGGCTCGTACGGGAACGACCTCTTCAACTTCAATTCGGCGGTGGAGACGGCGAGCAACGTCGTCAAGCACAACATCGTCCGTTCGGCTTATTACGATGCCTGGCGGCCGGACAATCCCGGAGCACGGTATCCCGCCCTGGACAGGATGGAAAACAGTGACTTCAAGAAATTCACAAGCCTCTACATAGAAGACGGCTCCTATCTTCGGATTTCCGACATTTCGCTTTCCTACCTGATCCAGCTGAAGAAAAAGGCCCTGCGAAGCATTACCCTGACCGCCTCGGCGGCGAATCCTTTTGTCTTTACCAAATACACCGGCTGGGATCCGGACGTGAACACGTACGGTACCAATGTCAAGAAGATGGGAATCGACGGCGGGTCTTATCCTTCCTGCCGCACCTTCTCTTTCGATGTCCGGTTCTCATTCTGATGCGCCATGAAGAAGTATTTACCTCTCATATTACTTGCCCTGGTCTCCTGCAAGGGATTCCTGGAGGAGGTGCCGACCACGTCGCTTTCGGAGAAAGACGTATATGATTCGCCGCAGGCGCTGGAGGCTAATATCAACGGCTGCTACCTGACCCTCAACAACTCGTCGCTCTGGAAGGGGACGATGTACGAGTATTTCCAGACCGGGTCGGGCCTCATTATCTGGGGCGGCAACCGGACTACGGACGAGTGGCTGGACGGCATGTATTTCACGAAGTACTCCACCGACATCATCGGCAACAAGAATGTCTGGACGGCCGTCTGGCTGGGGATCAACCGGTGCAACCGCCTGATCGACAATCTTCCCGACAGCCCTGTCGATGAAGGATTCAAGACGGAGATAGAGGCGGAGGCCCGCCTGATTCGTGCCCATTTTTACTTCACGGCCGTCCGCATCTGGGGCGACGTGCCCATCCTGACTTCGTCACCCGACGAGGCGTCGGAACTCTACAATCCCCGGCAACCGTTCCCGGATGTGTATGCACAAGTGCTGGAAGACCTGACATTTGCGGAGGAGCATATGCGCGACCCGGAGCGGGCGGAAGAGGTCGCCCCGGGCAAGAACCGGCCGAATAACTGGGCGGCCACGGCGCTCAAGTCCTCGGTTTACCTGACCATCGGGTCGCTGCTGTCTGCCCCGGATGATAATTTCTGGGACACGGCCAGACGGACGCCGGATTTCAGCGCCTGCGGGATTTCGTCCGCAGACGATGCCTTTACGCTGGCTTATAATACGGCGGTTGACGTGATCGAGAACGGCCCCTATTCGCTGGCACCGGACTATAGGACCCTGTTCCGCTGGACGGAGGCGGGAGACTGGTTCCTGCCCGAGAGTATCCTCAAGATCACATCCTCCAACAAGGCGGGGCAGAACTATTGCTCCATCCATATGCTTCCGCCTTATCCGGAAGGCAGTTCCAATTATGCGACAACCAATTCCAACGCGGGTCGGGTACGACCTTCGCGGTTTGCCATTGAGAATATCCTTAAGTATTCCGGCGGCAAGAAAGGAACCGGGACACACAACAGTTCACTGTATGCCTCTACCTCAGATCCGCGCTTCGCGGCCTCCTTCTTTGTGAAGTATCTTAATCTGAACACCAACAAGCAGGTGACAGCCTATCCTTCTGATGACAAGGTAACGGCGTCCTCGGATTCGTTCATCAAAAAATACCTTGACCCGACTTACGACGTCACCAGCGGCAGGGCAGATTTTTACCTGATGCGGTTGGCCGAGGTCTATCTGATTGCGGCCGAGGCGGCGGCGTCCCTGAGCGCCGGACCGGGAGACAACTGGTGGAACCTTGCCATCGCCAATGTGAATGTGCTGCGCAACAGGGCCCGTCATTCGGTCGCTGCCGGCGTCGCTTCCGTCCCGGCGGACTGGAAGAGTACGGATTTCGCTTCTGCGGACGAACTGGTAAATGCCATTATGTGGGAGCGCGTGATCGAACTGATGGGAGAGGGCCACGAATGGTTTGACACCCACCGCCGAGGCGCCACCTGGCTCCGGGACAATATCGCCGCCCCGGCGAATGAATTCTATATGGGCCATCTGCCTGATTTCAATACCTATCTGAATTATCATTTCCCCGGTGCCATCGGAAAGGGCTGTGTGTTCCCTACGGATATCACAGACCTTCGCAAAGGCCTTCTTTCCGCCTATCCCGAGAGCGAGTTGAGGCTGAATACGGCCGAATCCCGGCAGAATGATTTCTTCTGGCAATAGCATATGTAAGCGATATGAGAAAAGTTATCATGACTGCACCGAAGACGATCGAGGTGCATAACGACGCTCCGGCTCCGAAGGCCGAAGACCTGAAAGGGAACGAGATCCTTTTAAACATCAAGCGGATCGGTATTTGCGGATCCGAGATTCATTCCTATCACGGACTGCACCCCTCCTGTATCTATCCTGTGGTGCAGGGGCACGAGTACTCGGGTATCGTTGTAGCAGTGGGGCCGGATGTGAAGGCTTTCAAGCCGGGTGATCACGTGACGGCACGTCCGCAGCTTGTGTGCGGCGAGTGTAATCCCTGCCGTCACGGCAGATACAATATCTGCGAGAATCTGAAGGTCCAGGCCTTCCACGCAGATGGCGCCGCTCAGGATTATTTCGTCGTGACCGAGGACCGTACCGTACTGCTTCCGGAGGACATGCCCTTGGATTTCGGCGCGATGATCGAGCCCACCGCTGTGGGCGCGCACGCTACCAGCCGGGCTCCGCTTGCGGGCCGCAACGTGGTGGTGTCCGGAGCGGGGACCATCGGCAACCTCATCGCCCAGTTTGCCCAGGCGCGCGGGGCCGCAAAGGTGCTGATTACGGATATCAGCGACCTGCGTCTTGCCAAAGCACGCGAATGCGGCATCAAGTACACCCTGAACGTGAACAAGACCCCGCTCGCGGAGGGCGTAAAGGAGATTTTCGGGGAGGAAGGGTACCAGGCCGCCTTTGAAGTGGCCGGAGTAGAATCCTCCATCCAGTCGCTGATGGCAACCATCGAGAAGGGAGGCGACATCGTGATCGTCGCGGTTTTCGCGCACAATCCCGTCATTAATATGGAGCATCTCGGTGAGCACGAGCTCAATCTGATCGGCACCCTGATGTACAAGCATGAGGATTACCTAAAGGCCGTCGAGGAGGTGCATAAGGGTACCATCAACCTCAAGCCCCTCATCACCGACCGCTTCCCCCTCGAGCAATTCGACGATGCCTACAAGTTCATCGATGCCCACAAGGAATCCTCGATGAAAGTGATGATCGACCTGGATATGCCTGTTTAGCAGGAAAGGGGTTTAAATGGTTCGCAAGGGTATCATAGCCGTCGGCAACTGGATTGTCGATAACGTCAAACTCATCGGGGCATATCCCCGGAAGGGGAACCTCGCTACGATTTTCCGCCAAGAGGAGGGGCTGGGGGGCTGTGCACACAACGTCCTGGCCGATCTGGCCGCTATGCGCAGCGGCATCCCTCTTTTTGCGGGCGGCTGCATCGGGGCGGACAGATATGGCCAGATGTGTTTAGACGCCTGCGACAGGCTCGGGATTGACCGTACCCATCTTAAAGTCCTCGAGGGGACGGCTACGTCTTATACGGACGTGATGTCGGAGACGGGCGGGGACGGATCACGCACCTTTTTCCATTGCCGCGGTGCCAATGCGAAACTTACCGTGAATCAGGTCTTCTCCTGCAAGTCCCCGGCGCGTATTTTTCATCTTGGATACCTTCTGCTGCTGGATGCCCTGGACCGGGAGGACCCGGAATATGGCGTGGCCGCGGCGCGGGCGCTGGACGGCCTGCAGCGTCAGGGATACGAAACCTCGGTCGATGTGGTGTCGGAGGAAGGTGACCGTTATCGCAAGGTGGTTCTTCCCTGCCTGAAATACGTCGATTATCTGATTATTAACGAAGTGGAGGCTGAAAACTGCCTCGGAGCGTCGCTCCGTCTCGACGGGCGGCCGGATTTGCCGGCCATCAAGGCTGCCTCTTCCGCCCTGCTGGGGCTCGGCGTCCGTAAACTTGTCGTCATTCATTTCCCCGAAGGGGGAGTAGCCGCAGCCCGCAACGGCGAGGTCTGCTACGCTCCCTCTTTCCCGGTCGACCGCAGCGAAATCGTGTCTTCGGTGGGAGCCGGGGATGCCTTCTGCGCCGGTGCGCTCTACGCCATTCACGAAGGGTGGGGGCTGGAAGAAATGCTTGCTTTCGCGGCGGCCAGCGCTCACTTCAATCTGTTAAGCGCCACTTCCACAGGAGGCGCCCCCGAATTGAAAACCATCCTGTCATTTTTACGAAACAAAAAATGCTTGTAAACCTTCAGGAAATCCTTATACTCGCGGAGCGGGAAGGAAAAGCGATTGGGATGTTCAATGCCACGGGCTTCGATTCGCTGCAGGCTGTGGTGGCCGCAGCGGAGGAACTTGACGAACCTGTCATCCTTGCCCACGCAGAGGTGCATAACGTATTCAACGACATTTCGATGGTCGGACCCGCTATGCTGGCCGTGGCCAGGAACGCCCGCGTACCGGTCTGCGTGCACCTTGATCACGGGGAATCAATACCGATGATTGAAAAAGCCGTGGAACTCGGCTTTACATCCATTATGATTGACGCTTCCGCGAGGCCATACGAAGAGAATGTCGCCCTGACCCGACGGGTGGTGGAGTTGTGTCATCCCAAGGGAATTGGCGTTGAGGCCGAGTTGGGGCGTCTGGCTACCCGGGAAGACGGATCGGTCAATCCCGAGGATTTCTATACCGATCCGGATGAAGCGGCTGGTTTCGTCCGGCAGACCGGCATAGATGCCCTTGCCATCGCTTTCGGGACGGCGCATGGCTTCTATAAATCCACTCCTGTCCTGGATTTCGATGTCATCGCATCCTGCCGCAAAAGCACCGGTATTCCCCTTGTGATGCACGGAGGGTCCGGCGTTTCTCCGGAAGACTACACCCACGCCATCCGGGCGGGAATCCGCAAGATCAATTACTATTCCTATATGTCCAAGGCGGGGTACAATGCCGCCGCCGAAGTGATTGCTTCCGGGACTTCGTCCTACCTTCACGATGTCGAATTCGCCGCGATGAAGGCGATGAAGGAGGATGTTTGCCGTGCCATCCGGGTCTTTTCAGGTAAATAATGATGAGAAAAATGAAAAAACACTGGCTCTTCGTACTGGCTTATTTCTTTCTGGCCGCCCAATGCGGGCCTGTCGAGAAATATCCGTTCAACAATTATGAACCGGTCCCGGAAGTTGAACCATACTTCCTTCCCCATAACAATTTCAGCCCCAAGGGATACTGGCACGTCGTCCATACTGATTATGCCAACCGGGAGAATCCCGGAAAGTACAGCGCCGCCGGCGACGGTCTCCAGGGCTATCTGCTGATGCATTCCGTCGTCGGGCTGATCAACAAGGCGGCCGTTGAAGGCCGAATCGACTACTGCGCATGGATGGAGAAGGGAGACCTTGCCTATGATACGGAGCGCGCGCTGTTGGGAACCCGTCTCGGTAACAAGACGGCGATTCAGATAGTTACCGATTCGCAGTTCAGAAGCCTCTTCGAGGGATATGTCCTCACGGATTTGAAGAATAATCCTGAAAGCGGAAATATTGCCGCTGTGGCCTCCCACGTGTACAACGCTTTGATTGCGGATGTGGGGAACGAACAGTTCTTCATAGATGCCGGATATGCGCTGAAGTGCGACTGTCGCAATATGACGCTCGCCCAGGCCTTCGAAAAGTTCAAGGATCAATGCAACAGGAATGCACTTGTGCTGATGCCCGTCGGCGTTTCCGGGCGGACGGATATCCCGGCCGGGGAACTGCGGGATTATGCCATTGCCAACAAACTTTTCGTGGCAGACCTTACCGGCGGCCTGGAGGATAATACGGCGACGTTCAACGACATTCTTGACTGGCTGACCCCGGGATCCCAGGTACTTGGCTGGGAGAATAACAGTCTTATCAGCGAAGACAAGTTCGTCGACCCCGTCTCGCGGTACGGGCATATGATGCTGGCGGCCGACTGGAGTTACAACCATACGCTGACGTCCCGCAATTATAAGGAGCGCCATCCTTCCGATAAGGCCGTGGGCATCAACCCGCGCAATATTCAGTTTGATGAGGAGGGAAACTATCTCTCTTTCTTCCTGACCGACGGCGACAGTTACCAGTTTATCATTACGGATTCGTTTGTCAACGACTATTACACCCTCCCGTCTGCGATTACGACAAAAATCGCCTATGAACTGGGCTCCCAGTCCCTGATCCAGCTCGCTCCGACGCGGTTCACATATCTGATGGGCCGGCAACCATCCCCGGAATGTACGATTATGGAAACATTCGGGGGTGGATACTACTATATCGACACCTTCGCCACGGAAGGAAAGGCTGCCGAAAACCGGCAGGATTTGCTGAAAGAAGTAGCGGAACGGACGGCCGCCCATATGCGTCAGCACGGAATCAAGATCCTGCACGTGATGGCCAAAGACTTCTCGGACCCGAAAGGGCAGGAGATGCTCCAGGCATTCGTGGATGCCAATGACCAGCTGGAAGGCATTACGGGGGTAGAATACAATCCCTATGACGGCGGTGCGGGCAAGATATTCTGGTTTACCAACAAAGCCGGATATGACATTCCGCTCATCACGACCAAGTATATGTTGTGGGACGGATTGTCCAGTCCCGCGCAGGCGGCACAGAAAGCCAACGCCGGCGAGCCGGCAGGGACTTCGAGTTTCAATACCGTCGCGGTGCATGCCTGGAGTTCATTCAATGGCAAGCGGGCTGCCAACGCGGCGCAGCTGATGATGGATGAACTCGACGATCGTTTCCACATCGTCTCGGTCCAGGAGTTGATCTGGCGTCTGCGGATGCAGGAGCGCGGAGAGCAGACCCGCAAAATCCTTTATCTTGACTAAGTGTATGAAAAAACCTGTCATTATCGGTGTCGGCGAGATTGTCTGGGACTGTCTGCCGGAGAAACGGGCGCTCGGCGGCGCGCCGGTAAATTTCGCCTACCACGCGATGCGGCTGGGGGCGGACAGTTATCCGGTGAGCGCCGTCGGAAAGGATGAACTTGGAGAGGAGACGCTCTCGGAATGCCGCTCCTATGGGCTCCGGACCGACTTTCTGCAGCAGAACGACCTGCCCACCAGCCGGGTGATGGTAAGCCTGGATGACCGGGGGATTCCGACTTACCGGATCCTGGAGAATGTCGCCTGGGATGACCTCCGGGCCACGCCGGAAGTGCTCGGTGTGGCCGGGCATGCCGATGCCGTCTGCTGGGGCAGCCTGGCCCAGCGGTCGGAGGGATCCCGCGCCGCGATCCTTCAGATCGTTGACGCGGCCCCGACGGAAGCACTCAAAGTGTTTGACATCAATCTCCGGCAGCACTATTACGACAAAGCCGTCATTCAGGCCTCTCTCGAGCGGGCGAATATCCTCAAACTGAACGAGGATGAACTCCCGGCCGTGCTGCAGATGATGTCGCTGGACGGCATTCCCGCGTTCGTGAAACAGTACGGCCTGGACTATCTCATTTATACCTGCGGGGCCAAAGACAGCGAGGTATACGGCCCGGAGGGTCTCATCTCCCATATCGATACGCCCCGCGTCGAGGTCGTCGACACCGTCGGGGCCGGCGATTCATTCACCGCGGCGTTTGTCACCGCCATCCTTCAGGGCGAGGCGCCAGCCTCGGCCCACGCCAGAGCGGTAGCGCTTTCCGCCCGGGTCTGCCAGGCCCGTGGCGCCATGATTTGCGATTGAACCCAAAAACCAGTAAATTTGTCTGAAACTATAGACAGATTTACGATGAGAGCAGTTATTTACGGCGCCGGGTCCCTGGGAACCATCCTGGGCGCATTCATTACAAGAGCAGGAGGAAGCATCGAACTCGTCAACCGCAACGCCGCGCACGTCAAGGCGCTGCAGGAGGACGGTGCGAGGGTGGTAGGGACGGTGGAATTCACCCAGAAGGTCACGGCGATGACCCCGGCGGAGATGTCGGGCACCTACGATATCATTTTCCTGATGACCAAGCAGCAGCACAATGCGGAAGTCGTGTCATTCCTGAAGCCCTTCCTGGCGGAAGACGGTGTGATCGTCACGCTGCAGAACGGCCTGCCGGAGCTCCTTATCGGGGAGATCGTGGGCGAAGACCGCGTGCTGGGCTGCACGGTGGCCTGGGGCGCTACGATGACCGGCCCCGGGGTGTGCGAACTGACCAGCGCGCCCGACAGCCTTACCTTCTCGCTGGGCAGCGTTTCTCCTAAACCGAACCCGCACCTCGGTGACGTGAAGGCCCTGCTGGAGATGATGGGACCCGTGGACGTTGAGGAGAATTTCATCGGCACGCGCTGGAGCAAACTGCTCATCAACGCCTCGTTCTCCGGGATGAGCGCGGTGCTGGGCTGCACTTTCGGCGAGGCGGCGGGCGACCGGCGTTCCCGCCCCGTGGTCCAGGCCCTCATCAAGGAATGCATCGACGTATGTGCGGCCGGCGGCATCCGCATCGAGCCGGTCCAGGGAAAGGATATCGTTAAACTCCTGGACTACCACGGCCCGGTCAAGAAAGCCATTTCCTCCTTCATTATCCCGATCGCCATCCGCAAGCACGCGCGCCTCAAGGCCAGCATGCTGCAGGATCTGGAGAAGGGAAAGCTGACCGAAGTGGATGCCATCAACGGCTCTGTCAGCGCCTACGGCCGCAAAATCGGCTTCCCCACGCCGTTCAACGACTGCGTCGTGGAGATCATCCACCGCATCGAGTCCGGTGCGCTGACGCCCTCGTTCGACAACCTCTCTTTCTTCGGGAAACTTTTGTAATTTCCCGGAAAAGGGCTATCTTGCAACGTTAAATCAATTAAGCGCTTATGAAAAGAATAGTTGTACTCCTTGCAGCCGCCTGTGTCTTCCTGGCTCCCGCCGGAGCCCAGCAGCAGCTGAGCGATAAAGAACTTGCCAGCGTGATCTGGGCGATGGGGCAGATGTACCCGGACGGCTTTACGATGAGTCTGGATTCGCTCCGCCAGCCGACCTCGGGGATTGCGGTTTCCTATAAGGAGACCCAGAACATGTTCGACAAGAAAAACATTCCCGCGGTCATCCGGCACGCCCGTGCCCACAACAACCTCGTGGGCGGCTGGTACGATGCCGAGAGCGGCAAATACTACTTCGACAGCAACCGGCTTTTCCCGGAAGACAGCCTCTCGGCAGCGCTCGCCTTCGCCCGGGAGAACCACCAGCATACGGTCTATGACTTCAGCAAGGGCATCAATATCAAGAGCAACTACGAGCAGAAAGACGTCCGGATCATCCTCGACTGCGACATGGGCAGCTCGACTGACGACCTCTTTGCCCTGATGATGCTGTACCGCTATATGGACATGGGCCGCTGCAACCTGCTCGGGGTCATCGTCGACCGGATGGGTCGCGCCAATGCCGACATCGTCGACGTGATGAACAATTTCTACGGCCATCCCGACATCCCCATCGGCCTCGAGACCGACGGCCAGAAGGACACACACGTCTGGATTACCTATCACAACCTCCCGTATGCCCGTTCGACGGAAGGCGTCCCGATGTTCAAGCGCAGCATCGGCGACAACGGGACCTATATGGAGGGCTACAAACTCTACCGTAAGCTGCTCTCCGAACAGCCCGACCGCAGCGTGACCATCGCCTCCATCGGCCTCGTCACGACGCTGGCCCGGCTCCTGCAGTCCGGTCCGGACGAATTCTCTCCCCTGAACGGCGTGGAACTGGTCCGTAAGAAAGTCAAGGAGATCTATGCGATGGGCGGCGTCTTCGGCGATGCCGTCGAGCCCGACTACAACTTCAAGCAGGCCATCGACTTCTCGCTCAAGTTCTTCGCGCTGTTGCCCAGGGAGGTCGATGTCGTCTTCTCTCCGGGCGAAGTCGGCGATCCGCTCGACTACCGCCCCGAGCTCGTCATCGCAGACCTCGACTGGACCGACCTTCACCCGATCAAATGGACCTATCAGTTCCTCAACTGCGATACCGGCCAGAAGATGTGGGACCCGCAGGCAGTCATCAACGCGGTGGAAGGGGATGACTTCTACAAACTGTCCCCGCGCGGCTACGTCACGCTGACCCGCAACGGCGAAACCCTCTTCACGCCCGATCCGAAGGGCAACTGCCGCTACCAGTATCCCGGTGACCGGGAGTGGTGCGAGACCGTTCTCAAATACATCCGCCTGATGGCGATCCAGCACTGACAAATCCCCGCGTCTTATGGAGAAGAATGCCCCCCAGGCCCCGCCGGCTGCCGGACAGTATTTCAAGACCTTCGGCAAGAAGATTGTCTATGCCGTGAAGCACCCCTTGCTGTTGCTTCCGACCCTGCTGATCATGATAATCTGGATCCTGCTGGGCTTCCTTAAGTCGCATTTCGGGGAGAGCCGGCTGCTGTCGGTTTTCAATTTCCTGACTTTCGCCCAGGGCGGACTCTTCGGCGGCGTGGTGGGCGCCATCGGCGGCATCATCGGCAAAATCCTGATTGCGGGCCTTCTCAATGCCCTCATCCTCCCGCTCTTCGTCCGCGGGAAACGCCCCGGTGAGCGCTTCCGGGAGGGGTTCCGGAAATTCGGCGAAAGCTTCGCCTTCGACAGCCTCCGCGCCTTGTCCGTGTTCCTGCTGGGAATGGGGCTGGCGCTGCTGCTTTACAGCCTGGTCAACATTACCCAGCGCTGGCAGGAAGGCCTCGTCGGCATCGCGGGTGCGCTGGTGCTGATCCGGAGCATCGGCCGCAAGGGCGGAATGGTCGGGAGCCTGCTCTACAGCCTGGTCTCGGGCCTGTCGAAGAAAATTCCTTCCCAGATTACCGTCACCCGCTTCATCAGCGGAATGTCCGTAGGCTTCGTCGCGGGTACGGGGATGAATCTCGTGGGCCTCCGGTGGGCCGTCCTGATTGCGCTCGTCGCGCTTGTGCTGGGCATCTTTTTCTTCCTCTTCGGGAATCGCCGGAAGGCGGCTGTCGCAACGGCCTGCCTCTGCGCCTTCCTCCTGCTGCCCGTCCGGGCGGACGAGGTCAAAAAAGCGGTGGATAGGCTCGGCGGGGCCGCCAGGACGCTCGACGGTGCCATGGAGGATGCCAACCAGCTTGTTGACGAGCTCAACAAGCTCAATATGAACTTCAATCCCGAAGATCTTCCGGAAGA
>CAMUZW010000015.1 GCA_947165305.1 uncultured Bacteroidales bacterium
ACCATCGCCGATGGTACTGACCCACCAGTTGGGAGAGTAGGTAGCTGCCGTGCTTTGGATTGCCGGACGTCGCAAGACGCCCGGCAATCTTCGTTTATGGCCGTGTCAAGCCGCGGCCATAAACCAAAGCACAGAATTATATTGTGGGAAGTATCCCCCAAACCCCCTCTGGTCGGCCTACGGCCTCCGAAATTTTCGAAAAACACCAGCTGCGTCATGAAACAGGGCGATACGTGGCAGGTGGGTAGAAAAAAAAGTGCGGCCCCGGGAACGGGGTCGCACTTTGTGCGTTGAAGCGACAGGGCCGCAGGGAGAAACCCGATTATTCGGCGGGCTGCTCCGGAGTCGGGGCGGCTGCAGCGGCAGCGGCCTCTTCGGCGGCTTTCTGTGCTTTCTTCTCCTTGCCCTTCTTGGTGAAGAACCAGATCATGGCGACCACCGCCGCAAGGAGCAGAATGCCAAGCAGCGGCCTGTACCAGATCCAGGCAATGGCGATGATGATGAGACCCAGGGCGAGGGCGAGGATGCCGGCTACGAGACCGGTACCCAGGCTGACGATGCTGGAGAGGAACGGCAGAACCTTGGCAAGGGTGTCGAGGATGCCGAAGATGCTCTTGAAGCCCATGTAGAGGAGCAGGATGCCGAGGATACGGAGAGCCCAGGCAAGCATCTTGTTCTGTGACTTGGCGGTGGCGATCATTTCGGTCTTGCTGTGGGAGCCTTCGGAAAGGACGTTGAAGTCCTTGTCATTCTTCTCGGAATGATAGGCCTCGAAGGTGTCGCCGACAACCTTGGAAATGATGGAAACCTCGCCGGGCAGAACCTCGGTATAGGTGATGCGCATATCGCCGATCTCGGGCGTGGAAGAATTGCGGCCGAGGTAGATCACGTTGTTGGAAATGCTGATATAGTCGCTGCTCTGGTCATTGTAGAGCGTCTTGGCGGCCTTGTTGATCTCAGCGATCTTCTCGTCACTGATCGTAACCTCGAAAGGTACGGAGTTTGACATCTGGCCGATGAGTGAGGCGGGCAGGCGGTATGCGCCGAAGGCGACATTCTGGGCCTGGAGGCTCTCGGAGGTCATCTCAGGATAGATGCTGGGACGGTTGTTGGCGTTCTGGTAGTCAGGATCCGCGAAATTGGCGGAATTCTGACGGGAATAGACCCACTGTTTCTCGTACGTATAAGTCGTGATGACTTCCTCACCGCCGCCGACTTTGTCCTTGTGCTCTTCGTGCTTCTGCTCAACATACTGATAGTATTCGGGGGTAGCCTGAAGCTTGATGGCATTACGGGAAATTCCGAAGTAGGAATCGGTCAGGATGTCTTCGGTCGTCGCATCGCCGATAGCGTGGATGACCTTGCCTTCAAACTCGGAATTGACGGTGGAGATGTCCGGCATTTCCACAGCGAGTTTGTCAACTTCCTTGATGGTCCTGGTGGTTTTCACGGTGCGGCCTTCATTCCAGAAAAGGAGAATGATACCGGCGATAAGCATGAGAAAACCGGTGCCTACGCCACCCGCAGACTTCTTGACGCGGGAGCCATAGCTGTTGTGAGTAACTGTTTGATAAGCCATAATGTATTAAGATTTGGTTTAAGCTTCAACCTTGCATCTACAAAAATAAGTTTTTTTTCGAGAAAATTGCACAAGATTTAGTATATTTCGACAAAATTTATGTTTATGGATAAGAAAAATGTACTGTCAACCGTGCTGATCGCCCTTGCGGCGGTGGCGCTTATCGCGCTCGGGGCCGTATATGGCATCCGGAAGATGAAAGGAAAAGAAGAGGCCGAAAAAGCGGCGCTGGATTCCCTCGTGTCCCAGGTCGCCCTCCCGGAGGAAGCGATCTCCTCCATCGACCTGGAAGGGACTTACAACTTCAAGATCGAAGCGGATACCCTTGCCGGCAATTATACGGCAACTGTCAAGCGCGGACTGGACGATACCTATATTATTACGGTGCTCAGCGAATACAATCCGGAAATTCATCCTTTCAAAGTAGACGGCAACGTGCTTGTCTCGGAACGGCTCGGCCGCGGCAGCGTCTTCTATCAGAAGCTCACGGGCCGGCTTACCCTCGAATTCCGTCAGGATAATTCCGTATGCACCCTTGTCAAATTCACAGATTAATTCCCATGAGACACACATCCTTTATTACTGTTCCGGCGGCCCTCCTCCTGACGGCCGCTCTCGCCGTATCCTGCTTCCAGGACGGAGAAACCGTGTCCAAGACGAAGTATGACGCCCTTGAGAAGGCCTACGGCGAACTTCGCGAAAGCCATCAGAAGGTCCAGGCGGACTATGTCAAAAGCAATGAAGAACTCAGCGCCATCCTCGAGGAACTGGCGGATGTCTCCAGCAAGACAACTTCGCTCAAGGCCGATCTTGAGAAAGGAAGGGCCCGGATGACCCAGGCCGAGCAGATCGGCTCCCGGATTGAGACCCTCAGGGAGCGGATCGCCCAGCTTGAGAAGGAGGTTCAACTGGACAATTCTTCCAACAAGGCCCTCAAGGAGACCATCAAGCAGATGACGGAACTGGTCAATAAACAGGAGCAGGAGCTTTCTT
The DNA here is from genome assembly GCA_947165305.1 of uncultured Bacteroidales bacterium. Classification (GTDB taxonomy): domain Bacteria; phylum Bacteroidota; class Bacteroidia; order Bacteroidales; family UBA932; genus Cryptobacteroides. Next base: position 2,573 of record CAMUZW010000015.1, read on the forward strand.
CGCTCAAGGACGAGATTGCGCACAAAAACCAGACAATTTCGGCCCAGAAAGATACCATCGAGCGCCGCAACAAGACCATCGAGAGTCAGAAATCCGTGATCGAGCAGCAGAACGAAGAACTTCAGCGCACGGTGACGCATCAGGCCATGATGCTCTTCCAGGCCGGCGTCGACCTGGAGGAACTCGGCGATTCTTCCCCGGAAGTCAAATGGAAGAAGAACAAAGAGAAAGTCGGCATGATGCAGCAGGTGATCTACAAGAAAGCGCTCGAATATTACCGTGCGGCGGAGGAGCAGGGATATACACCGGCAACGGCCCGGATCACCTCGCTGAAGGCGAAAATTAAATAAAACGATATAAAATTTACATATTTTAGCAAATTATTATTGTTTTTCAATAAAAATTGTTTACCTTTGCAGTGAACAAATAAATTTTGACGCTATGATAACTTGGTGGGCAACACTCAGTGTTATGATGAAGATTCTCTGGGGCATCACCCTGGCGGCTTCTCTCATCTTTGTCATCCAGACCGTGATGACGTTTATCGGAGCCGACGTAGACTCGTCCTTCGACGTGGATGCGTCGGGTGTAGATGATCCTTCCGCCTTCGACGGCGGGCACTCCGGGATGAACCTCTACACCTTCCGGAATCTCGTCAACTTCATCCTCGGCTTCGGCTGGACGGCGATTCTCCTGAAGGATTCCATCCGGTCTACATTCCTGCTCATCCTTGTGGCGGTCGCCGTGGGCGTCGCGCTGGTCGTGCTGGTCATGTTCCTCTTCAAGTGGCTCAGCTCCATGCAGCAGACCGGCACTATCGACGTCTTCAAGCAGGCTACTGGCTGCCAGGGGAAGGTCTACCTGGCCATTCCCGGGGAGCGGAAGGGCGCCGGAAAGGTCCAGATCACCATCAACAATTCCGTGCGGGAATATGATGCCGTCACCGACGGCGACGCGCTTGCGACCGGAACGGATGTCAAGGTGACCGAAGTTTTGAATGAAACCACGATGGTCGTGGAACCGTTGAACTCATTAATCATTTAGTCATATGCCTATTTATGTAATCCTCATTGTCGTCTTCGTGCTCTTCGTCACGCTGGCGGCTATCCTCAGACGCTACAAACGCTGTCCTTCCGACAAGATTCTCGTTATCTACGGTAAGACAGGCAGGAACTCATCCGCGAAATGCGTGCACGGCGGTGCCGCCTTCATCTGGCCTGTCTTCCAGAGCTACTCCTTCCTCGACCTGACCCCGATCTCGATCGAGTGCAACCTTACGAATGCCCTTTCCCGGCAGAATATCCGCGTGGACGTGCCCTGCCGCTTCACCGTCGGTATCTCCACCGAGCCGGAAAGCATGACCAACGCCGCAGAGCGCCTGTTGGGCCTCAGTATCGACAACATCCAGAGCATCGCTACCGATATCCTCTTCGGCCAGCTCCGTCTCGTGATCGCGACGATGGACATCGAGGAGATCAACTCCGACCGTGACAAGTTCCTCGCTAACGTTTCGACCAACGTCGAAGCCGAGCTCCGCAAGATCGGTCTGAAGCTCATCAACGTGAACGTCACCGATATCCGGGATGAGTCCGGTTATATCGAGGCCCTCGGTAAGGAAGCTGCCGCCAAGGCTATCAACGATGCCAAGAAGAGCGTTGCCGAGCAGAACCGTTATGGTGAAATCGGTAAGGCCGAGGCCGACAGGGACAAGGACATCCGGATCGCCGAGACCGCCCGTGACACCCGTATCAAGACTGCCGACGCCAACGCCAAGGCCGTCGAGGGTGAGAACAGCGCCAAGATCGCCATCGCGAATTCCGACGCCGCCCGTCGCGAGAAGGAAGCCGAGGCTTCCCGTATCGCCGTTGCGGCCGAGAAAGTCCAGGCTGCAAAGGCCCTCGAAGAGGCCTACAAGTCGGAACGCGACGCCGAACTTGCTCGTGCCGACCGTGAGAAGGCGACCCGTCAGGCCAATATCGTGGTGCCTGCCCAGATCGACAAGGAGAAAGCCATCATCGACGCAGAGGCCGAGGCCGAAAAGGTCCGCCGCATGGCGAAAGGTGAGGCCGACGCCATCTTTGCAAAGATGGACGCCCAGGCCCGCGGTGCTTTCGAAATCCTCTCCAAGCAGGCCCAGGGCTTCAATCAGATGGTTACCGCAGCCGCCGGTGATCCGCAGAAGGCTGTCCTGATGCTGATCGCGGACAAACTGCCCGAACTTGTCAAGACCCAGGTCGAGGCCGTCAAGGGTATCAAGATCGACAAGGTCACCGTCTGGGACGGTGCCGGTGCAGGCAAAGACGGCAAGACATCCACCGCGAATTTTATCTCGGGGATGATGCAGTCCGTACCTCCGCTTGACGAACTTTTCAAGATGGCAGGTCTCAACCTTCCGGAATATCTTAAAGGCAAGCAGGCGGCGGAAGTCCAGGAATAGGAGGTAGGTATGGCAATCATAGTCAATATCGACGTAATGCTGGCCAAAAGGAAAATGTCCTCGCTTGAGTTGGCGGAGAAGATCGGGATTACCCCTTCCAATCTCTCCATCCTCAAGACCGGCAAGGCCAAGGCAATCCGTATCTCTACGATGGATGCCCTCTGCCGCGCCCTCGACTGCCAGCCTGCCGACCTTCTGGAATATACTCCCTGAGTATGCCGTAACACATCCCGCCGGCTTATAGCCATTTATGTAGAAAAGGGTGCTCCGCGGAGCACCCTTTCCTGCGTATGGTACATCCCGCGGGACCTAGCCTTGGGCGATGGGACGGATGAGCACTTCGACGACTTTGGCACCTTCGGCGTCGGCGGATGCGGCGTCGGTGATAAACAGCGTCTCGGCCTCATAGCCCTGGAAGCTGACGGACAGGGCGGGACGGCCGTCATCGGTCTCCGTCTTCTGGATGATCAGGTCGCCGGCGTCCATTCCGTAAATCTTCCCGGCGGAGGCGATGTCCTTCAGCAGCGAACCGACACCGAAGCCCTCCGAGGTCGTGTATCGGGGGCTGAAGGCGGTTACCTGCATCAGGATGAAACGGCCTTCTTCGTCCGGGAGGGAGAACGGATCGAAGCGTACGAGGCGTTCGTCTCCCTGGTAAAGGTCAAAGTGACGGATGGGGATGTTGTTGTAACCCTCTTCCTCAAGGGATTCCATCCGGCATCCGGGGAATTCGAAGTCGTAGGGGAGTTTCGGCTGCTCGGTGACGTTGAAGGCTGCGAGGTTGTCGATGAATCCGAGGGCTGGACCGCGGCCGCTGCGATGGAAGGCCTTGCCGTCCCGGATATACTTCAACGCAATGGGCATCGGGTTCATGGCATCCTGTGCTCCGGGCTCGTCGGTGATGTTCGGGCAGATATAGAATCCCCAGTCCATCATCAGGAAATGTACGGACTTGACGTCGCTGCCGCTCTTGATGTAAGGCCAGGATACGACCGGATCATAGAAATCATCGTTCTTGTACGGATCAAATTCGAACTCCGTCGCCTCAACGGTACCTTTCCCTGCATGGAAGATCCAGGCCTTCGTCGACAGGCTTTTCATCGGAGACTCCGCCACCGACTCAGCCGAATCAGTGAGGACGAGCCAGTCGCCGCCCTCCAATTTGTAAACGTGCATCTGGAAGTAATCGAAGACGGGATCCTGGAAGCAGCTGACCGTCAGTTCGTCAGGGGTTTCCGTGTCGTAATAGAGGCTGAAGAAGCGGGTGTCTTCGTTGCTTCCTGTCGAGAACGAGAATGTATCAACCAGGGCTTTGCGGGCATCCGGCGCAGCGATATCGGAGGCGATGGAAGCGAAAGCGTCGTCGGGCAGGGCCAGGAAAGCTCTCTGGACGACGGGCAGATTGGCGTTTTTGTCACAGGCCACCATCAGCGGAAGGATGGCTGCCAGGGTCAGAATGAGAAAACGTTTCATGATATAATGCATTATTGTTTGGCAAACCAATGGAGAATGGCGCGGAAGAGGGCGTCGCGGTGCGAGCGGCTCTCGACCGTCTCGAGGGGGAATCCGAGCGTCACGGCCTTCCGGGACGGGGACTCGTACCAGATGCCGGCGGCGATATCGGTGTCGCTGTAGCGGAGGAAGGTGCCGGCGGATGATGTCGCCGGGACCAGGCCGTCCGCGTTCTCTACGCAATAGCAGACCGGGTTGGGCCGCATCTTCCAGGAAGGGGAGACGGAGACGGTGAAGGCTTTGTTGTCCTGGGGGCTGGCACATCCTGTATGGGTTCCGTACGCAGTCTTCCACTTCCAGCCGAGTATTTCCCTGATGAAGGCCTGCGCGTCGTTGCGGTAAGGCACATCCGTGGGAAGCTCGTATATCGTGTCCCAGGCATCGGTTCCGATATGGGAGCCCGAGGCAAGAATATGACCGCCCTGCGCGGCGAATTCCCTGCAGCGTTGCCGGAGGCCCTCCGGCCAGACGCTGAAACGCGGCTTCTTCTCGTTGCGTCCGATCCGGGTCGTCACCTGCTTGCCGCAGATCAGGTCCAGCGCAAAGTAGCCTTCCGGCAGCTCCCGGTCGGTGAAAGCCTCGAGGCTACAGGAGGAGAAACTGTATCCGGCCCGCAGGATGGACTGCCCGTGGATGAAGGGGAAATCAAAGGTATTGCCCGCCACGGTCTTGCCGCACCAGTCGGTATAGGATGCGCCGAAGCCGGAATTGTCGTTACCGACAAAGGGGGCCTCCCGGCGGATTTCGTACTGGTCGCCGATGTAATTGATCTCCTGCAGGTACGGGACGCCGCTGTCGAGGGAATTGCGGAAGCCCGCGTAGGTCTTGCCGTCAAACCAGGCGGGTGCACTGACGCGCGTGAAATTGTTGACGATGAGGACCTTCCGGGCATTCCGTGCACCTGAGATCCCCAGGCTGAGCGTCTCGGAAGGGAAGCTCCGTCCGCCGTCGTTGAAGGCGATGATCCGCCAGCTGTAGATGTGCCCTTTCCTGACCGGAACGGTCGTCCGGCAATAGCTGCCGTCTTTTGTAAATTCGACCGGAACGCCTTCGTCGAAACTCCCGCCGTCGACGCGCGTCTGCAGGATGTATCCTTTGGGCTTGGCCGTCGGTTCAAGCTTGTCGGTGACGGGCTTCCAGGAGAGAACGGCCTGTGATGAGGAATCGATGAGGGCCGAGAATCCTTCCACAGGAAGCGGCTGGACGGTATACGCGCATCCGTATCGGCTCGACAGGTATTTGAGAATGCCTTTATAAACGCCTCTGGACACCGTAAACCGGAAGGTAGGATCCAGCCCGTACTGCATGTCGTCGAAATTCTGGTGCGACAGGATTTCGAGAATCATGGCCGGAATGCCCGGGGAACGGGTCTCGCTGTAGTTCCGGTTCCAGAGCTGCCTGCGGTTCCACTTCGAATCGAAGTCTTTGCGGACGGCTTCGACGACCTGATCCTGGACCATACCGGCGAAGATCCGTCCGTTCATGCGGTCTTCTCCGTTGCTATAAGTCGTCTTGCCCGGGTCCCGGGTTGTCTTCTTGTCCTTGTAGGTATAGATGGCCAGGGTTCCGACCGTAGTGCCGTCCTGGGTGAGCCCGGCGTCGGAGTGGAATGCCAGCGAAAGATCGAACGGCACGCCGGCCTTCTTGACCCAGACGCTACGGCCTGCGTATTCTTTGGTGTATTCTCTCTCCCATTCGTCCATCAGGTGCATGTCGATCCCAGAGAACTGCATCGAATAAAGCGCCCCTTCCGTGTAGCAGGGGAGTCCCGACGTGGTCGGCTCTCCGTCTCCTGTGCCGCGGGCAACCTTCCCCATTCCGCCGCCGAAGCGCACCGCGTCCGCCGTAATGACGCTGCCTTTGGCGGTGATTCCTTCGGGAACGTCGTTGCTGAGGATGACGCAGCCGTCGTCACCTGCGTCGAATTCGAAGGTCCCGAGGTAGACCCAGATGCCTCCGCCCAGCTGCTGGTTTACGGTGAATTCACTCTTGCCGCCGAGGTGCCGGACCGTATAATGCGCCGCGTCCGTGCTTTCCGGGAGGGTCTTGTACGAAACATAGACGGCATAGCGTCCCCTGACGGGAATCTTAGGAGTCCATACGGTATAGGCCTGTTCGCTCCCGTCCCTTGACAGCCGGGCCTTCCGGGCCGTACCCATCCTGAAGGGGTTGTCGTAGCCGGTGTAGGTCGCCTGTGCGTCCGCAAATCCCGTCCCTGCATCTTCCCAGCTGCCGTGTTCGCGGAATTTGCCGGACAGGCGCTCCGTCTCGCTCCGTTTGCCCTGATAGGCCGGATCATTGTCACAGATGACCTCGCGGACCTGCGTGTCTCTCTCCCGGGGCGTCATGACGACGGCCCCGGCATTCTCCAGCATGGGGATCAGGAAGGGCAGCACGTAGCTCTGTGTATAGAGGTCTTCGACCGTCTGCATCATTGTGGCCCGCTGCCATTTCCACAGGTTCTCATCGGGCTCGAAATATCGCCCGTGACTCTGCCAGAGGGCGATATGGCGGCCGGAAAGCCCGCGTCCCAGCCATTCGCTTCCGAGGGCGGAGACCAGCGGCCTGCGGGATTTCCGGGGATCCCGGAACCGGTAATTGCTCTTCGGGGGCGTACCGTTGTTGCCGGCGGGCTCGAAGGCGAGTTCTTCGATTTTCTTTTCGTCCGATTCGATGACACCGATGGTGCAGGAAGCGTAGTCGGCAGGGAGATTCTTCTTCATCTCTTCCCGGAACCATTGGATCCGCTGGTCTGTCCAGGGGTAGTCCCACAGGCTCTCGTTGAAGAAGAAATGCAGGGTGTTTTCACTGACGGTGACCTTCTTGACCTGCAGGGGCGACTTGACGGTCAGCTCTTCCAGCAGGATGTCTTTCATCTTGGCGGAAAAACCCCGGAAACTGCCGGTCACGTCCTTCTGGGCGAAAACGGGCAGGCACAGCAGCAGGGCCAGAAGCAGGAGGGTCAGTCTTTTCGGCATACGAACGGGAGAAGGATTAGGGATGAGGTCAAAAGTCCGAGCGAATCGGCGAAGAGGTCGGTCCATTCACCGCTGCGGTAAGGAATGTAATACTGCACCCATTCCGTCGCTACGGCCAGGAGGATGCCGATGAGGAAGATCTGGACGATGGTCAGGATCCTCCGTCTGGTTTCCGGATGGCGGCCGAGCGACAGATAAGTCAGGATCGGGAAGGGAAAGAACATCGAGAAGTGGACCAGTTTGTCGGTCGGAATGCCCCAGAGCGTCAGGTCGACCTCCGGCCCTGCCGGGAATTTCCCGAAGCAGAGGAAGAGGATCGCGCCGATGTAGACGGCAAGCAGTATCCTGAACAGGGTCCTGGTCTTCCGGCTCATAGGCTTTGCATCTCGGTCAGGCGTTTATAGTAGCCGTTCTGGGCGAGCAGGTCTTCGTGGGTGCCGCGCTCCACGATCCGTCCTTCGTGCATGACGATGATCTCGTCGGCCGTCCGGATGGTCGACAGGCGATGGGCGATGGCGATGGTGGTCCGGGTCTTCATCAGCCGGTCCAGTGCCTCCTGCACCGCTCTTTCGGACTCGGTGTCGAGCGAGGCGGTGGCTTCGTCCAGGATGAGGATCGGCGGATTCTTGAGGATGGCGCGGGCGATGCTGATCCGCTGGCGCTGGCCGCCGGAGAGCTTGACGCCGCGGTCGCCGATGTTGGTGTCGTAGCCTTCCTCCTTCTCGAGGATGAATTCGTGGGCGTTCGCGATCTTCGCGGCGGCGACCACATCCTCCATCGTGGCGTTCTCGACGCCGAAGGCGATGTTGTTGAAAATCGTATCGTTGAAGAGGATCGACTCCTGGTTGACATTGCCCATGAGGGAGCGGAGCTGCCGGATGGAGACATCCTTGACGGAAATGCCGTCGATGGCGATATCGCCTTCCGTAACATCGAAGAAACGGGGGATCAGGTCGACGAGCGTGGATTTCCCGGCGCCCGATTCGCCGACGATGGCGATGGTCTTCCCCTTTGGAATGTCGAAAGTGACATCCTGAAGGATCTGCTTGCCGCCCTCCATATACCTGAAGCCGACATTCCGGAACGAAATCTTGTCTTCGAACCTTTTGAACGGAACGGGATCCGGCCGTTCCAGGATGGTGTTCTCGGCCTCAAGGATCTTGTTGATGCGCTCCATCGAAGCAAGACCGCGCGGAATGCCGTAGGCGGCTTTGGAGAGTTCCTTGATGGGAGCGATGACCGAGTAAAGGATCACCATGAAGAAGATGAAGGTCGGGGCGTCGATGAATTTGCCGCCGAAAAGGCCCGTTCCCCGGATGATGAGGGCGCCGCCGAAGGCCAGGACGACCATGATCATCACCGTCCCGAGGAATTCGCTGACGGGGTGGGCGAGGGCCTGGCGCGTGGCGACGCGGTTGTTCTTGCGGCGCATCGCTTCGGTAACGTGGTCGAACCGTTCCGACATCTTGGTCTCGGCGTTGAAGGCCTTGATAATCCGGAGGCCGCCCAGGGTTTCCTCCACCTGGGACATGGTGTCGCTCCACAAGGCCTGGGCCTCGGTGGAACGCCGCTTGAGTTGCTTGCCGATAACGCCCATCAGCCAGACGAAGCCCGGGACGAAGAGGATGGTGAAAAGGGTCAGTTCGGGGCTGATGTAGATCAGGGCGACGAAGTAGAAGATGATGAGGATCGGGTCTTTAATCAGCATCTCGATGGAGGCCGTGATGGAATTCTCGACCTCCGCTACGTCGCCGGTGATCCTGGCGATGATGTCGCCCTTCCGTTCCTGGGAGAAGAAGCCGATGGGGAGCGCGAGGATCTTGTTGTAGATTTCGAGGCGGATGTCCTTGACGATGCCCGTGCGGATCGGGATCATCACGGCGCTGGATCCGAAGTAGCAGGCGGTCTTGAGGAGCGTCATCAGCCCGAGCATGCCGCAGAGGAACATCAGGGTCGTGATCGCGCCGTGCTGGGCGATGAACTGGGAGACCCACCAGTAGGCATTGTTGATGGCAATGTCCTTGAATTTGTAGCCGGCCGCGTCCCAGGCGATGAACGTGTATGTCTTGCTGTCGAGGTTGAACAGGATGTTCAGCACCGGGATGATGAACGAGAAGGAGAATATGTTGAAGACCGCCGACAGGATGTTGAGGAGAACCGATCCGCCGAGGTAGGCCTTGTATCTGGAAGCATAGCGCTTCATCAAACGCAGAAAACCGCGCATAATATCCGAAATCTAATAAAATCTTTCAAAAATAACCATTTTCATTATCTTTGCAAAAAGAAATTGTATGAAAGACATCGCCATAATCCTTCTCGCCTACCGCGGTGTGCGTCTGCACCGGGTCCTCAGCTCCTTTCTGCTTCAGAAAGACAAGAACTTCCGTGTCTACGTCTGTGATGACGCCTCCCCGGACGATATCGCCGGGACGGTATCGGAGTTTGAAGACCGTCTGGACCTTGTCTATTACCGGTTTGCGGAGCATCTCGGCATCGCACAGGCTTCCGCGCATTATGAACGTTGTCTGGAAAAGACCGGCGGCGAGAGCCTGGTCTGTTTCTTCTCGGACGACAACGAACTGACGCCCGATGCCATCCGGAGGATCCGCCGGGCCGCACGGCGTTATCCGGAAATCCCTGTCTTCCACCTCAATACCGCTTATATCGACGGGACCTCCGGGAGAACGGGGGAAGGCAAGCGTTTCTGTCGCAAAATGACGGCGCAGAACGTGTTCAAGCGGATTTTCAAGGCGGGCGCCCCGGCCCCGATGTCGTCTTTCTTTTTCCGCAGGGCGGCGCTGGAAGGGGCGATGTTCCAGATCAAGGAAGTCTCCCGTTCCCCGCTGACGCTCGTTTTTGCCGCCCTCGGCGCCCAGGGCAGCCTGATGACGCCCTGGCGGGCCCGTCTGCTGAAACGTCCGCATTCGCTGGACGAGAAATTCAATCCGGATTCGATGGAGAAGGTGCAGCAGATGCTCTCTTTCTTCGGCTGGACGGAATATTTCTTCGAGAATTATCCGCTGAATCCCCGGGAGAGGGTGGAACTCTTCGCTTCCTATGCTGCCAGACTGTATCCTGCGCGGTCAGAGAGCGAAGTGGCCGCCCAGTTCCTGCGCTTCCGGGTGTTCGAACGGGATTTCGGTAAACTCAGGGGCAAGCGGATTCTTCACAGGAGCCTCTCGAAATAACTGTAAATCAAATTGATCCGTTTGCGGAGGATCGGGAAGTCGATGACCTCCGCCGTGTCGGTCGGCTTGTTGTTGTACATCGTGATGCCGGAAGTGAACATCACCGAGGGGATTCCTGCGTCCAGGAAGGCCTTCTGGTCGGCCGCCTTGCGGAAAAACACATCCGTGAAGTCGCGGCTTCCGTAGTAGGAAAAAGAGATGTCCATCCTGGGGCCGGCGCTGTTGAGGGCGATGAGCGTCTGCCTCCGTCCCGTTCTTTCGTCGGACAGCATCATCAGGTAGTCCTTGCGGCCGGACGCGAGGGGCTCCGCCGTGCTGCCGACCTGGTCGATGTTGATCATGAAATCGACGTTCCGGAGGAGGATCCGCTGCCCTGTCTCCGGGTCTTTCAGCGCTCCTTCGCGGAGCAGGCGCACCATTTCCTTGGAGCCGGCCATCCCGTGCAGTTTGGCGTCGAAGGCGACGAAGAGGACGCTGTGGAAGCCCTTCCGCCCTGCGCTCCGTAGCCTGTCGGCTATGTCCAGGAGCGAGACGACGCCGGAGGCATTGCTGTCGGCGCCGGGGTAGAGCGTCCCCCCGAGCGTCCCGATGTGGTCATAATGGGCGCCGACCACGATGTATCTCCGGCGGGAGCCCTTTTCGGATCCGCCCGCGAGGCCGACGATGTTGCGTCCCGTCTCGCCGGAGGTGGCGGTGAAGCCGTGGAAATAGCTGCTGTCGAGCGGCTGCAGGCCGATCCGGGCGAATTCCTCCGCAATCCACATCCCGGCCAGGACGCCGCCGCGCGTGCCCGTGGCCCGTCCTTCGCACAGGCGGTCGGTCAGGAAGCGGAGCCGCCATCCGGCCTTGTCGCCGTCCTGTGCGGACAAAGTCGCACAAGTCAGCAGCACTGCGGCAAGAATATTGATAAAGTGTCTCAAGTTTGCTATATTTGTAGATTGCAAATTTAGTGTTTTTCGACCGATAATGAAATTTTTCTTCTCACGGAAGGGCCTTTGCGCCGTACTGTTTTTCTTCCTGGCGGTTTTCTCCGCCCGGGCACAGTACGACAAGGATGTGTTCTCCTTCCGCGGGAGAAGGGCGCTCTCGGACGGCAAGAATGCCGAGGCGATTTACAATTTCAATATCCTCGCCGCCCTGGATACGACCGATTACTGGACGTTCTTCTACAGGGGCATCGCGAAATACAACCTCGGGGATATCCGCGGCGCGAACCGGGACTTCGACACGGCGGTCCGGCTCAATCCCGTCTTTACGTCCGGCTATCATTACCGGGCCATCGTCAACAACCGTTCCGGGCGCTATGATGCCGCCCTCAGGGATCTTGAGAAGGCGATTTCGCTGCGGCCGGGCAATATCGGCCTCTATTTCAGCCGGGGCGTGACGTACTTCTTCTCACAGCAGTTCGACCTCGCGGTGAAGGATTTCGACAAATTCCTCCGGAAGGAGCCCAAGGAGCCGTCCGCCTATCTGAACAGGGGTGCCTGCTACCTCTTCCTCGGCGATACGCTGAAGGCCGTGAACGACTACAACAAGGCCATCCGGCTCGACCGCTTCGAACCGGAAGGCTATGTCCGCCGGGCCCGTCTGTATGCCGCGCAAGGGAAGACAGACGATGCCCTCGCCGATCTCGACAAGGCGGTCAGTCTCGACAGTACGAGCAGTTTCGCGTACTTCAACCGGGCCCTCCTGTACAATGACAAAAACGACCTCAATGCCGCGATGAGCGACCTCAACAAGGTCCTGGAGCTGGAGCCCGGCAACGCCCTGACGCTCTACAACCGGAGCCTCATCTACGCCCGCGTAGGGAGTTATGCCGAGGCACTCCAGGATATGGACCGCGTCATCAATATCAACCCGCAGAACGTGCTGGCTTACTATAACCGCGCGGCGTTTTTCGCCGGCATGGGGCGCTGGCAGGATGCCCTCGAGGACTATGACAAGGCCATCGAACTGTATCCGGACTTTGCCAAGGCCTACATGAACCGCTCCTACGTGAAGCTGCAGCTCGGCATGACGCAGAGTTCCCGGGCCGACTACCGGACGGCGCAGCAGAAGGTCCGGGAGTACCGGGACGCCGTACAGCGCGAAGGGGCCTCGTTCGCCGATACGACGCTGAAGTACAGCGCCCTGCTGACCCTCGACGCCCAGTTCGCCAAGAAGGATTTCGACAACGAACTGCTGCAGCACCGGGACGTGGACATCAACCTGCGCCCGATGTACAAGATTGCGCTTGCCTCGGACGGGGATGACGTCCGCTATGCGCTGGAGCACCGGTATGAGAACAAGGTGCTCGACCGCTTCGTGGCATCCCTGCCCGTCCGCGTGAATGTTTCCAACAGCCGTGATGCTGCCAGGCCGGACTATGACGAAACGGTCCGGAAGATTGACGCCTCGTCCCTGCCGGCGGCCCGGAAGGAATTCCTGACGGCCCTGAATGAATGGGAAGCCAAGCAGTTCAACGCCGCCATGATTCATTATGACGCGGCGACGGAGACGGAGGACGGCGATCCGCTGGCGACCTATTACCAAGCTTTCTATTATATGAACCGGGGAGTGCTCCGGGCCGAAATGATCGATTTCATCGCTTCGATGGAGACCAATGTCCAGACGCTCCGGATGGAGGACAAAGGCGCCGTCCGGGCCCGTGTGCAGGACCATGTCAGCCGCTCGTATGACTATTCGGAGGCTGTCGAAGATATGCAGGCGGCGGCTTCGAAGCTGGATCTTCCCTATATCTGGTACAACCTCGGCAATCTGTACTGCCTGTCTTCTTCTCCGGTGGAAGCCATCGAGAGCTACGACAAGGCGATCCGTCTGTATCCTTACCTGGCGGACGCCTATTTCAACCGGGGGCTCGTCCTGATCTATGTCAAGGATAAGGAGAAGGGCTGTATCGATCTCTCGCGGGCCGGCGAGCTCGGTCTTTCGGATGCGTACGGCGTCATTGCCAAGTATTGCGAGGAGGTGCAGCAGCCATGATCCGGTTCCTGAGTTTCACGTCCGGCAGTTGCGGCAACTGCAGTTATCTGGGCTATGAGCCCGAAGACGGCGGCCGCCCTTACGGCATCTTGATCGATGCCGGTATCAGCCTCCGTCGGATGAACGCCATTCTCCGTTCGCACAATCTTTCTTTCGAGTCGGTCGATGCGGTCCTCATCACCCACGACCACGGGGATCATATCCGCAACCTGGGATCCTATTGCAAGAAACTCTCCCTTCCCGTTTGGGCGACGGCGGACCTTCATGACGCCCTTTCGCACCATTACCTTACCCGGGATTACATCGCGCCCTGCCGGCGGGATTTTGTCCCGGGCGAAGAAAACGAAGTGGCACCGGGGATTTCCGTCCGGTATTTTGTCGTGCCGCACGATGCGACGGAAACGGTCGGTTTCCGGATCGAAATGCCTGACGGCCACCGGTTTGTGCTGATGACCGACCTGGGGCATGTCACGCCGGAGGCGATGGCTTTCGCCCGGGAGGCGGAGACGCTCGTCATCGAGTCCAATTACGACGTGGACATGCTTTTCGGGGGCGATTATCCCTATGTGCTGAAGATGCGGATCGCCCAGACAGCCCATTTGTCGAACGACGCCTGTGCCGAGGCCGTCCGGAAGGCCTGGCACCCCGGTCTCCGGAACCTCTTCCTCTGCCACCTGAGCGGCAACAACAATACGCCGTCCCTGGCGCTTGCCGCTACGCGGGCCGCCCTGGAGGGAATCGGCGTCGATCCCGCATCGGTCCGGCTGCGGGTACTTCCGCGTGCCGAGGCTACGCCGTTGTTAAACCTTTAAAAAGCTTCTGATATGAGAAAAACGATTTGCCTGTTTGGAATCTTCGCCCTGCTGCTCGCGGCGTGCGACAAAAGCAATCCCGACAATAACGGTTCTTCGAAAGACCCCGGCGGGACAGGCATCAAGCTCAGTTCGATCGTCTCCATCACCAAATCCTACAAATTTACCTGCAACGCCGACCTGAAAACCCTGGCGGACGTACAGGTCGTCTATGTCGGGGCTGACGGGAAGCCGTCCGCACCGCAGAAAATCACCGGTACGAGCTGGGAGCGGTCCGGTATCGAGGTCCCGATCAAGTCCAAAGCGACGGCGGTAGAAGGAAGCACCGCCGGGATCAGCGTGATCTGCAACCCCAATGACGTGCCGGCCACTGGTGAATATGATGTCCGTTACGAAATGGAATGTACGTACAACGTAACTCTCGAAGACGGTTCTACCCTGCGTCTTCCCGCCTGGAACATCAATCCCCAGATGCCCGCCGTCGAAGGACGTGATGCGGCGGAGGCCTGCAACGCAATCAGCCTTTCCTGTACCAACGAAAAAGAGATTGTCTTCGACAACCAGGGCAATACATATCTGGTCGATTCGGACTATTGGGAGAACGAAGAAGGCGAATACGTTCCCTCCGGCGATCTGGGCGGCGGCCGGCAGGAGCCTCCGACGGCGAGTGTCGGGGTGGGCTATGCCAGTTATCCCGAAGCGGTCGATCTCGGGTTTACCGTCAATGGGGATCCCCTTCTCTGGGCGACCCGGAACGTGGGCGCGCAATCGCCCGGCGACTTCGGCGGCCTCTATGGATGGGGGGACGCCAGCGGATACCACACCGAGACCAATCCGGTCTTCTATCCCGCCCGTCATCCGGAGAATATCGTCGGGAAAAACAACAACAGCATCAGCGGAACCCGCTGCGACATCGCCTATTGCATGTGGGGATTCCGGTGGAGAATGCCTTCCAAGGCCGAATGGGAAGCCCTCGTGGCCAACTGCACCTGGAAGAAGAAAAAGGTGGATGGCAACTGGGGAATGGAATTTACTTCCAAGTTAAACGGCAATTCCATCTTCCTGCCGGGCGCGGATGCCCGTTACGGCGAGAATGTCTATCGCGAATCGATGTCTCCGGAGAACTGTCACGGCTACTACTGGTCCGGTGACTGGGTCGCGGGGGATGCCCAGTTTGCGTATCATTTCTATTATTCGCTGTTCTCGACGGGGACCGTATATCCCCAGGCACAGGGCAACAAGGCCCGTTACTTCGGCATGTCCGTCCGTCCCGTGACCTCCACCCGCCCGGAAGATATCATCAATTAGCAGCCTCGCCCCGGACGATCTTGCGCCGCATCCAGCGGCTGCCTCTGATCCGGAGGAGGAAGATAATGCCGCGGATGTTGAGTTCGACGGCCATGGCGATCCAGAAGCCGGCGAGTCCCCAGATTTTAACGAGGAAAATGGCCGGGATAATACGCACGACCCACATGCAGCCCAGCGAGATGAAACTCGGGATCAGCGTGTCTCCGGCCCCCATGCAGGCGCCCTCGGCGACGATCGAGGCGCCATAGAGCGTTTCGGCAAAGGCGACGATCCGGAGCATTCTTGCGCCGAGGTCGACCACTTCCGGATCGGGAGACATCATCCGGATCAGCTGCGGGGCGAAGATGAACATGAAGACGGCGGAGACCGTCATGATGAGCATGCCGCCCAGGGTCGTGATCCAGGCAAAGCGCTTGGCAAGGTCTTTCCGTCGGGCCCCGAGACTCTGTCCGACCAGCGTCGTGGCGGCATCTCCGATCCCGTATCCGGGCATATAGCAGAAGCCTTCCGCCGTGACGGCAAAAGCGTTGGCGGCAATGGCGATCGTGCCGAGCGGCGCCACGATCACCGTACTGGCGATGTAGGCTCCGCGCATGATGATATTCTGCAGGAAAAGCGGTGTGCTGATGGAGAGGGCGGTGCTGAGGTGTCGTCCCTGCGGCAGGCGGAGGAAACGTTCGCCCCGTCGGATCTTCAGCTCCGGCGACCGGCCCAGCAGGAAGTAGAGCATCAGGATGGCCGTGATTCCTTCGGCGACGCCTGTCCCGAGGGCCGCTCCTTTGACACCCAGATCCAGCACATAGATGAATAAATAGTTGAAACCGACATCCATGACGCACATGACGACATTGAGGATGCTGGGAACCTTCATGTTTCCGCTGGCCTGCAGCATCATCGCAGCCATCCAGGACAGCATCATCGCCGGTTGGAAGAGGGATACGATGGCAAAGTAGTCACCGGCATCGGGTGCGATGTCTGCCGTCCCGCCGAGCCAGTACGGGAGCGGTCCAGAGATGGCGAAGGCGATGAGTCCGAGGACCAGGCTGAAGAGCAGGGCGGCGATGAGCCCCTGGCCCACGACGGCCCGTCCTTCCGCGTATTTCTTCGCTCCGACAAAGTGGGATACCTGGACGGAGAATCCGCTTACGCAGGCCATACAGAACCCGCCCAGAAGCCATGTGCAGGTGGATACGAGACCGATGGAAGCTCCGGCCGCGGCGCCGAGGTGACCGACCATCGAGGCGTCGATGTATTGCATGAGCACCGTGCTGAGCTGCGCGAGAATGGCCGGATAGCTCAGGATGGAGGCCAGCGTAATGCGGTCCCGGAGCGAAAGTTCCGCCCCGCCGCGCACTTTTTCTAGGAGAATGTCTTTGGCCTTCATCTATTAAGGCGCAAAGATAAGACTATTTTGCGAGACTGCCGAATTTTTCGCCCATCAGGATGTGGGAATTTTTGTGGACAGCCGGGGTGAAGGTGATGCCCTGCTGGAAGAGGATGACGTAGTCGGAGCCGCCGAAGAGGAACCAGCCGAGTTCGTCTCCCTTGCGGACTTCGGCGCCCGGGACCACTCCTTCGGAGAAATTCACCGAGCAGATCTGCGACATTCCGATGGGAAGGACGGCCACGAGGCCGAAGTCCCGGGTCTCCAGGATGACGCAGCCGCGGGTCTCGATGCTTTCCCAGCCGGGATTCTCACAGTCGAGGACGTATTTCCGCTCGGTGGCGTCATAGCGGTACACGCCGCCGCCCGCGCACAGGCCGGGGATTTTACGCACTTCTCTGACGGTTCCGCTGACCGGGAAGTGATAGCGGTGGTAGTCGTTGACGTCCAGGAAGATATGGGTGAGCGTGCCGCCCCTGAAGCAGTCGGCATAGGCGCTGTCCCTGCCGACCAGGTCGGCGACATCGTCGAAGTAGCGGGATTTGAGGCGGACGCCTTCTTTCTGTACGATGTAGCCGTCATCGCCGATAGCCCAGACTCCCTGCGGATGTCCGTCCACGGGGGAGACCACGACGGAAGCATCCGACGGGGACGCGACAGGCCGGACCTCGGCGCTCCGCAGCTTCCGGCAGAAGAAATCGTTGAAGCTCTTCCAGTTCGCCGGATCCTCGTACCATTCCCGGCAGATGCCGAATCCGGGATCGGAAAAGAAGGCCTCGGCATACTCCGGTTTCCAGGACTCCGCTGTCGAGAGGAAGGAACCCCAGGCGCGGACATAGTCCGTCAGCCAGGTACGGACGGGCTCGCAGTACTGGAGGGACGGATGATAGTAACCCTTCCCTTCGAGGGCTTCGAGCGGCTGGTCGAGGAGGAAATAGAGATAATCGACCCCCTGGTCGATCTGGTCGTAGAGTGAAGACCCCGTCGGCAACTTGAGAATGAACCTCGGAAGCGTTGTGGAAGACCATTCCACAAAATCAATAAACTCCAGAAGACTTTGAGCCGGATTGGTATCCTTGTCGGGATTGGCGACAGCCGCCTTGGCAATCGACTCCTCAAGCAAATGCTCGAGCATTTTGTCGGACCTGATCATATCGACCAGACGTCCAGTCGTCGGGGAATAATTCTTCAACTCAGTAATGCATAAAAAAGTTCTTTGGTCCTACATAAGGCCTTCATCCGGAAGGCAGTGGCACTGATTACAAAACCGTGCCAATCCGGGTGCAAAGATATAAAAAAAAGCAACCGAATGATGATTCGGCTGCTTTTTTTTATGCAAAAAATGTTCAGAGCTTCGGGCCGGCGGCGACGAGGGCCTTTCCGGCCTCATTGCCTTCGTACTTGTGGAAGTTCTTGATGAAGCGTCCGGCGAGGTCTTTGGCCTTCTCTTCCCATACCTTGGGATCGGCGTAGGTGTCGCGCGGATCAAGGATACCGGTGTCGACGCCTTCGAGGACGGTCGGGACCTCAAAGTCGAAGAACGGGATCTTCTTGGTCGGAGCCTTGTCAATGGCGCCGGAGAGGATGGCGTCGATGATGCCGCGGGTGTCGCGGATCGAGATGCGCTTGCCGGTGCCGTTCCAGCCGGTGTTCACGAGGTATGCCTTGGCACCGCTCTTCTCCATTTTCTTGACGAGCTCCTCGGCGTACTTGGTCGGATGCAGCTCGAGGAAGGCCTGGCCGAAGCAGGCGGAGAAGGTCGGGGTGGGCTCGGTGATGCCGCGCTCGGTACCTGCGAGCTTGGCGGTGAAGCCGGAGAGGAAGTAGTACTTCGTCTGCTCGGGGGTCAGGATGGAGACCGGAGGCAGGACGCCGAATGCGTCGGCGCTCAGGAAGATGACCTGGCCGGCGGCGGGACCCTCGGAGTAAGGACGGACGATCTTGTTGATGTGATAGATCGGGTAGCTCACGCGGGTGTTCTCGGTGACGCTCTTGTCGGCGAAGTCGATCTTGCCGGTCTTCTCGTCGACGGTGACATTCTCGAGCAGCGCGTCGCGGCGGATGGCGTTGTAGATGTCAGGCTCGGCCTCGGCGTCGAGGTTGATGACCTTGGCATAGCAGCCGCCCTCGAAGTTGAACACGCCCTCGTCGTCCCAGCCGTGCTCGTCGTCGCCGATGAGCTTGCGCTTGGGGTCGGTGCTCAGTGTGGTCTTGCCGGTGCCCGACAGACCGAAGAAGATGGCGGTGTTCTCGCCGTTCATGTCGGTGTTGGCGCTGCAGTGCATGGCGGCGATGCCCTTGAGCGGCAAGAAGTAGTTCATCATCGAGAACAGGCCCTTCTTCATCTCACCACCATACCAGGTGTTGATGATGACCTGCTCCTTGCTGGTGACGTTGAACACCACGGCGGTGTCGCTGTTCAGACCCAGCTCCTTGTAGTTCTCGACCTTGGCCTTGCTGGCGTTGTAGACCACGAAGTCGGGCTCCTGGTCAAACTCGGCCTCGTTCTGGGGACGGATGAACATGTTGGTCACGAAGTGTGCCTGCCAAGCCACCTCCATGATGAAGCGGACCTTCATGCGGGTGTCCTTGTGCGTGCCGCAGAAGCCGTCGACGACATAGAGCTTCTTGCCTGAGAGCTCCTTCTGAGCCAGCTGCTTGAGGGCGTTCCACGTCTCGATCGAGGCGGGCTTGTTGTCGTTCTTGTAGTTGTCGCTGGTCCACCACACGGTGTCGCGCGACTGGTCGTCCATGACGATGAATTTGTCCTTGGGCGAGCGGCCGGTGAACACGCCGGTCATCACGTTGATGGCGCCGAGTTCGGTCTCGACTCCACGATCATAACCCTCGAGACCGGGCTTGGTCTCTTCGTTGAACAATACCTCGTAAGAGGGGTTGTAGAGCACCTCGGTCACACCGGTGATGCCATACTTCTCGGCCAGAACGGCCTTGTCAAATCTTGCCATTGTATTCTATTGTTTAGAGTTTTGTGTTTCGTGTTTCGCGTTTCGAGTCTCAAGCCTGCCCCCTCAAACCTGACCCCTCAAACCTGACCCCTCAAACCTAACCAGGCCGCAAAGTTACTGCAAAGCATCGACATGGCAAAACAATTTATGTTTTATAACACATTTTCGCCAAAATCAATAGGCCCATGTGCACCTCACAGCTTCACCACCGGGGCATGGTCCCAGTCGATCATGGCATCGGCCGTGGCAATGTCGGTGAACTCAAAGTCAGCCAGCCACTGGCGCAGCTTTGCCTCGGCGCGGCCCAGCCCCACATAGGACTTGAACTTGCGCGTCAGCGGCAGCGACTTGATCATCGGCTGGCCGGCATCGAGGTCGCGCGGATGAATGTAGGACAGCAGGTAGTCGTCCAACTGACGGGTCCACCGCTTGATCAGGAAGTAGGGAAACAACCTGAAGTAGCCTCCACCGGCAAACATCAGCGGATGACCCGCCACCATGTGGGGACGGATGGGGAACTCCTTGATGCGCGCGCCGCCGTGCTCGATGATCGACGGCACAGGAGAAGCATACTCGGGCATCCCGCCATGGGCATGATGGGCCGGGAAGACACTGCTGTCGTGGGTGATGCCCAGCTCGCTCAAGATGTCGAATGCCCAAGCCTCGGTCTTGCGGATCGAGAAGCCCGGTGCCCTGAACATGCGCACACGCTGGCCGGTGATGTCCTCCAGCAGCTTGATGCCGCTCTCGGCATCCTGCCTGAACTCCTGGGGCGACTGCTGCCACACGAGCTGATGGTTCATCGTGTGGCATCCCACCTCGTGCTCCTCCGACAGGCGTCTGACCAGGTCGGGATAGGTCTTGGCTATCCACCCGATGACAAAGAATGTGGCACGGGTGTGTGACTGATGCAAAATGTCGAGGATGCGCTCCACATTCTGGTAGATGCGCACCTCGTAGCTGGCCCACTGCTGCTCGGTCTTGGTGTCGTCGCACTCGAGCAGGTGGAACCATTCCTCGATGTCAAAGGTCAGTACTCGCATGACGATAATCGTTGTTTCAGGCTCAGGGCTCAGTTCAAATCACCTCGATGATGGTGCCGCCATAGGACAAGCCCACCCCGAAGCCGGCAAGCATCACCCGGTCGCCAGACTTGAGACGGTCGCGGCACTGGCTGAGCGCAATCAGCACGGTCGACGACACAGTGTTGCCCGTCTGCTGCAGGTTGACGTAGAACTTGTCTTGAGGCAGTCGGGCAAATCGCCGGATGGTCTCGAGCATATATTTGTTGGCCTGATGGAAGACAAAATAGTCCACATCGTCGCGGGTGAGTTGGTGCTTGGCCAGCAAGTCGGCGATGAGCGGCGGAACGACGTCGAGCGTAAAGTTGAAGATGGCACCGCCATTCATATACAGGTAGTCGTCATGCCACTGGTGACCCTCGTCGTCGGTCACCACTTGCCCAGTGGGCTGTGGCTGACGCGAGGCGCCCGACTTGACAATCAGGTTGTTGGCTCCCGAGCCGTCGGTGCCCAGGACAAACTCGCCAATGCGCGCAAAGCCACCGTCACCCGACACCAGGCACGCTGCGGCACCGTCGCCGAAGATGGTCTGGTTGCTCTTGTCGTCGGGATGCAGATATTTGGTGTAGGTCTCGGCAGTGAGCAGCAGCACGTTGTGTGCCACTCCGGCGGCTATCAGGCCCTTGGCCACCGCCAAGCCATAGATTGCTCCCGAGCAGCCCAGGTTGTAGTCAAAGGCTCCACACGACTTGGGCAAGCCCAATCGGTCTTGCAGCACACATGCCGTCGAGGGCAAGAAATAGTCGGGACTCTGGGTGCACAGCAACAAGAAGTCGATGCTCTCGGGAGCGATGTTGTGCTCGGACATGAGACGGCGGGCTGCCTGCTCGGCCATGTCGCCGGCGGTCTCGCCTGCCGAGGCCACATGACGGCACTCGACGCCTATCTTCTGGGCCACCTTGTCGCTGTTCCACTCGGGGAAACGCTCCAGCAGCTGCTGGTTGGTCATCACCTGCTCTGGCAGGTAATAAGATATTGCCTTGATATATGCCATGTTGCAATCGGATTGACGCTAATACCTCTAGAGTGTCTGCACCAGGTCATACAGGTCCTGGACCGTGTCGATGTCCTTCAACTCACGTGCAGTGATGGTCTTGCCACACTCGGTGCGCACAAAGCCAATCACACACAGTGCCGTGAGCGAACTCCACTCCTCCAGGTCATGAAACCGGGTCGAGGCCGTGATCTCACTGGGGTCAGTATCCATAAACTGCTGGGCAAAGCCCTCAACAAAAGCATTGATATCCATTACTATATTTTATTAAAGAGGTTATATTAAATCGTAGTTTGACAGGTTGGTGTCCCAGTTGGCGATATCGAACATGTCCACCCCCATGTCCTCGCCGGCAAGTGCGAAGCCCACAAAGTTGAAGTGCTTGGGCGCACGCTTGAGCGGAATCTTGACCAGCCCCGTATTGCCAAAGGGCAGATGGCCCACATAGAGGATGATGTCGAAACGCGACGACTCGTGCTTGAGCAGATAGCTCACGCTGCGCTGGAAGTTGCGCGCCGACTTCTTGTCGATGTCGACTATGAACGCCGTGCGCACATGCTCGTGCACCACGATGCGGTAATAGAGGGTGAAGTCGTCGATGGTGACGATGCCATAGTCGTCAAACCAACGGTAGCGCGGACCATTGAACGACGACTCGTCCTTGTGGACGGCAAACAACGCCACCTGCCGCGACGCCAACAGGCCCGACAGCCAGCACCACACGCGGCTGCAGCCGCGAGACAGCCAGTTCAGGCCCTTGAGACCCGGCTTGACGCCACCGATGCGATAAGGCAGCACATAGGTGTCGAGCTTGCCGATGTCATAGGCCAGCTTGGCACGAGTCATGAAGGGATAGGAGTTGTCGTTGGGATAGCCGAAATAGAACGAGACACCCTCGGCCTTGAGATGCGCATAGGCATTGTTGGTGATCTCCATGATCTCGAACAGGTCGCGATAGTCCTTGTCGACCATCGAGTCAATCGAGTAGGCAAACACCTTCTTCACACCATTGACCATGAAATAGCCCGGAACAAATGTGACACTGCCATGAATCACCCCCTCGTCCTCAAAGAAACTGACATAGCTGTAGCCGAAGGCGTTCATCTCATACTTGGCCAACATCTCATCGACCGACCGTTCTTTGTCAAAAACGCGGCAGAACAAGTCGTTAATCCCAACGACTTGCTCACGAGACAAATCACTAGTCCTCAAGACTTTAAACTCCATAGGCCTTTTAATAGAATGACAAAATTACTACCTTTAGGCCGCACAGCAAAACTTTTACACAAATTTAACACGCATCCTCGAATACTCTGTTTTTTTAAAAACCGCAAATTACGCGAATGTGGCTTCTGCTTTTTTTAAACCGCGAAATCTTGTGCAAGCCGAATGCAGTGCCGAGCTTGCTCGAGCAATGC
>CAMUZW010000016.1 GCA_947165305.1 uncultured Bacteroidales bacterium
TGGCAAAACGCATTTGGCAAAACGGCCCTGGCAAAACGCGTTTGGCAAAACAGGTTTGGTAAACCCGCGCTGAAAAGACTGCGCTTATCCGTTGAGGAGGTTGTAGAGGCCGTCTTCGCTGAGGACGCCGCGCTTGATCTGCGGCGGAATTTCGCCCCGTTCGTCCGCTTCGAAGTCGGAAAGCCATTCGCCCGAGTCCATGTAGGCCCGGAGTGCGTCGAGGACGTCTTCCCGTCCGGCGAGGGCTTCGTCGTAGTTGCGTTCCATCTCCAGGATGCGGGCGAGGCGCAGCGAACGGGCGAGCTGGTCGGGGCAGCTGGTGCCGCGGCCGTGGCAGTCGATGCCGCCGAGGCGGTTGATGACCT
The DNA here is from genome assembly GCA_947165305.1 of uncultured Bacteroidales bacterium. Taxonomy (GTDB): domain Bacteria; phylum Bacteroidota; class Bacteroidia; order Bacteroidales; family UBA932; genus Cryptobacteroides. The sequence continues at coordinate 366 of CAMUZW010000016.1, forward strand.
CCTGCACTTTCATTCCCTCGCAGAGGGAGGCGACGCCCTGGGTGTTGCCGTGGCAGCCCTTGGTGTATTGTACCTTGCGGATGATGTCTCCTTCGAGCAGAAGGTCAATCTGGACGGAGCACACGGAGTCGCAGGTACGGAAGGCGAGCCTCCGGAAAGGGCCTTCCTGTGTGTCGGAGAGGGGAATGGGAGAGAATGCGTCGTTCATGGGATGGATACTTGTGCGGTGAGATTTGCGATTTTCTGGAGCCAGCGGGCGTCGTCGGGGCCGAAGGTGTCCGTCTCGGCGGAGTCGATATCGAGCACGGCTATGACATCTCCTTCCTTAATGAGCGGAACGACGATCTCCGAGCGGGACAGGCTACTGCAGGCGATGTGACCGGGGAAGCGGTCGACGTCGGGCACGATGACGGTACGGCGCTCCTTCCAGGCTGTGCCGCAGACCCCCTTGCCGTAGCCGATCCGGAGACAGGCGAGCGGTCCGCAGTAAGGGCCCAGGACGAGTTTTTCGCCGATTACCCGGTAGAATCCGGTCCAGTGCCATTTCATCCGTTCTCCGAGGAGGGCGGCCGCCGAGGCCATCCGGGCGATGAGGTCGGGTTCGTCCCCGAGCAGCGCCTTCAGGTCCTGATACAGGCGCAGATACCGGAACGCCGCCAGGGGGATGTGGCAGTATCCGCCGGGATTCTTGTCGAGATATTGCTGATGGTATTCTTCTGCCGGATAGAAATTGCGGAGGGGCTCCAGCTCTACGGCCAATGGGGCGCCAAGGCGTTCGGATTCAGCATTGTAGCGCGGCAGGATGAGGGAGAGATCCTCCTCCGGGCCGTAGTAGATGCCCGTCCGGTAGCGCGTGCCGGCATCTCCGCCCTGGCGGTTCAGCGACAGGGGATCGATGATGGCGAAATACAGGTCCGTGAGCTCCGGAAGGCTTATCCGGGCCGGATCATAGGCTACCTCGACCGTTTCGGCAAAGCCGGTCGTGTCGGTGTAGACATCCTCGTAGGAGGGCTGGCGGTCCAGATGGCCGTTGGCGTATCCTGCGGTCGCTTTCAGGACACCGTCCACGCCCTTGAAGAAATGCTCCGTTCCCCAGAAGCATCCTCCGGCAAACCAGATAGATTTTGACGCTGCCATTGATCAGTCAGGTTGGTTGTGCAAAGATATACAAAATTCCGGATATGGTGTCCGCGATGCGTAAATGTTTGGCTGTAAATGTTTTATGCGAAACCCTCTACCCCAAAACGGGCAGAGGCTTTTGCGTAAACGCCTGAATAGCAACAGATTGTACATCGCGCCTCGAGGGGGTGCGGGCATCGCTTCGCGGGCTGTTGAAATTGTTTTGGCGAAGTGCAAATAAATTCGTAAATTTGAAAACTTGAACAGAGGCCGGGAAGAATCGATGGCAAGAAATTATATTGCACTGTCTGAACTGCTTGCAGGGCTGAAGGGAATGGTCGCCGAGACCTTTCCGGAGGCTTTTTGGGTGAAGGCGGAAATCCGCCAGTATTCTCCCGCCGCGGCCGGGCACTGCTATATGACCCTTTCGGAGTCGAAGGGCGGACGGCAGGTGGCCGAGATCCGCTCCATCATCTGGAAATGGAAATTCCCGTCCGTCGCGGCGACCTTCCGCCGGGCGACCGGCTCCGACCTCAGGGCCGGCATTACGGTCCTGGTCAAGGTGACCCTCAATTTCAGTGAGCTGTACGGGATGAGCCTCTATGTAGAGGACATCGATCCGGCCTTTACCCTCGGGGAGCAGGCGCTGGAGCGCAAGCGCGCCATCGAGAAACTTACCGCCGAAGGATATATGGAGATGCAGAAAGAGCTCTGTATCCCGCCGATTCCCTACAATCTCGCCATCATCTCCTCGCCCACGGCGGCGGGTCTGCAGGACTTTCTCAACCACCTGAAGGACAACGGTTACGGCTATCAGTTCAACCCGGTGCTCTTCGAGGCGGCGATGCAGGGGGAGGGGGCTTCGGCTTCGGTCGTGGATGCGTTCGGGCGGATCACCCGGATGGAAGAAGCCGCCGGGCGCAGTTTCGACGCCGTCCTGATCCTTCGCGGCGGCGGCTCCGAGACCGACCTGGCCTGTTTTGACGATTACGACATGGCGGTGGCGATCGCGACCTGCGCCGCGCCGGTCGTGACGGCCATCGGGCACGACAAAGACCACCACATCGCCGACATGGTGGCCAACACCTATGTCAAGACGCCGACGGCGCTGGCCGACCTGTTTATCAATGCCTATGTCGCCGAAGACGACCGTATCACGGCGCTGCAGGAGCGGGTCGGGGACGGTGTTCGGAAGCGGCTGGATGCCCGGGCCGAGGCACTGGAGCGGCTTTCGGGACGTGTCGCCAGGGCGGTCGGTGACCGTTTCGCGGCGGCCGACCGTACGCTGCAGGCATTCTCCGGCCGTATTTCCCGGGGGCTTTTGGCAAAATGCCATGCCGGGGTTACAAGGCTCGCGGATGTGCAGGGCCGGATCGGAAAAGGGCTGGTGACCAAGCACTATGGCTTGGCAAAGATGCTGGAGGACAACATCTCCAGGCTGCGCTTCGCGGCCGGAACGAAGCAGGCGATGGCAGACACGAAGCTCAAACTGGTCGAGGCCCGCATCGCCGGGGCCGATCCGCGCGAGATCCTGTCGCGCGGCTACGTGCTGGTGACGGGGAAGGACAACCGCATCCTCAAGACGACCGCCCGCGTGAGTATTGGCGACCGGATCGGCGTCCGCTTCTCGGACGGCCACCTCCGCGCGACCGTCAACGAAGTGGTCCGTGACGAGGACGAGCGGAGGAAGGTGTCTACGGCATAGAAGGAACAAAAAAGATAACGATATGGAAGAACAGAAATTCGATTACGCCAAAGCGATGGCCGAGCTCGAGGAGATCGCGAAGAAAGTGGAGGATCCCGCCACCGGCCTCGACGACATCGACGCCCTCGTGGCCCGCTCCAAGGCCCTCATCAAGGCCTGCCGCGACTACCTCCGCAGCGTCAAGGAAAAGATAGATTCCCTTTCAGAAGAATAAAACCTATGCTTTACGATTCAGATCCATACCTGATGCCGTTCAAGGCGGCGATTGACGGCCGGCACAAGGCGATTCTCGCCTGCCGGGAGAAGCTCTCGCGCGGGAAGACCCTGAACGATGCCGTCAACAATCATCTCTACTACGGCCTTCACAAGACGGCCGAAGGAGGATGGGTGCTGCGGGAATGGGCGCCCAACGCCTCCCGGATCTACCTGATCGGCGAATGCAACAACTGGAAGCGCACCGACGCCTACGCCCTGCATCCCGTCGGCGGCGGCAACTGGGAACTGACCCTGCCGGGGATGTTCCTTTCGCACGGAATGCTGTACAAACTCTTCATCGAGTGGCCGGGCGGCGGGGGAGAGCGGCTGCCCGCCTATGTGACCCGCTGCGTCCAGGACCCGGACACCAAGGTCTTCTGCGCCCAGGTCTGGGATCCTGCCGAGCCTTACGTCTGGAAGCACAAGGGCCCCGGGAAGCGTCCCCATCCCCTCATCTATGAGTGCCATATCGGCATGAGCTCCGAGGAAGAGAAGGTCGCCTCCTTCGAGGACTTCCGCCGGGACGTCCTTCCCAAGGTGGCCGAGCTCGGCTACGACACCCTCCAGATCATGGCCCTTCAGGAGCATCCCTATTACGGATCATTCGGCTATCAGGTGAGCAATTTCTTCGCCCTGAGCTCCCGTTTCGGTACCCCCGAGGAGTTCAAGCGGCTCGTCGACGAGGCTCACGGGAAGGGCATAGCGGTTGTGATGGACATCGTCCACAGCCACAGCGTCGACAACGAAGCCGAAGGGCTCTCGAAGCTCGACGGTCGCGACGATCTCTATTTCTACGGCGGTCCGCAGGGGCATCATCCGGCCTGGGGCTCCCGCTGCTTCGACTACGGCAAGGATGAAGTCAAGTATTTCCTCCTTTCCAACTGCAAGTACTGGATGGAAGAATACCACATCGACGGTTTCCGCTTCGACGGCGTCACCTCGATGCTCTACTGGGACCACGGTCTCGGCAAGGATTTCGTCGGCTACGACAACTACTTCAACGCCGGTGTCGATGAGAACGCCGTGCAGTACCTGGCCCTCGCGAACATGCTCATCCACGAGATGAATCCCGACGCCTTCACCATCGCCGAGGACGTCAGCGGCATGGCGGGCCTGGCGGCGCCTTTCGCCGAAGGCGGTGTCGGTTTCGACTTCCGGATGGCGATGGGCATCGCCGACAACTGGATCAAGTGGATCAAGGAACTCAGCGATGAGCAGTGGTCCGTCGGCGAGATCTGGTGGCAGCTCACCAACAAGCGCGCCGACGAAAAGACCATCTCTTACGCCGAATGCCACGACCAGGCCCTCGTGGGCGACAAGACCATCATCTTCCGCCTGATGGACAAGGAGATGTATTTCTCGATGAACAAAGAGTCCCGCAACCCTGTCGTCGACCGCGGCATCGCCCTCCACAAGATGATCCGCCTCGTGACGGCGGCCACCTGCGGCGGCGGTTACCTCAACTTCATGGGCAACGAGTTCGGCCATCCCGAATGGATCGACTTCCCCCGGGCCGGAAACGGCTGGTCTTTCGCCCATGCCAGGCGGCAGTGGTCGCTCGCCGAGCCGGATTATCTCCGCTACCGGTACCTTCGCAATTTCGACATCGAAATGGTCCATCTGCTGCGTAAGGAAGGTGTCCTCGACGAGGCTCCGGAACTGCTTGTACAGGACGAGCAGAAGAAGGTCTTGATTTTCAAGCGGAAAAATTGTATCTTTGCGCTGAATTTTTCGGCCACGGGTTCGTTTGCGGATTATGGCTTTGCGGCGCCCGCAGGCGAATACGAAGACGTGCTCGACAGCGACGAAGCCCGGTTTGACGGTTTCGCCCGCATTGAGAAGGGAGCGCATCATTTCACCGTGCCCGGGAAGTCGCCCAACGGGAATCCGAAGTACGACGCGACCCTGTATCTGTACCTTCCCGCCCGTACGGCGACCGTTTTAAAGAAAGTGTAAACAAAAAACCTATATGGCATTTTTGAAATTCAACAAGGCGGAACTCGTCAATCTGTCTTACTCGCTGAAGCGGGAGATTTTCCTGGCCAGCAAGACGGGCGCGTTCTGCAACACGTCCATCGTGACATGCAATACCCGCCGTTATCATGGCCTCCTGGCGGTCCCTGTCGACCGTTTCGGCGGCTTCCGGTACATGCTCCTTTCGTCGCTGGACGAGAGCATCACCCTCCGCGGCAAGCGCTTCAACCTCGGCATCCATTGCTATGGTGACGTGTATGAGCCGCGCGGCCACAAGTATATCGTGGACTTCGACGCTGATCCCGTCCCGATGGTAACCTACAAGATCGGGGAAATCCTGTTCCGGAAGAGCCTTGTGCTCGTCGAGGACCGCGACCAGCTGCTCATCAAGTATGAGCTCGTCAAGGCTCCGGCCAAGGTGAAGCTCAGCCTCAAGCCCTTCCTGTCGTTCCGCCGTGTCCACGACCTTACCCAGGAGAACGGCACGGCGCGTACGCTTCCGAAGGACATCGAGGGCGGCGTGGCCTTCAACCTGTATGAAGGCTTCCCGGACCTGAATCTCCAGCTCAGCGGCACGGCCGCCTTCCAGTACAACCCGTGCTGGTATAAGGGCATCACATATTCCGACGAGATGCGCCGCGGTTTCGACTGCCGGGAGGACCTCTTCGTCCCCGGCTCCTTCGAGACGGAGCTCGCTCCGGGCGAGAGCATCGTGTTCTCCGCCTGCGCCGACGGCCCCGTCGCCAAGGCCGGCATCAAGCGCAAATTCACATCCGCCGTCAGTAAGATCGGTCCCATCACCTCCTTCCACGACCAGCTCGTGCGGCAGGCCGACCTCCTGATCCGCGACGGCAACGGCCACAAGCAGATCGTGGCCGGTTATTCCTGGCTCCTGACGGGCCTGCTCCGCGAGACGCTCTACGCCCTGCCCGGCCTGACGCTCTACGGCAAGCACGACCCGAAGGAATTCGAGGAAATCCTCGACAACCTCATCGCCGACGAGCAGGAGCGGCTCCTCCGCCGCACCACGCAGGTGGAAGCCCCGCTCTACCTGGCCGTCACGCTGCAGCAGTATATCGCGTACGGAGCCGATGACGCCCACGTCTGGCGCAAATACGGCAAGACCCTCAAGGATATCATCGAGAGCTACCTTCCCGGCCGCCGCGCCGAGGTTACGATGCAGCCCAACGGCCTTCTCTGGGCCCAGATGGACGGCGTCGCCCTCAGCTGGATGAATACCTATGTCGACGGACGCGCCGTTACCGAGCGCGCCGGCTACCAGGTCGAGACCAACGCCCTGTGGTACAACGCCATCTGCTTCGCCCTCGCGCACGAGCCGAAGGGCGCTTTCGCCCAGAAATGGGTGCCGGTCAAGGAGCTGATCGAGGCCCATTATCAGCCGACCTTCTGGAACGCCGACCTGGGCTTCCTCGCCGACTACGTCGACAATGGCGGCCAGCACCTCGAGCTGCGTCCCAACCAGCTCTGGGCCGTGTCGCTCGACTACATCGCCGTCTCCGACGAGATTGTGAGCGAAGTGATGCGGGTCGTCAACAGCGAGCTCCTGACCCGCCGCGGCATCCGCTCCCTTTCCCCGCGGGACAACCGCTACAAGGGCGTCTACGAAGGGTCACAGATCGACCGCGACCTGGCTTACTACAACGGCTGCGCCTTCCCGCACCTGCTCTCGCAGTTCTGCTATGCAAGCTTCAACATGATGGGAGCCAACTTCATCAAACGGGCCGAATGGCTGACGGAAGGATTCTACGAGGATCTCTCCAAGCACGGCGTCGGCGCCTTCTCCGAGCTCTACGACGGCGACCCGCCGCATGAGCCGCACGGTGCCATTTCGTCCGCGATGACGACGGCTGCTCTGCTGAATATCAACTGGCTCATCGCCAAATATCGGGAGGAATCGAAATGAGAGTGTTAATGTTCGGCTGGGAATTCCCGCCCCATATCGCCGGCGGTCTCGGTACGGCCTGCGAGGGTATCGTCAAAGGACTGGCTGCCAACGGCGTCGAATCCATCTTCGTGATGCCTTCCGCATCCGGGGACGAGGACCAGAGCGCCACAAGGATCATCAACGCCAGCGACGTCGCCGTCGATACCGTCTCCACCTCTGTGGAAGAATACCTCGACAAAGTCAAATTCATCCATATCGGCACCAACATGGTTCCGTACCTCGATCCGCAGGAATTCCACGACGTGGTCGAGGCGGAGCGCCGCCGTCAGGTGAAGGACTTCCGCATCAGCTACGGCCAGAAATACAAATTCTCCGGGAAATACGGCGCCAACCTCATGGAGGAAGTCGCCCGTTATGCGATGGTCGGCGGCACGATCGCCCTCCAGCATAAGGACGAATTCGACGTCATCCATGCCCATGACTGGCTGACCTACTATGCCGGCATCGCCGCCAAGGAACTTACCGGGAAGCCCCTGGTGGTCCATGTCCACGCGACTTCCTTCGACCGCGGCAGCGTCGACAATATCGACACCCGCGTCTTCGCGATCGAGCAGAAAGGCATGCTGACGGCCGACAAGGTGGTCGCCGTGAGCGACCTCACCCGCAACACCTGCATCAACCGCTACGGCGTTCCGCCCGAGAAGGTGGTCACCGTGCACAATGCGGTGGATTTCAGCGGCCGGGAAAACCTTTCCGTGGAGCGCGGCGTCAAGGAAAAGGTCGTGACCTTCCTCGGCCGCATCACCTTCCAGAAGGGCCCCGAGTACTTCATCGAGGCGGCCGCGAAGGTCCTGAAGCGCACCAAGAACGTCCGCTTCGTGATGGCCGGCAGCGGCGACATGATGAACCGCGCGATCCGCCAGGCGGCCCGCCACGGCATCTCCGACCGCTTCCATTTCACCGGCTTCCTCCGGGGTGTGGACGTGCAGAAGATGTTCGCCCTCTCGGACGTCTACGTGATGCCGTCCATCTCCGAGCCCTTCGGCATTTCGCCGCTCGAGGCGATGCGGACCAACGTCCCGTCCATCATCTCCAAGCAGTCCGGTGCCGCCGAGGTGCTGAGATATGCCTTCAAGACCGACTTCTGGGATATCGACGCGATGGCCGACGATATCTACGCGCTTCTGAATTACCCCGCGCTGGCCAGCTTTGCGGCCAAGCAGGGTTTTGACGAAGTCAACAATCTCAAATGGACGGGTGCGGCCGCCAAGTTAAAGAAAGTTTACGAATCCCTTATAAGCTAACGCCATGAAAAAGAGTATCTGCCTTTATTTCCAGGTCCATCAGCCTACGCGGCTCCGCCTGTACAGGTTTTTCGATATCGGCAAAGATTCCCATTACTACGATGACTTCACCAACAGGACGATCATGCGCAGGGTCAGCCAGAAGTGCTACCTGCCGATGAATGCCATCCTGCTGGAGCTCATCAAGAAATATAACGGACAGTTCAAGGTGGCCTTCTCCATCTCGGGCTCCGCGCTGGAGCAGTTCGAGCGCTATTGCCCCGAGGTGATCGACAGCTTCAAGGCCCTCGCCGCCACCGGAAATGTAGAATTCCTGGCGGAAACGTATTTCCATTCGCTGGCTTCGCTGGCCTCCTACAGCGAGTTTGAGCATCAGGTTACGAAGCACAAGGCGGCCATCGAGCGCCTGTTCGGCGTTACGCCCACCGCCTTCCGCAATACCGAGCTCATCTACTCCAACGGCATCGGCGAAATGGTTTACGACCTTGGATTCAAGACCATGCTGACTGAAGGCGCCCGCCATATCATGGGCTGGCAGAGCCCGAATTTCCTCTACAGCGACGACACGCAGCCCAAGCTGAAGCTCCTGCTCCGCAACTACGGCCTGAGCGACGACATCGCCTTCCGTTTCTCCAACCGGGGCTGGGCCGACTGGCCGCTCACCACGGAGAAATACCTCGGCTGGCTCAAGGAAGCCGACGGCGAGATCATCAACCTGTTTATGGATTACGAGACCTTCGGTGAGCACCAGAAGGTCGACAGCGGCATCATGGACTTCATGCGCTATCTGCCCGAGACGGTTCTCGCGGACGGCTCGTTCGAATTCGTCACCCCTACGCTGGCCGCCAAGAAGCACAAAGCGGTCTCCGGAATCGACGTCCCCGACCCCATTTCATGGGCGGACGAAGAGCGCGACGTCACGGCCTGGCTCGGCAACGAACTCCAGCAGGAAGCCTTCCAGAAGGTCTACGCCATGACGGAGAAGCTTGCCATCGTCGGTGATCCCGAGCTCTGGGAGGACTTCGGTCATCTGCAGGAGAGCGACCATTTCTACTATATGTGCACCAAATTCTTCTCCGACGGAGAGGTGCACAAGTATTTTAACCCGTACGACACGCCTTACGAGGCCTTTATCAACTATATGAACGTGATTTCGGACTTCCAGATCCGCCTCGACGAGAAGAAGGCGGCCCTGGACGTGAAGCAGGCCGCCCTGACGGAAGTGGCGAAGCCCGCGCCGAAGAAAGCGCCCGCCCGTAAGAAAGCCCCTGTCAAAAAGAAGCAAGACTAGATGAGTGAGAAAGATATACTGAACCCTGATTATCTGTTTGAAGTAAGTTGGGAAGTTTGTAACAAAGTAGGCGGGATCTATACGGTCATTGCCACCAAGGCGCTGTACCTGCATTCAAAGCTGGGCCGCCGTCATATCATGATCGGTCCCGATGTCTGGATGCACCGGGCCGACAACCCTGATTTCCAGGAGGATACCACGCTGTACCATTCCTGGAAGCTCCGGATCGCCGAGCAGGGCATCCGCGTCCGCATCGGGCACTGGAACGTCCCCGGACGCCCCGTGGCCATCCTGGTCGACTACAAGCAGCTTCTGCCCGAGGCCGACAAGGTTCTCGGCGAATATTGGAAAGAATTCGGTGTAGACTCCATCAGCGGCGACTGGGATTACAAGGAGAACGCCCTTTTCGGCTATGCCGCAGGCCGGGTCATCGAAAGTTTCTACAACGAGAATCTCTCGTATACCGACAAGGTCGTGGCACAGTTCCATGAGTGGCAGACCGGTGCGGGTCTCCTCTATGTCCATCGTACGCGCATTCCGGTCGCGACCGTCTTCACGACCCATGCGACCGTCATCGGCCGCTGCCTGGCGGGGCACAACCTTCCGCTGTACGACGGGATTTCGACGTATGATGCCGACGCCAAGGCGGCCGAGTTCGGTGTCGTCGCGCGCCATTCCCTGGAGAAGATTTCTGCCAGGCACGCCGATATCTTTACGACGGTCAGTGAGATCACGGCCCTCGAGTGCGCCCGTTTCCTGGGCCGTCCGGTGGATGTCGTGACGCCCAACGGCTTCGAGAACAGCTTTACACCTGCCTCTGACGAGGAATATGAGGAGCGGCACGACCGCGCCCGCAAGAAACTCGTCGAGGTCGCGACGGCGATGTCCGGCGAAACGGTGCCCGCCGACGCCATCTTTGTCGGCATCGGCGGCCGTTACGAATACCGCAACAAGGGCATCGACGTCTTTCTGGATGCCCTTCACAAGGTCAACGAAGAGGGCTCCGACCGCAGTATCCAGGCGTTCATCATGGTCCCTTCCGGGCATCTCGGCCCCGTCCGCGAGCTCTCGGGCTCGATGACGACGCACGTGCTGCAGAACCCCGAGAATGATATCATCCTGCGCCGGTTCCGCGAGCTCGGCCTCGTCAATGCCATCGGCGACCGGGTCAAGGTGTACTTCGTCCCGTCGTACCTCAACGGCGACGACGGCGTGCTGAACCTCCCGTACTACGATATCCTCTGCGGACTCGACCTGGCGCTCTTCCCTTCGTACTATGAGCCTTGGGGATATACGCCGCTGGAAGCCCTGGCCTTCCGGATTCCGACCCTGACGACCGACCTCGCCGGGTTTGGGAAATGGGTGCTCGACCATTGCGGGACGGAGCATCCGGGTGTCGCGGTCCTGCACCGGGACGACACCAATTATTTCGCCGTCGTCGACGGCGTGGCGGCGCGTGTCCGCGAGATCGCTTCCCTGACTTCCGCAGAGCGGAAAGTCTACCGCGAGAACGCCCGCAAAGCCTCTGAGATTGCCCTCTGGGACAACCAGATCCAATATTACCGGCAGGCGTACAGCCAGGCTCTCCAGAAAGTCGCCGCCGCCAAAGAATCCTATGTTAAGATTAAAGACAAAACAATGCAATATACTAAACAGGACGTCAATACACCGACCTGGAATACCGTCCTTGTGACGCGTCATCTCCCCGAAAAACTCTCCCGTCTGGAGAAACTCTCCCGTAACCTCTGGTGGTGCTGGAACGAAAGCGCCAAAGATCTCTTCCGCTCCATCGACCAGAAAGTCTGGTTCGAATCCGGACACAACCCCCTGGCCGTGCTCGACAACGTGAGCCTCAAGCGCTATCAGCAGCTCTCCGAGGATCCCGACTTCCTTGGCCGGATGAATGCCGTGCTCGACGAATTCGACGCCTACATGGCCGAGAAAGCGAAGCGGACAGATCCTTCCATCGCCTACTTCTGCATGGAATACGGCCTCGATACTTCCCTGAAGATCTACTCGGGCGGCCTCGGCATCCTGGCCGGCGATTACCTCAAGGAGACCAGCGACATGAACGTCAACCTCTGCGCAATCGGTTTCCTCTACCGTTACGGGTACTTTACCCAGGTTCTCTCGGGCCAGGGTTATCAGGTTTCCAAGTATGATGCGCAGGACTTCACGAAGATTCCCGCCCTGCCGGTCTACGACAAGGACGGCAACTGGCTGACGGTCTCCCTCGCATTCCCGGGACGGGTCATCACGGCCCGCCTGTGGAAGGTTGAGGTCGGCCGGACAGACCTCTATCTGCTCGACACCGACTTCGAAGCCAATATCCAGGAAGACCGCGAGGTGACCTATCATCTCTACGGCGGCAACTGGGAGAACCGCCTTAAACAGGAGCTTCTCCTCGGCGTCGGCGGCATCCGTGCGCTCCGCGCCCTCGGCCTCAACCCGCAGATCTATCACTGCAACGAGGGTCATGCGGCCTTTATCGGTCTTGAGCGCCTGCGCGAATATATCCAGTTCGACAACCTGGACTTCCCGGAGGCATTGGAAGTGGTCCGTGCTTCTTCGCTCTATACGACCCATACGCCGGTTCCCGCCGGCCACGACGCCTTCGAAGAAGGCCTGCTCCGCAAGTATATCGGCCATTATCCCGAACGCCTCAAGGTCGACTGGACGACGCTGATGTCGCTGGGCAAGGACAATCCCGAGGACCTCGGCGAGAAGTTCTCGATGTCGAACCTCGCCGCGAACTGCTCGCAGAATGTCAACGGTGTCTCGATGCTGCACGGCAAGGTGAGCCAGCAGATCTTCGCCCATATGTATCCGGGTTATCTGCCCGAAGAGCTCTACGTGAGCTACGTGACCAACGGCGTGCATTATCCGACCTGGTGCGCCCCCGAGTGGAAACCCATCCATGAGCGCGTGTTCGGTGAGGCTTTCAAGACGCATCACTACGACAAGAAGTGCTTCGAGGGGATTTATAATGTCTCCGACGAGGAAGTCTGGGGTACCAAGGTTGAGCTCAAGAAGAAACTGCTCCGCTTCATCAAGAGGCGCCTGCAGGATACTTCGATCTCCAATCACTATTCCCCGGCCGAGATCGTGAAGATCCTCGACAATGTCCGGGACGACGTCCTTACGATCGGTTTCGCCAGGCGGTTTGCGACCTACAAGCGTGCGACGCTCCTTTTCAGCGACCTCGACAGGCTCGACGCGATCGTCAACGATCCGGAGCGCCCGGTGCAGTTCTTCTTCGCCGGCAAGGCGCATCCCGCCGACAAGGCGGGCCAGGATCTCATCAAGCAGATTGTGGATATCTCCAAGCAGGAGCGCTTCATCGGCAAGATCATCTTCATCCCCGGATACGACATCACGCTCGCGAAGCGGATGGTCCAGGGCGTGGACGTCTGGATGAACAACCCGACCCGTCCGCAGGAAGCTTCCGGTACCTCCGGCGAGAAGGCCGCGATGAACGGTACGATGCACTTCTCCGTGCTCGACGGCTGGTGGGTCGAAGGTTATACCGAGGGCGCCGGCTGGGCTCTGCCCGAGGAGCAGGTCTATGAGGACAACCGCTATCAGAACGAGCTCGACGCCGCGACGATCTATACGACCCTCGAGAACGAGATCGCTCCCTCTTATTATGATATCGATGCGGCGACCGGCCGCAGCGCCCAGTGGGTGGGATTCATCAAGAATACCATCGCCAAGGTGGCCTGCAACTTTACGACCAACCGCATGCTGACCGACTATATCGACCGCTTCTATGCTCCGCAGGCCGAGCGGACGGCAAAGGTCATGGCGGATGATTTCGCCCTGGCCCGTGAGATTGCCGCCTGGAAGAAACACGTCCGCCGCGAGTGGGAGAACGTCCGCGTCGTGTCCGAGACCAAGCCCGGCACGTCATACGACCTCTCTACCGGCAACGAATTCAAGGCCGAAGTGGTCCTGAATCTCGGTGATCTCAACTGTGGGGACATCGGTGTCGAGACGGTATTCGCCACGATCGACAGCCACGGTGACTGCCACATCAGTGAGGTGCACGAATATACGCCTGTGGAGATGAATGACGGCGTGTGCCGTTACCAGGTCTCCTTCATGCCCGAAAGGACAGGTGCATACAGGATGGCGACCCGGGTCTTTGCCCGTAATCCGCTGCTGCCGCACCGTCAGGATTTTGAATTGGTAAGATGGCTGTAGTACTCGCAACAGGCTTTTTTGACGGCGTCCATACCGGGCACCGTCTCGTGATCAGGGAACTGGTCCGTTCCGCCAACGAAAGGGGGACGGAGAGCATGGTCGTAACTTTCTGGCCGCATCCGCGGAATGTCCTCCAGGATGACGCCCGGAATCTGCGGCTGCTGACATCCCTGGATGAGAAGAAACTGCATCTTTCGGCACTCGGTGTCGACTGGGTGGAGGTCCTTACGTTCTCCCGCGACTTCAGCCGGCATACGACGGCGGAATATCTCCGGGATATCGTCCGGGGCCGTTTCGGGGCTTCGGCGATCGTGCTCGGCTACGACAACCGCATCGGAAGCGACATGCTCCCGACCATCGAGACCGCCGAGATCGCCCGGCATCTCGGCATGGAAGTCATCCATGTCCCGCAGGGGCTGGACGTGTCCTCTACCCGGATCCGCGCCGCCCTGACGGAAGGCCGGATCGAAGATGCCAATGCGATGCTCGGATATGGCTACAGCCTGCATGGGGTCGTCGTCGCCGGCAACCGCCTCGGCCGCACCATCGGCTTCCCGACCGCCAACATGCAGCTCTACGAGCCGCTCAAACTGATTCCGTGCGACGGCGTTTATGCCGTCGACGTCGAGACGGTCGGCCGGCGCTTCCGGGGCATGTGCAACATCGGTGTCCGCCCGACGGTGAGCAGCGGTGAGCATCGGACGGTCGAGACGCATATCCTCGGATTCAATGAGGATATCTACGGACTCGATATCCGGATTACCTTCCTCCGGAAGATCCGCGACGAGCGGCCCTTCCCGTCGCTGGAGGCGCTGCGGGAGCAGCTGATCCTCGACCGGGAAAGCGTCGCGGCGGTCTGATGCGTTAATGATGTATGATAATAACCTTTTAATACTGTATTGATATGAAAAAGTTTTTCTTAGTGGCCATGGCCCTTTTCCTCGCGCTTGGTCTGGGAGCCCAGAACAAGAAGCAGATCTTCAACCCCCAGGGTGGTGACTTCTCGATCGGTGTGACGTTTAACCCGCTCGCCATCAAGAATCATGACTATCAGCCCGACAAGAACGCCTGGGCCGGCGATTTCGTCAAAGGTCTCGGCGGTACGCCCAAACAGATGTTCATCCTTTCGACGGATCCGCTTTTGTCCTTCATGCTCAGCTATCACATCAGCGATGTCGTCTCCCTGCGTGCCAACATCGGTCTTACCGGCAGTACGGTCAATTATCGTCAGTATGTGATAGACGATCAATATCTGGCTGACAACCCCACGGATGCGCTGGCTTATAAGTATGATGCCGTCAAATCCAAACTGAACGGGACGACCATCGGCCTCGGGCTCGAATTCACCAAACCCTTCGGCCGTCTGGCTTTCGTCGGCGGTTTCGGCATCCAGTATGCGATGGGCGGCGGATCACTCTCGTTTGCCTATGGTAATCCGTTGACAAAGGAGCTGACTAACAACGGTGCCAAACTTCCGTCGACCGCTTCTTACCTTGCCCTCGAAGGTGAAGGGACGCTCAATGAGTGGAAGACGGCAAGCGAAAATGCCCTCCCCGGTCATCCTGAGTATGCCACCTCCTCGGGTACTGCCAATGTCGGACGTCCTGTAGAACGCTACAACGTCGGGATGAATCACGGCCTCGGCATTACGGCTGATATGGGTATCGAGTACTTCTTCGCGGGCAGCATGTCGATCGGCGCTTCTGTCACCTTTGTCCCCATCATGGTGGTCTTCCAGCCTCAGACCTATACCAAGTATGAGGTGTACAACAAAGAAACGGAAATGGGAGAGGTCTGGGATCAGGCCGTCGTAAGCCCGGGCAGCCGTGCACTCCTGTACGGTACCCAGAACATCGGCCTCCGCCTGGCCTTCAAGTACTACCTGTAGTCAGGACCGTCATTCCCGGCCTTGTGCCGGGAATCTTTTTTATTTAAAATAAAATACTTATATTTGCAACTGCTAGGGTTCCGCCTCAAAGGCGGGACTCCTTTTTAGTTGACACTTTAAAAGACGAATACATGGAAATCGAAATGATGACGCAGGCCGGGCTGGACGCCCTGAAGAAGGAGCTTGCGGATGCGCTGGCGCAGCGGCCGGAGATTTCAGCGGCCATCGCCGAGGCGCGTGAGAAGGGAGACCTCTCGGAGAACGCGGAGTACGATGCGGCCCGGGAAGCCCAGGGGCTGCTGGAGGTGAAGATCGCCCGGCTCAAGAACAAGATCGCCAATGCACGCGTGATTGACGAGTCCAAGCTTACGACCGACAGCGTGCAGCTTCTGAGCAAGGTCAAGGTGGAGAATCTCGCGATGAAGCGCGTGATGGAATTCACCATCGTAGGGGAGTCCGAGGCGGATTTCTCCAAAGGCAAGCTCGCGGCGACGACCCCGATCGGCCAGGCCCTGATGGGCCACGCCAAGGGCGAAACGGTGGTGGCGAAGACGCCGGCCGGCGAGATGAAGTTCAAGATTCTCGAGATCAGCCTCTAAACGACTATGGCAACGATTTTTACCCGTATCGCCGCCGGTGAGATCCCTTCTTACAAGGTGGCCGAAAGTGAGGATTTCTACGCGTTTCTCGATATCAATCCTTTGGTGAAGGGACATACGCTGGTGATTCCCCGTAAGGTGGAGGACGATTATCTCTTCCATCTGGACGAGGCGACCTATGAAGGCCTGTGGGCTTTCGCGCGCAAGGTGGCGATCGCCATCCGGGCGGCGGTTCCCTGCCAGCGGGTCGGCGTGGCCGTTCTCGGCATGGAAGTGCCGCATACGCATATTCACCTGATCCCGATGCAGAGCGAGGCCGACATGGACTTCCGCAAGGAGCGCCCTAAGCTCTCCCCGGAGGAGTTCGCGTCCATCGCCGCCGCCATCCGGGCCGAGTTCAACAAGTAGGCGGGTCGTCTTATTATGCGGAATTGTATCCTTTATATCCTTATAGCGCTTATCGCCGTCTCCTGCACCGGCGGGGCGCGCATTGACGGCAGCCTGGACGGTGCCTCCGGCGGGAAGGTCTTTGTCAAGGTCCTCGACGGCGCGGAGCTGAAAGCGGTGGATTCGGCCAAAGTGTCTGCTGCCGGCAAGTACGTCTGCAAGGTCCCCGTGGCGGAGGGCCAGCCCGAATTCGCCTATGTGTATTTCGGCGATCGCCGGGTGGCGTCCCTGATCGCCCGGAAGGGTGACAGGATTTCGGTTGCGACGGATACCCTCGGGACGCTCCTGTCCCTGGACGGCTCAGAAGAGAGTGCTTTGCTCCAGCAGGCAGACAGCAGTTTCGCCGCGTTCTCTGCGCGTACGCAGGGTCTTGAAGGGGCGGAATTCTCGCGGGAATACGTCCGCTTCTACCGCGAATCGGTATCGTTTGTGATGAAGCATGCCCGCTCGCTCGCCTGCGTGCCGGTGCTGCTCCGGAAGGCCGGGACGGATTTCCCGGTGTTCTCTCAGCCGACGGACGGTCTGATCTTCGGTAATATCGCGGATTCGCTTGCGCTCTCTTATCCTGCTTCGCGCTATGTCCGTACGCTCCGCAAGGAGGCGGACCGCCGCAGGAATGCGCTCGATCTTTCGCATCGGATCGCCTCGGCCGGCGAGCTTGCTTTCCCTGAAATTGAGCTGCCTGATAACAAGGCCCGTACTATCAAGCTCTCTTCGGTTGAAGCCCGCCTGGTGATGCTTTATTTCTGGTCGACCTCCGCGGAGGAGAAGATGTTCAACCTGGACGCCCTCGTGCCGCTGTATGATGAATTCCATGCCAAGGGGCTGGAGATTTTCGCGGTCGCCCTCGATCCCGACAAGGCGGAATGGGCCGCGACCATCAAGCGCCAGGGCCTCGGCTGGATCAACGTCTGCGATACCCGCGGCGCCGCCTCGCCCTACATCGGGCTTTACGGCCTCACGCAGGTCCCCATGGCCTATTTTATCAAAGACGGCCAGATCGATCCCGACGCCCGCGTCACCGACGCCGCCTCCCTCCGCGCCTACATCGCCTCCGTCCTCCGCTAACGCCGCCGCCCCGCACTGTTTACGTCCTGCGCCTTCGAAGCGGCTAGGCCCCACACAGCAAAGGCCTCCGTTCTATGCTAACGCCGCCGGCGGGCCGTGTTTCGACGCTGTAACGGTCAAGATGATGCGGAATGCGGTCGGCGTGATGCATAACATATTGATTATTAATACTTTATCGAAAAGTCTCTGCCTCAAAACGGGCAGAGGCTTTTGTGTAAACCGCTGACAGATAACTACTTACACATCGCGCTATGTAAGTGAAAATAGGCGATGAGCTGCTCCAGGGTCGCTTCGGTCCGGCCCGCCAGCCATTTCATGAGCTTCAACTTCTTTTCTTCGGGCCAGGAGAGGATTTCGTGGATATCTTTGGCATCTGTTTCTTTCAGGATGATCTGTGTAAGCCGGGCATAACAGGCATCTGATCTTCCCTTGAACACTTCGTTCAGATCGTATTCGCTTCCCGTATTGGCGTGCATGGCCGACAGCATGTCCCCGTAGGAGTCAAAGAAGCGGATGGCGCTTTCGTAATCAATGACGTTATACGATGTGACAATATAATCCACAAGCTGCAGTTTTTCCCGGTCATCGAGTGTGTTGAAGAGACGTTGAAGCTGTGCATACGTCATGGGCCTGGACCGTTCGCATTGGTAATTGACCTCGTGAACGGCTTTTTTCATCCTCCATGATGCCGTATGCAAGGAGAGCGGTTCGGAGAAGGGATGTGGGTTCTTGTAATATGCCAGGAAGTTCCACCGGTACTCTTCCGCCTTCTGGCAGAGATGTCGTTCGGGGGCGTTGTTCCCTACATAGACGAGGTTTGTCCTCGCCTTCTTCCCTCCCACCTTGGGCGCACTGCCGAAGGGACTCTCGAAGAGCGGACCCTTACGGTGGCATACGGCGTTATGGGCATGGGTGAATTTGGATGAATAAGACTGAACAAACTTGGTCAGCGCATCTCTCCGCAAGGCTATTGTCGAGTGATGGATGTGGTCTGGCATCAAGGATACCGCCAGCACTTTGACGTCATGCTTCCCGGCTTCTACGCAAAAAATCGTAAAACATACAAGAAAGTCACTGATATTATAGAAGATCAGTACATTCCCGACGGTTCGCTGATAGCAATGATTCAGGATACCCTGATAGAAAACTCTGTTTCCCCGTTTCATTTTCGTTTAAGTTTAGGCTCCGGTTGTCCGGAGGTGATACGGCAAATTTACCAATTCCCGGCCAAATTCGGTAATGATTCCTTACGAAAGTAAGTGATTTTCTGAGATATCAGGGACCGGGAAGCGTTTAAAGTGGTCTTCGGGCGATGTTTTCCGGTACGTTGTGGTTATGACGCAAGTTGTCAGCGCGATGCGTAAGGTATTGATTTATAGCGTTTTATTAAAAAGCCTCTGCCTCAAAACGGGCAGAGGCTTTTGTATATCTTACTGATTCAGAGTTGTTTATGCATCGCGCTTCGCCGGGAAAAACGGATTGCGGGGAAGGGCGGCGACGAAGTCTTTGAGGTAGAAGGGCTCGAAGTAGGCGGTGTCCTCGAAACGGCCGGCGCGGAAAGCGGCCTCGGCGAGGGCGGCCATCGAAGATGCCTTGGGACAGCCGGCGAAGGGGTCCGGACCGGAGCCGGCGGCTAAATCTGCGCCACGGCCTGAATCAGAATCAGCGGCAGACGCTGTGAAAGAACCGTCAGCAGATCCGGGGCCGGAGGGCGTATCCGGGAAGATGGCGTTGGGCGAGGTGAGGACGGGGCGGCACTTCGCGGCGCCGTCGCCGACGAAGAGGACCGGCCCGGCGGCGAGCTCGGCGGCGAAG
Organism: uncultured Bacteroidales bacterium; assembly: GCA_947165305.1. GTDB lineage: Bacteria > Bacteroidota > Bacteroidia > Bacteroidales > UBA932 > Cryptobacteroides. Next base: position 19,940 of record CAMUZW010000016.1, read on the forward strand.
GAGCCGGCGGTGATGACGGTGCTGACGGTCGGGGTGAGCTGCCGGCCGTCGGGGGAGAATACGGCGGTATAGACTTCCATCCGGCGCGCATCGATCATCGGAATGATGGCGGAGGCGTCAATGGATGTGCCGTGAAGGGCCTTGAGCGTGGCGAGGCCCTGGGCGGCGAGGATGTCGAGGGTCCCGATGGCGATGAGCGGAATGCCGGCGCCGAAGCAGAGGCCCTTGGCTGTAGAACTCCCCACACGGAGTCCCGTATAGGATCCGGGCCCTTTGCTGACGCAGACGGCATCGCAGTCCTTCACGCGAAGTCCCGCTTCATCCAGGACTTCTTTGATATACGGCACCGTCATCGCGGCATGGGCGCGAGGCTCCGGGCTCTCTTTGTAATGCGTGCAGATACCATCCTCCGCAATGCCTACTGAGCACCGTGAGGTGGATGTTTCTATCAGGATGATACGAGCCATGAACGGTTATTTTTTACGGGATAGAAGAAGGACCGGAATGAATGCCGCCGCCGGTGCGGGATCCGTTGCCTCCGGTGTTATCACGTGCGTGAGCTGCTTCAGATAGGGGAAGATGACAAGGGTGATCTGCTTGATCTTCTGATACAGGACGGAGTTTTGCAGGATGTCGCTCTTGACGAGATGCCACTGCGTATCGAGGCTGTCGAACACGAAGATGATGACGCCCAGGATACAGAACGTGACCAGCGCGGCCAGCAGAATCCCCAGCAGTTTGTCGAGCCAGCCGAGCAGAATGACCTTCATCAGCTTGGCGAGCAGTTTCCCGAGCAGGGAAAACACGATGGAAACGATGATCAGGATCAGGGCGAAGGCGATGATGTTGATGACGACGGGGGAGAAGTCCAGATGCATCGAAAGGTATCCGCCGACGATCCCGGCGAATTTGGCGGCGCACCAGATGCTCGCGACGATTCCCAGCAGCGAGCATGCCTGCACCATGAATCCTTTCCTGATCCCCACGATCAGCGCCGGAACGAAACAGACCAGTATGATAATGTCAATCAGAGTCATTGGCTTTGGGTGAAAAATCAGAAACCGAAGCCTCTGATTTTTTTTACTAATTCTATAAAAAAAGTTATCTTTGTAAATTCAAAAGGATTACAAATATAGTAAAAATATGGGATTTAAGGAATACAAGGGCCTGGATTTGGTGGCGGCCGGAAATGAGATGCTTGCGCGGTGGAAGAAAATCGACGCATTCGGACGGAGTCTGAAGCTGCGGGAAGGGGCCCCTGCGTTCATCTTCTTCGAGGGCCCGCCTTCTGCCAACGGCATGCCCGGCATCCATCACGTGATGGCGCGTTCCATCAAGGATGCCGTCTGCCGCTACAAGACCCAGACCGGATTCCAGGTCCGCCGCAAGGCCGGCTGGGACACCCACGGCCTCCCCGTCGAGCTCGGCGTCGAGAAGAAACTCGGCATCACCAAGGCCGACATCGGCACCAAGGTCAGCATCGAAGAGTACAACCGTACCTGCCGCAGCGAGGTGATGAAATACACCCGCGAGTGGGTCAACCTCACCGAGCGCATCGGCTACTGGGTCGACATGAACGATCCCTACATCACCTACGACAACCGTTACATCGAGACCCTCTGGTACCTTCTGCGCAAGATCTACGACAAGGGCCTGCTGTATAAGGGATACACCATCCAGCCTTACTCCCCGTCCGACGGCACCGGCCTGAGTTCCCACGAACTCAACCAGCCCGGTTGCTACAAGGATGTGACCGACACCACGGCCACCGTCCAGTTCGAGGTGGTCAAGGACGAGAAGTCGCAGCCCCTCTTCGGGACCCTGCCCCTTCCGGTCTATTTCCTCGCCTGGACCACCACCCCGTGGACCCTTCCGTCCAACACGGCCCTCTGCGTCGGCCCCGACATCGAATACGTCCGCGTCCTGTCCTTCAACCCCTACACCGGCTCTGAAGCCGTGTACGTGGTGGCGAAGGCCCTGGTGGGCGCCTGGTTCAACCCGAAGGCGGAAGGCATGTCCCCGGAAGACTACAAAGCCGGAGACAAACTGGTTCCCTACCGCATCCTGGACGGCGTGTTCAAGGGCAGCGAACTGGCCGGCATCCGCTATCTGCAACTCATCCCCTGGTTCAAGCCGCTCGAAGGCGAGGCCTTCCGCGTCATCCTGGGCGACTACGTGACCACCGCGGACGGTACCGGCATCGTCCACATCGCCCCGACCTTCGGCGCCGACGACAAACGGGTTGCCGAAGCCGCCGGCATCCCGCCGATGATGGTGCTCGACCGCGCCGGAGTGCCCCAGGCCCAGGTGGACCGTAGCGGACGTTTCTACCGCCTGGAAGATCTCGATCCGGCCTACGTGGCCGCCAAGGTGGACCCGTCCTATGCCGAATTCGCCGGCCGCTACGTCAAGAACGCCTTCGACGACAGCCTCCCCGCCGACGCCCCGACCCTCGACATCGACCTCTGCGTGATGCTCAAGGGGGACGGCCGGGCCTTCAAGATCCAGAAACACGTCCACAGTTATCCCCATAGTTGGCGTACCGACAAGCCGGTGCTCTATTTCCCGCTGGATTCCTGGTTCATCAAGGCCACCGCGGTCAAGGACGAGATGGTGGCCCTGAACGAAAAGATTGCCTGGAAGCCCGCCTCCACCGGTACGGGACGTTTCGGCCAGTGGCTGGAGAACATCCAGGACTGGAATCTCAGCCGCAGCCGCTACTGGGGCACGCCGCTCCCGATCTGGCGCACCGAAGACGGCCGGGAAGAGAAATGCATCGGTTCCGCGGCCGAACTCTATGCCGAGATCGACAAGGCGGTCGCCGCCGGCATCATGGCATCGAACCCTCTGAAGGACAAAGGTTTCGACCCCGCCGACATGTCCCTGGACAACTACAACCGCATCGACCTTCACCGTCCCTATGTCGATGAGATCTTCCTGGTCTCCGACAGCGGTCGGAAGATGGTCCGCGAGAGCGACCTGATCGATGTCTGGTTCGATTCCGGCGCCATGCCTTATGCCCAGGAAGGCCTCCGCGGCCTCGAGGGCGGCAAGTTCGGCGCGACGGCCGACTTCATCGCCGAAGGCGTGGACCAGACCCGCGGCTGGTTCTACACCCTGCACGCCATCCACACGATGGTCAGCGGCACTCCCGCCTTCAAGCGCGTGATTTCCAACGGCCTGGTGCTCGACAAGAACGGCTTCAAGATGAGCAAGCGCCTCGGCAACGGAGTGGACCCGTTCTACGCCCTTGACAAATATGGCGCTGACGCCCTGCGCTGGTATATGCTCACCAACGCCCAGCCCTGGGACAACCTCAAATTCGACGAAAACGGAGTGGACGAGGTGCGCCGCAAGTTCTTCGGCACCCTCTATAACACATATTCCTTCTTCGCCCTCTATGCCAATGTCGACTCCTTCGACCCTGCGGCCCCCAAGGTCCCGGTTGCCGAGCGTCCTGAAATCGACAAGTGGATAATATCCAGGCAGAACACCCTCATCGGAGAGGTGCGCGCCGCATATGAAGACTATGACATCACCCTCGCAGGCCGCCTCATCCAGGACTTCGTCTGCGACGATGTGAGCAACTGGTATGTCCGCCTTAACCGCAAGCGTTTCTGGGGCGGCGAGATGAACCCCGACAAGCTCAGCGCCTATCAGACCCTCTATGAGGTCCTCGTCAATGTCGCAGTCCTTTCGGCCCCCATCGCGCCCTTCTATATGGACCGCCTCTGGTGCGACCTTGTCCCCGGCGGCGAATCGGTGCACTTCACCCTTATGCCCGAGCCAGACAAATCCCTGGTAGACAAGGATTTGGAAGAGCGTATGGCCCTTGCCCAGAAGGCTTCCTCGATGGTCCTGGCCCTTCGCAAGAAGGTCGGCATCCCCGTGCGCCAGCCCCTCGGCAAGCTTCTTATCCCCGTCATCTCCGACAAGGTCCGCTCCCAGCTCGAAGCGGTCAAGGGCCTGATCCTCGGCGAAGTGAACGTCAAGGATATGGAATTCATAGCCGACACCACGGGCGTCATAACCAAGAAGATAAAGCCCAATTTCAAGACCCTCGGCAAGGTATATGGCCCCCGTATGAAGGAGATAGCCGCAGCGTTCGGCACCCTCGACCAGCCCACCATATCCGCCATCCAGGCATCGGGTGACTACACCCTCGCCCTCCCCGGCGGCGACGTCGTCCTCCACGCGGAAGACTACTCCATATCCTCGGAAGATATGCCCGGCTGGCTCGTCGCCTCCGAAGGCTCGATGACCATCGCCCTCGACATCGAGATCACTCCTGCCCTCAAGCAGGAGGGCACCGCCCGCGAGCTGATCAACCGCATCCAGAACGTCCGCAAGGACAGCGGCCTGGACGTGACGGACAGGATAACGGTCCAGATTTATGCCGAAGGCGAAGCCGCACTCCAGATAGAATCCTCCCTTGAATCCTTCGGGGAATATGTGGCGTCACAGACGCTCGCCCGAAGCGTGGTCCTTTCTCCCACCCCCGTGGAAGGATTGGCGGCCGAATGGGAAGAATCAAATATAACAATAAGAGTATCACGCATTTAAACTTTCAACTTATGGAAGATAACACTAAGACTGATGTGGTAAAGAACCGTTACAGTGACGAAGAGCTGGAAGAGTTCCGCGTCATCATAAACGGCCTTCTTGACAAAGCACGCAAGGAGTATGCGACCCTTCGTCACGTTGTGATGAGCAACGGTACCAACGACATCGAAGACACCACGCCTTCCTTCAAGACGGTGGAAGACGACGGAGCTATGCAGCTCAGCAAGGAAGAGGCCAGCCAGCTGGCACAGCGCCAGTACAAGTTCATCCAGAACCTCGAGGCCGCCCTTGTCCGCATCGAGAACAAGACCTACGGCATATGCCGCGTCACCGGCAAGCTCATCCCCAAGGAGAGGCTCCGCCTGGTGCCCCACGCAACCCTGACGGTCGAAGCAAAGGAAATGCTGTCTAAAGGTAAATAGGGATGAAAATAT
>CAMUZW010000017.1 GCA_947165305.1 uncultured Bacteroidales bacterium
GCCGACTGCGTAGAGAATCCCTTGACGGCCACCTTCATCTCGAGCGGGCTGTCCTTGGCGCCCCGCTCGATGGGGCCGATTTCGACCTGGAATTTCTGGGGACCGCCGGTGACCTTGACCTGGGGCTTCCCGGGACCGTAGCTGACCGAAACGGCCTTCTGAACGGTCTCAAGCGGGATGTCCTGATTGAAGGTGACGGATCCTGCGGCATAGCAGTCGCCCGCGATCCGGATTTCGTCGATGGCGGCGTTGACCTTGCGGGCCGCCGTCTTGAAGGTGAAGCGGAAATTCTTCAGGGAAGGATCCTTGATGCCGAGGGCCTTGCCGAGGTTGAACGTTCCGTTATAGGTCTTGCCGGGGTCGAGGGCCTCGGGGACGAACTCAACGCTGGTCGGACTGAGCCAGCGGGTAGATCCCTTCAGGGCAGGAGAGAAAGAGAAGAGCCCTTCTACCTGCGCTTCCATCGGGACGGGGGAGACGAGTTCGACCCGTACGGGCGCCTGTTCGGAGATGCAGCCGCCGGTATAGGCCTTCACGTAGGTCGCAAAGGCGGTATCCGGGGAGCCGGATCCCTGCTGCAGGTTGCAGGAAGCGGTCAATGCCAGGAGCAGTGCCGCTCCGGCCAAACGAAACCATGTCTTCATATCACATTAAATTAAAGAATTATTTGATTCTGTAAGGTTGGTCGTCGTACAGGAGGAACTTCTTGGCCTTGCGGATCCATTTCTGTTCTTCGAGCTTGACGTGTTCGCGGACGATGTCGAAGGTGATGGAACCCTTGAGGTATTCTTCCATCACGGGATCGGCGAGCTTCGCCCGGAACCCTTCTTCAAATTCGAAGGCGGAATAACTTTCTGTAAACCAGCGCATCAGCTGCAGGGTATGCAGGAGGCTGTGGTAATTCTCCCCGGGGACGAGCAGGATCTGGAAACCCTGGCAGCGTTCGCCGGCATAGCGGCCGGCGGCGGGGGTGAAGGAGCAGGGACGCAGCAGGGCACCGTCGGCCTGCGGGAAATCGTACGGCAGCCCGGGCTTGATGAACGGGGCGCCGATATACTCGTAGGGACGGGCCGTACCGATGGCGGGGGTGATGGTCGTGTTGTTCCAGAGGCCGCCGCCGCTGTACAGGTAGGGCGTGAAGAGGCCCGGCATGTCGGACGAGGGGGCGATGCTCCAGGGAAGGAGCTGGTGGTTGATGTCCATGGCGCCGGCCGAAATGACGTGGATGGGGAATCTGGCGCCCAGCTCGGCGGCATAGAGGTTGACCAGCTCGCCGAGCGTGAGGCCGTGCCGGTGCGCCACCTTGGGTACGTGCATCTCGCCGATCACGGAAGGAATCGTCCCTTCGACCACGCGTCCGGCCGGATTGATGTGGTCGACGATGTACAGGGACGGGGCTTCGTCATCGAGCAGATGCAGGATCTCCATCAGGTGCATCACGTCCTTGGTATAGTTGAAATACCTGGATCCGACATCCTGGATCTCGACCACGACGGCATTGAGGCCCCTGAGACGCTCCGCATCGAAGTCGATGTGGTTGGTACCCGGGGTGAGCTCGGCGTCACGCGGGGTGAAGACGACCTCGAGATTTCCCCTTTCGCGGAAGAGGTCGTACATCCACCGCCCGCGGCCCGTATCCCAGCAGTTCTGGGTGCAGAAGCACCCGACCTTGCCGTAGATCAAGGCTTTGTCGAGCTGGTCCTCCAGCGGTGTGGTCCTGAACGAAAACATAGGATGTAATGGTTGGAAAAAATTATGTTGTATCGATTTCGGAAATCATTTCCACCCTCGGAAGTAGAGGGAGGGGCCCGCAACCGTCAGGTTGTGGGAAGGACGGAGGCCCGGGACGGGCCGGAGGATTGGAGAAACGATACAACTAATTTTTTCATTTAATGATATTCTCTGCTATATGAATGATTTCTTCTGCAAGCGCCTCGGCGGCCGGCATCGTGGGGGCCTCGGCGTAGATGCGGATGATGGGCTCCGTGTTGGATTTGCGGAGGTGGACCCACTTCTTCTCGGCCTCGAAGATGATCTTGACGCCGTCGATGTCGTTGATCTCCTCGTCGGCGAATTTCTCCTTGAGGGCGCCGAGGATCCGGTCGATCAGGGCCGGGTCGCTGAGCTGGATCTTGTTCTTGGCGATGAAATACGGAGGGTAGGTCTTCTTGAGTTCGCTGACCTTGAGCCCTTTGTGGGCGAGGTTCGACAGGAAGAGCGCCACGCCGACCATCGCGTCGCGTCCGGCGTGGATGGCGGGATAGATGACGCCGCCGTTGCCTTCGCCGCCGATCAGGGCGCCGACCTTGTGCATCAGGGTGGTGACATTGACCTCACCGACGGCCGAAGCGTAATACTTGCCGCCGTGGGCCTCGGTGACATCCCGGAGGGCCCGCGTGGAACTGAGGTTGGAGACGGTGGCGATGGGCTTGCCTTCTTTCTCGGCGAGTTCGCAGAGGTAGTCCGCGACGCTCACCAGGGTGTATTCTTCGACGAACGGTTCGCCGTTCTCGCAGATGAAGGCGAGGCGGTCCACATCCGGGTCGACGCTTACGCCGAGATCGGCCTTCTCACGGATCACGGTCTCGCAAAGGTCGACGAGATTGGCCGGAAGCGGCTCCGGGTTATGGGCGAAATCGCCCGTAGGGTTGCCGTTGAGGGTGATGCACTTGACGCCGAGGCGCTCCAGCAGCCGGGGCATGATGATGCCGCCGACGGAATTGATGGCGTCGACCACCACGGTGAACTTCGCCTTCTTGATGGCCTCGACATCCACGGCCGGAAGGGCCAGGACCGCATCGAGGTGCTTGTCGGTGAAGTCTTCCTCCTCGATGGTGCCGAGGGCGTCGACTTCCGAGAAGTTGAATTCTCCCTTTTCGGCGAGGTCGATGATCGCCTGTCCTTCGACCGCCGTGAGGAATTCGCCCTTGTCATTGAGCAGTTTGAGGGCGTTCCACTGGCGGGGATTATGGGAGGCGGTGATGATGATGCCGCCGTCCGCATTGGCGAACAGCACGGCCATTTCGGTCGTCGGGGTAGAGGCGAATCCGCATTTGACGACGTCCACGCCGCAGCTGACGAGCGTGCCGACTACGAGCTGCTCGACCATGTCGCCCGAGATGCGGGCGTCCTTGCCTACGACAATCTTGTAGCGTTCGCCGTTGGGCGCGGGCTTCCGGGAGGGGAGCGTCGCGCAGTAGGCGTATGTGAAGTTGACGATGTCGATGGGGGTGAGTGCGTTTCCGGGGGCGCCGCCGATGGTGCCGCGAATGCCGGAGATGGATTTAATCAGTGTCATATGTACTATAAACCTAATTTACCAAATACAAATATATCTTTTCTTCGCAGAAAAAACAACTATTTTATAGTTGACGTTCACAAAAAGCTCCACTGGTCCGAAAAATATCCGAAAATCTTAAAAATAAATTTGTAAAATCAAAAAATCTCCTTACCTTTGCATTCCAATCTGCTGGGTTCGTATAACGGTTAGTACTCAAGATTCTCAATCTTGCAATAGGAGTTCGATTCTCCTACCCAGTACAAAAAAAGAGAACTGCGACCGCAGTTCTCTTTTTTTGTACTTATTCTGTTTTTTGATGCGACCTCCACTTCGTTCCGGTCGGTGCCTCCGCGTCTAGATGTCTTTGACATTTCGACAGCTCCGGCACGGCGCCTGATGGCGCCTTCGGCACAAGTGCCTCAAAATAACGGCGGCTCGCTTTTTATGGTAATGTGCGATGCGTAAGTGATTGATAATCATTGTGATACACAAAAGCCTCTGGTTGTTTTTCACCAGAGGCTTTTGCATAAATAATTGATAATTAGCCGATTACGCATCGCGCTATAACGGCTGTGCGTTACGATATCTGTCGCATCGCGCTGAAACGGCCGGTCGCTAGACCATCAGGGCGCCGACGAGGCCGAGGATCGCGTAGAACTCCGGGAGGGCGGCGTAGATGAGGGTGTTGACCATGACGTTGTGACCCTGGCTCACGCCGACGATGCCGTTGGCGCAGACCATGCCCTGACGGATGGCCGAGAGCATGCAGACGAGGCCGACGCAGAGGCCGACACCGAAGATGATGGCGCCGTCGAGCGCACCGGCGCGGAAGCGGTTGAGCATCATGAAGAAGGCGACGAAGCCGTAGATGCCCTGGGTGGCCGGCAGACCGGATAGAATCATGTAACTGATGGACTTCTCGGGAGCCTTCTTGAGGCCGCCTTCCGCCGCGTTGCCGGCGATGGTGGTACCATAGGCGCTGCCGATGCCGGCGAGGGCCAGCACAAGTCCGAGTCCGAGATAAGCGAGTAATGTGTTGAGCATAATGTAAAGTTATTTTGATTATTTATTAGTCAATGGTCTGAAGTTGCGGCCGGTCCCTTCGTAGCCGGAATTCTTGAAGAATTCGAGGAAGTTGAGTCGCAGCGGATGCACGAAGGCGCCGAGGGCGCACATCGCGATGTTGAGGGTATGTCCGATGACGAGGATGACGATGAAGAAAATCCAGTTGCCGACACCGCCGTCGCCGAGAATCATCTTGCCAAGGTCGTTGAACGCGTAGCCGAGCATTGCGCCCGCGAGCCCGAGGGCGTAGAGGCGCAGATAACTCAGCACGTCGCTGAGCAGGCCCGTGGCCGTGTTGTACGTATCCCAGAGGCCGCTTCCGAAGTTGATAAGCGGATTCCTTCCGGGCGTATTGAAGAAGAGAATACCGAGTGCCGATACGCTGCCGAGGCCGATGATGATCCACTTGGTGAGCGCCGCGTCGATGACGCCCGCGAGGGCGAAGGCCCCCACGATGACGCCGCCGACAATCAGCAGCGTCCAGCCCCAGGTGCCGAGCGAGTGCAGGAACCCGTGATTCCGCGTCGCCTGAATGGTCTTGATGATCAGCGCCAGGCACACGTGCAGGACGCCGATGATGAGCGACAGGACCATCGCGCCGTCGTAGCCGGCGATCTTGTCCGGCAGGAAAATGCCTTTGACGGGCTCGAAGAGCGGCCATTCAGCGATATTCATGCTGAAGAAGGTGTGCAGGAAGAAGCCTACCACCACCGTTCCTACGCCGAGCGTGATGACGAGCGGGGACAGGTCCTTCATCCCCTTGGAACGTCCCAGCAGGATGCCGAGGATGATGAGGATGATCCCGTAGCCCGCGTCGCCCATACACAGGGCGAAGAACAGCAGGAAGAAGACCGAAAGGAAAGGGGTCGGGTCGAATCCGTCGTACGACGGCCGGCCGTACATATCGGTCAGCACCTCGAACATCCGGACGAAGCGGTTGTTCTTGAGTGCGATGGGCGGGGCGTCCTCCACTTTGGCCGGCTCCGCATACCAGTAGGCATCCAGGCCGTCCAGCTGCTCCTTGAGCGCCGCGTCGCTGTCCGATACCGCGTAGCCGGTATACGTGACGATGGTATTCTCGGCCGCCGGATTGGCCGCCACCGTAGCCAGGTAGGCGTCCAGGGCGGCGATATCGCGCTGTGTGTCCGCTTCGAATTCTTCGGAACGGGCGCGGAGATCCTCCACTTTGGCAGTCTCTTTCCGGAGAACTTCGCGGAGCCGCTCCGCATCCGCCTCGGCCGCCTTGTAGCTGCGCGCCGGCTCCGGAATCTCCGGAACGGGAAGCGGGTTGTCCGCTCCGGCGGGAAGGACGGCCACGAAGTGCACCAGCGGCTTCTCCGCAATCACCTGAACGGGGTATTCCTCCGCCCACTGCGCCTTGAATTTCTTGGCGGGAACGGCGTAGAAATGCAGTTTGTAGCCGGCCTGCTCCAGCGCCTTCATGCCGGAAGCGTCGAATTCGCCCCACGGGCGCAGCGCATCCGCCTCCTTCTCGAAGGCGGCGATTTCCCGCTCGATTTCCGTCAGATGCGCCTCGGCCTTGCCGATGATCTGCCGGTGGGATTCCGCCCGCTGGAGCAGCGCGGCGGAACGCTCGTCCACCGGCTTCTCGCTGCGGGTGATATCCACGAGCCCGATCTCCTGGAGCCGGCTGATGAAGGCTTCCTTATCTCCGCTGAGGAGGATGAAGCCGTAGCGTGTCATCTTGCTGATCATCCTTCGGAGGCCTCCTCTTCCTCGGCCGCGTGGCGGCTCTTGACAATCTTCTGCGAAGCCTTGGAGAGATTCTCCTCGTCTTCCATATAGCGTTTGATCTTGCGGATCGCCTCCTGGTAGCCCGGAATCTGCACCTTCTCGTACAGGTTGACCTTCTGGGTCGTCTTCTTGCGCTGCCAGTCGAGGATGCGCGCCTTCTCGCGGTACACCTCCGACTCGATGCCGAGCCGGCTGAGCTCCTGCAGGATGGCGACGCCGTCGGCATACCAGGCCGGCTTTACGAAGGCGTTGAACGGCTTCAGCTCATACCGGATGCCGCCGAGGGCGGGCGTCTTGACGCCGGCCACCTTGACGGTCTTGAGCTCCACGTCGGTGATGGCGACGAGCCCCGGCTCGAATTCGTTCCAGAGGGCGGCGAGGTAGTCGTACCTCCGGAGCGATTCCTCCAGGCGCCGCTCGAGGTCGTCGGATTCGGCCTTGGCCTTCAAGACTTCCATCCGGAGGGCGCTCTCTTTGTTCTGCAGCGTCGGGAGGGCCCGCTGCCGCACTTTGAGCTGCTTGCCGATCTCGTTCAGAGACGTCTTGTTATATTGAAACTTAATTGCCATTCCAGTATTTATCGATCAGGGCCTGTTTGATGCCGGTCTCGGCCTTGGAGAAATACTTCCCGAAGAGCTCCCAGGCGGTGTCGAGCATCTCCGTGATGGTGATGTTGACATCGATGGAGAGCAGCCGGGTCGCGTAATCCTTCGCATACTGCAGGCAGCGCTTGTCGTAGTCAGAGAGGTCGAAGCCGTTCTCCAGCTTGGTCTTGGCGTTCTGCGCGTCGGCGTACAGACGCACCGAGGCGTTCATCACCTGGCTGTGGTCCTCGCGGGTCTTCTTGTTCTGTACCAATTGTTTGAGTCGCGACAGGCTCCGGAACGGGTCGATGATGACCTTCCCGGAATCGCTGTCGGCCCTGAGGAACAGCTGGCCTTCCGTAATGTATCCCGTATTGTCCGGGATGGCGTGCGTGATGTCGCCGTCATTCAGCGTGGTGACGGCGATGATCGTGATGGACCCTTCCGTCGGGAGCTGCACGGCCTTCTCGTAGATCTTCGCGAGGTCGCTGTACAGGGAGCCCGGCATCGAGTCCTTCGACGGGATCTGGTCCATGCGGTTCGACACGATGGAGAGCGCGTCGGCGTACAGCGTCATGTCGGTCAGCAGCACCAGCACCTTCTCGTTCTTGTCGACGGCAAAGTACTCCGCGGCGGTCAGCGCCATGTCCGGAATCAGCAGCCGCTCCACGGGCGGGTTCTCGGTCGTATTGATGAAGCAGATGATCTTGTCGAGCGCGCCCGCCGACTCGAAGCTGTGGCGGAAGAACAGGTAATCATCGTTCGACAGGCCCATGCCGCCGAGGATGATCTTGTCGACATCCGCCCGGAGGGCCACATCAGCCATCACGCGGTTGTACGGCTGGTCAGGGTCGGCGAAGAACGGAATCTTCTGGCCCGAGACGAGCGTGTTGTTGAGGTCGATGCCCGCGATACCCGTCGGGATCAGCTGGGAAGGCTGGCGCCGCTTGTACGGATTCACCGAAGGGCCGCCGATCTGCCGCTCCTCGCCCTCGATCTCGGGACCGCCGTCGATGGGATGCCCGTAGGCATCGAAGAACCGTCCGGAGAGCGCCTCGCCGACCTTCAGGGTAGGGGGCTCTCCGAGGAATGTGACTTCGGCATTGGTGGGAATGCCTTCCGTCCCGGCGAAGACCTGGAGCGTGACGAGGTCGCCTTTGGTGCGGACGACCTGGGCGAGGCGGCCGGCCACGACGGCCAGCTCATCGTTGCTGACGCCGGTGGCCCGGAGTGCGACCGTGGCCTTTGTGATCGCCTCCAGCTGCGTATAAATTCTCTGATATGCTTTGATTGCCATAGTCTATTCGGATTTTTCCACCATGCGGCGGATGTCGCTTTCGTAGCGGTTGAAGTCCTCCCCCTTGAAGGCGGAATAATTCATCTGCCGGAGTTCGTTGATCAGGTTCTTGAAGAAATCGCGGCAGACCTCGTAATCGGGGAAGTCGAAGTCGCGGTGGCAGATTCCGAGCACTAGGTCGAGCATATGCTTCTGGCGCTCCAGCGGGCAGAGGGCGTCGATCGCGTCGAAGGCGTCCTGCTGCAGGATCACGAAGTCTACGAGCTCGGACTTCCAGAAAGTGACGTGGTAGCTCATCGGGACGCCGTCGTCGCCGAGGATGTTGATCTGCTCGGAAGCTTCCTTGCCGCGGCGGATAATGTTCTTGGCGTCGGCGACTTTGTCGACCCAGCCCTTTTCGATGGTCCTGTCGAGGTATTCGCGGATTTCGGGATATTCCAGGTACTTGGAATACGAATCCAGCGGGCTGACGGCGGGGTAGCGCTTCTGGTCGGCACGGTTCTGCTCGAGGGCGTAGAAGCAGCGCGCCGCCTTCTTCGTGGATTCGGTGACGGGCTCCTTGAGGTTGCCGCCGGCCGGGGAGACGGTGCCGATGAAAGTGACGGCGCCGGTCTTGCCGTTGTTGAGGACGACCATGCCCGCACGGGCGTAGAAATTCGAAATGATGGCGGAAAGGTCCACCGGGAAGGCATCCGCGCCGGGAAGCTCCTCCATGCGGTTGGACATTTCGCGGAGCGCCTGGGCCCAGCGCGATGTGGAGTCGGCCAGGAGGAGGCATTTGAGGCCCATCGCACGGTAGTATTCGCAGATGGTCATCGCCGTGTAGACGGAGGCCTCACGGGCCGCGACGGGCATGTTGGACGTATTGCAGATGATCGTCGTACGCTCCATCAGGTGACGTCCGGTGTGCGGGTCGATCAGTTCCGGGAATTCGGTGAAGATCTCCACGACCTCGTTGGCACGTTCGCCGCAGGCGGCCATCACGATCACGTCGGCGTCGCCCTGCTTGGCGATGGCGTGCTGAAGGACGGTCTTGCCGCAGCCGAACGGACCCGGGATGAAGCCCGTGCCGCCTTCCGCGATGGGATTCAGGGTGTCGATGACGCGGACGCCGGTCTCCATGATGCGCTGGGGACGGGGTTTCTCGCGATAGCCCTTGATGGCGACCTTGACAGGCCATTTCTGGGTCATGGTGACGTTGTGGTCGACGCCTTCTCCGTCGGTCAGGACGGCGATGACGGTATCGACATTATATTGTCCGGCCGCGACGATGGACTTGACGGTGAATTCGCCCTTGAACGCGAAAGGAACCATGATCTTATGGGGCAGCCAGCCCTCCCGGACCTCGCCGAGCCAGTCCGCGGCGATCACTTTGTCGCCGGGGGCGGCGATGGGCGTGAAGTCCCACAGCGTCTCGCGGTTGATGGGGTCGGTATACTCGCCGCGGCGGAGGAAGACGCCCTCCATCGTGGTGAGGTCGTTCTGCAGGCCGTCATAGACGCTCGACAGCAGGCCCGGTCCCAGGGTGGCCTCCAGCATCCGGCCTTCGAACTCGACGGTGTCGCCGTTCTTGAGGCCGCGCGTGCTCTCGAACACCTGTACCTGGGCATCCTGTCCGCCCACCTTGATCACCTCGGCCATTATCCGCGTTCCTGCGAGGTTGATGTAGCAGATCTCGTTCTCCGCCACGGGGCCGTCTACGCGGACGGTCACCAGGTTGGAGACGATACCCTTTACGATTCCAGTAGTTTTCATATATTACTCATTATAATTTACACCTTTGAATGTGCCCTTGACCTCCTTGACCAGCCGGCGGAAGCGCTCGCGGCCCTCTTCGGGGTCGAGCACCAGCCAGCGGTCGGCGATCTTGAGCTTGACGATGAACGCCAGCACGGCCTCGAGGTCGAAGTAGTCAAAGACCGTCAGGGCATCCGCCTTCTTCCACGACAGGTCGTCGAGGGCCTTCTCGCGGGCGAGGAGGTTCTCCTCGGCGAGGATGTCCGCCAGGGCGGCCGCCTCTTCGAATTCCCCTTCGCGGAAGCGGAATCCTTCGATGTCGGCGTCGGCCGCTTCGGGATTCTCGCCCGTCAGGACGTCCAGGCCGGCCTCCCGGCCCAGCCGGGCGTTGAGCCAGCGGACCTTGGCGTTCCGGAGGTTGAGGTCGAAGTGGAACCAGCTGCGGATGAAGCGGTTGCGGTGCTTCAGCACGGAGGCATAGAAGTCTTCGTCAAGCGAACTGCCGTCCAGGCCGCGGAGCAGGAGGTCCATCGTGGCGGCGTCCGCCTCCGAGAGATTTTCCCGGATCTCTTCGATAAACTGCCCGAAGCCCTTCCCGTCGGCGTATTTGTAGTCGGGGACGAGGACGGGCAGGGAAGCAATTATATACTCAAAATTACTCATCAAAGAGAAGTTTGCGGGCGGTGGGGCGGAGATATTCGGCGATCAGGGCGCGGAATGTCTCGTCGGTCATGCTGATGAAATAGCTTCCGTCACCGGGCCCGATGCGGAAACCGCCGGCGATCTTCTTGGAGAACCCGGCCTCCACGCCTTTGCCGAGGAGCCTGGAGAGTTCGTTCTTGACAAAAGGCTCGAGCTCGGCCTTGAGGCTCTCCGGCAGGAGGAGGGCGATATCCTTCGACTCCGCGGTGGAGAAATTCTTCGCGACGGCGGTAATGATTTCCTTCAGGAAAGCGCCTTCGGAAAGCGCCTTGCCGGCCGGTTCCGCGAGGCGGGTCACGACGAGGGTCTCGATGTCGTGGCGGGTGGCCTCGATGCTCTGGCGGGCCGCCATCCTGAGGTCGCTCTCGACCTTGGTCTTATAGTCCCCGGCATCCTTCTCGGCCTGGGCGCGGATGGCTTCGGCTTCCTTGCGGGCGGCCTCCACGATGGCACCGGCCTCTTTGCGGGCTTCGGAAAGAATCGCTTCACCTTCCAGCTTCCCCTTGGAAAGCCCTTCCTGATAGAGTTTTTCGGTTAATTCTTGTAATTTATCCATAAGTTCAACGTTAAATCAAACGCAAAAAGACGTATCTACAAAGATAACTCTTTTTTTTTATTCTTCGATCTTGCCATTGTGACTGTAACGCGCGCCCGTGTGGAACGGGCCGAGCCCGGCGGCGGCCAGACACAGGGCCCACCAGTTGCGGGAAACCCCTCTTCCATGCCAGAAATGCTTGAAGAACAGCCGTTTCCGTTTCTGGATTTCGGAGCGGACATGCCGGTAGGTCTCTTTGTCCTGGCTGGCATACAAGGCTTTGACGAAGTCGAGCAGGCCGTTATTCGACAGGAACCGTGTGTAGTCGGATGCATTCATATGCGGGAATGCCGCGTGGAGTTCTTCCGATTTGTCGGCCACGGCGATGCCGGCGGCAAGGAATTCTTCCGCATGCCGGGCCTTTGAAACGAGGGAGGTATTCCCGCTCCGATGGAAATAATGGTAAGGGACGCCCGGAACGAGGATGATCTGTCTGGCATGGATCAGATAATCGAGGTAGAATACCAGGTCTTCCTGTACGGAGAAATGCGTCGGGAAGCGCAGGCCTTCCCGGCGGATCAGATCCGCGTCGAACCGCTTGGTGTCGGGCGAGGCATAGCGGAGAATCTTGAACTTCCGGTCGATTTGCGTGAAGTCCCGGACCGTGGTAATTCCCGTAAAACTGAATACCGTGTCGTCCGGCCTGCCGTCGTCGTAGTGCTGTACGATTCCCGTCATGACCAGCGAGCCGGGGACGGGGTCGGCCGAAAGCAGGATCTCCAGATAGTCGGGATCGACCGTGTCATCGGGGTCGATGAAGCAGAACCATCTCCCGCGGGCCGCATCCATGCCGGTATTGCGGGCCGCGCCGGGACCGCGGTTCGGAGTGTGGATCACACGGATACGGGCATCTTTTGCGGCATAATCGTCGCAGACCGCACCGCTTCCGTCCGTGCAGCCGTCATCCACCAGGATCAGTTCCCAGTCCTGCACCGTCTGCGCCAGGATACTCTCCAGGCAGGGGACAAGATAAGGGCCCGGGTTATAGACGGGGACAATAATAGATATCGTATTCATGACTTGGTATTTCGGGCGGTCCGGAAAGCCCGCATCAGGTCCATCCATTTATGCAGGATGCCCTTCCGGGGGCGGAACCGGGAGAAAAAAAGTTGTCTGTTCTCATATACTTCCTGCGCGGCCTTCCGGTACTCTTCCCGGGTGGACGCCCTGCGAAGGGCTTTGATATAATCCGCCAGCCCGTAGAGGGAAATGGCTTCACACAGCGCCTTCTCCGGATAGCCGGGGAAATGCGCGGCCGTTTCGAGCATCTCGGCGGTCAGCATCCGGGCTTCTTTCAGGATTTCTTCCACGGGTTTCGGTGCCCGCGTCAGGCTGCCTTCGTCCGGGTGATGCCAATAGTGGTACGGCGTCCCCGGGACGAGGAGAATGCGCCGGCAGAGACGCAGGTATTGCAGGAAGAAAATGTGGTCCTCATGCAGCCGGATGCGGGTTTCTATCCTCAGGCCGCTGCTGTGTATCAGGCCGGCATCGAAGAGTTTAGCGACGGGGTAGCCGATCTCCAGGATCCGGGTATCGGAAGGGAGAAGGGTGATGTCCGCCGCCGTTACGCGCGAGGGGAAAGCATATCTGACGCGGGATGCCTTGCCGGGGGATTCGTCCGTCATCCCGGTGACGACAAGGTCTCCCGGGACGGGGTCCGTGCCAAGGAGGGTTTCCAGATAATCGGGGTCGGCCGTATCATCGGCATCCATAAAACAGAGCCAGGGCCTCCGGGCCGCATCCATGCCCGTGTTGCGGGCCGCGCCGGGTCCGCTGTTGGGCGTATGGAGCACCCGTATGCGGGCGTCTTTTGCGGCGTAGGCGTCGCAGACCGCACCGCTTCCGTCCGTGCAGCCGTCATCCACCAGGATCAGTTCCCAGTCCCGGACCGTCTGCGCCAGGATGCTGTCGATGCAGGGCGCGAGGCGGAGGCCCGGATTATAAACAGGGACGATGATGCTACAGGAGGGATTCATAGAGGTCGTAGTACTGTTTGGCAGCGCTTTCCCAGCTGAACAGGGCGGCGCGCCGTTTCATGGCTTCCGGCGTGATGATTCCCTTGCGGAAACCCGACATCCCTTTTTCGAACTCCAGCTGCATTCCTTCCGGGTCGAATTCGTGGTTGAAATAAAAGGCGCAGTCGCCGCCGATCTCCGGCAGGGAGGTGCGGTCCGAGATGAAGGTGGGGATGCCGTACTGCATCGCTTCGATGACCGGCAGCCCGAAGCCTTCCGCCAGGGAAGGGAAGAGGAAGGCGGCGCAGTGCCGCAGGTACCAGTGCTTCTCAGCCTCGGGGATGCCGCCGGTAAAGATGATCCGGTCCCGGACATTCCACTTGTCGGCGGCGGCGAGGATTTCCCCGACCTGGCCGTCTTCGATGTCCTTGCCGATGATGACGAGCTTGAAGTCGTTGCCGGAGAGCAGGGGCGGCAGCGTCTGGAGGTTCTTGGAGCGGGTCAGGCGGCAGATCGAGAGGATGAATTCGCCCTCGGGCGCGTCGGCGGGCCTGGTTACGGGGCCGTCATAGGTCGTCACGCCGTTGTAGATAACGTCGACGGGCTTGCCGGGGTCGCCGTATATCTCAAAAATGTCGCGTTTGGCTGCCTGCGAAATCGTAATGATCCGCTCCGACCGCTCAATGGCCTCGCGGGTGCAGCGGTCTTCCCGTTCCTTCTTGCGGGGATTGCGTTCGAAGTGGTAGAAATTGAGGTCGTGGACCGTCGTAATGAGCGGAACGTTCTTGGGGAAGTAGTGTGTAAGCGGGGTGGTCCTGTGGAAGAGGCGGACATCATTCCCGGCACGGAATACCCATTTATGGTACTTGTGCCAGGCTACGTGCGGGAGGTCTTCCAGGAACGGGCCGGCGCAGGAAGGCAGATATAACCCCAACTTTTCTTCCCGCTTGCGGGATTCTTTCTCCAGGGCTGTGGCCAGGTCTCGGCAATATGTGTATTTTCCGCTGAACGGCTTTCTCATCCGTTCGCAATCCAGCAAAATCATTATCAGTCTAGTCGGGGATTTGCAAATATAACCAAAAAAGCGGTATCTTCCAATTCTGCTTTAGAAGCAGGCTGCGAGGATTTCGCGGATGTTGCGGGAGCGGCCCATCGTGTAGAAATGCACGGCCCTGACGCCGTGGGCGAGGAGGTCCCGCACCTGGGCGACGGCCCAGTCGGTCCCGATGCGGTAGACGGCCTCCGGGTCGTTCTGCACCTCCCGGACGGCTTCGGTGAGCGGCAGGGGAATGTCGATGGAGAAGGCCTCCGGGAGCAGGGCGATGTGGCGGGCTGTGCTAAGCGGCTTGATGCCCGGGATGACCGGGACGTCGATGCCCTCCTTCCGGCATCTTCCGACGAAGTCGTAGAATTTCGCGTTGTCGAAGAACATCTGGGTGATGATGAAGTCCGCGCCGGCGTCGACTTTGTGCTTCAGGGCGCGGATGTCGTCGTCGAGGTTCGCCGCCTCGAAGTGCTTCTCGGGGTAGCCGCCGACGCCAATGCCGATGCCGTCGCCGAGCTGCCCGCGGATGGCCGCGACGAGTCCGTCGGCATGGGCGAAGCCGCCTTCCGCCGGCGTAAACCGCCTTTCGCTCTCAAGCGAATCGCCCCTCAGGGCCATCACGTTGCTGATTCCGGCGCTCTTGACTTCCTGGAGAAGTTGCCGGATGTCTTCGGCGGAATTGCCGGCGCAGATGATATGCGGAACGCTTTCCACCCCGAATCTCCCGGTAATCTCGCGGCAGATCTCGACAGGGGAGCGGCGGCTCCTGGTAAGGATCCGTCTCCAAGTGCCGTCCGGTTGCTGTACGAAGCCGTATTCATCCCTGTGGCAGGTGACGTTGACATAACGCGGGGCGAATTCCATCAGTTCTCCGACGGTGCGGAGAATGTCGTCCGTGTCCGCTCCGGCCAGGGGCGGTACGACCTCCAGGGAGGGAAAGGGCCTGTCGGCCAGGGAGATAAGTTCGTTTATTTTCATAATAGGTTTCCTAAAAACTGGGCTGACTGCCCGGCCGAGAATCCCCGCGCCAGGGCATACTTCCGTGCGATCTCCCCGCTGATCCGCCGGATGTCCGGCATCGCGGTGTCAGCGTCGTGTGCGGGGGCCTCCGGACCGTTACCCGCAGGCTGCCTTGCGGCGAAGACGAAAGCGCAGATCGAGGCGTCCGGGATCATCGCATAGCTGTCGGTGAGCGTGATGCCGGGATTGTCCAGCAGGCCGAGCACGTCCTTTTTGAGCGTATGGTCCGGGCAGGCGGCATATCCGACCGCGGGCTTGATGATCCGGACGGCGGAGGCGTCCGTAAATGTCTGACGGAGCTGCGCTTCGAACCACTCCGAGGCCGCTTCGGCCAGGGTGAGCCGGATGGTCCTTTCGACCAGGCCGCCGCAGGCCGGGCAGTCGCATCCGACGGGATGCTTCAGGGTCGGATGTACCGCGATGGCGAACACCCCGAACCGCCCTTCCGTTTCACGATGGCTTTTCCCGATGCCTGTGCATTCCGCGCCGTCCTTCGGCAGCCAGTCCGCCAGGCAGCGGCCCTGCGCATCGCGCAGCATCGGCAGCGCGCAGATCCGCCGCAGGGTCTCTGCGTTTGCGCTGCCCGGCAGCGTCTTGCCGTTTCGCGTCGCGTAGCCGCTCTGCTGCAGTATGTTTGGAGCCGTTTCGCGGCCCTGCATCTTCGCCGCATAGCCGTCGATCCAGTCGAGGCCGTCCTCCACGCGGTGCCTGCCGTACAGGAACCGGGTCGAAAGGGTGACGCGGACTTCCTTGCGGCGGGCCATCCGTTCCAGTGTCTCCCGGGCTTCCCGGAGGGTCTCGGCGATGGCCGGGTCGGTCATGTCGGCCTTGCCGTACGGAATGCCCCAGATGGCCAGGTACATCCGTTCGTCGAACAGCGGGATGAGCTCTTGCAGCGGGATCTCCCGGCATCCTTCCGGCAGCGTTTCCCCGAGGGCCGTGCACGTTTCGGGGGCTTGTGCACGTTTTGGCGGGTTTTTGTGCACGGGGGCGTTCCGGAGCGCCCGGAGACGGTCCTGTTCGGTGCGGGCGGCGGCTTCGGTGCCGTCGCGGTCGATCATCAGCCGCTTTGCCATCACCGCGCTCGCGGAGGCATCGGGACAATAGAACACGTGCCCATAGAGCGGAGCGAGCTTGACGGCCGTATGGACGGCGGAGGTCGTCGCGCCGCCGATCAGCAGGGGCGTGTGCATGCCGCGCCGGGCCATTTCCCGGCAGAGTTCCTCCATCTGGTACAGCGACGGCGTGATGAGGCCGCTGACCGCAATGAGATCGGCCCCGATACGTTCCGCTTCCGCGAGAATCCGCTCACCCTCGACCATTACGCCGAGGTCGGTCACGTCGAAGCCGTTGCAGCGGAGCACGATGCCGGTGATGTTCTTGCCGATATCGTGTACATCGCCCTTCACCGTCGCCAGCACGATGCGGTCGCGTTTGGACGCTGCGCCGTCTCGCCCGGTACCTGCTGCCGTGCCGTCCTTCGGGAAATAAGGCTCCAGAACGGCGACGGCGTCCCGCATCAGCCGGGCCGACTTGACCACCTGCGGAAGGAACATCCGGCCTTCGCCGAACATCTTCCCGACCTGTTCCATCCCGTTCATCAGCGGCCCTTCCACCACGGCGACCGCACTGCCGCACTGCTCCAGACAGGCGAGCGTAAGCGCTTCGAGCCCCTCCGACCGTCCGCGCACGAGAGCCGCGGAGAGCGTCTCGGCGGCAGTGGCCGGCGAAGCGGCCGCGGAGCGTGTCCCGGCGGAGGTGTCTGTGGCGGAAGTCCCGGCAGAGGGGACCTGGCACGTTTCGGCGGGTTTTGTGACGCAGCCCCCCTCATTTTGCGGGGGCTGAGCACGTTTCGGCCTGTTTTGTGACGCAGCCCCCCCGTCCGCCGTACCCGCACCGTCCGGCGTACCCGCACCTGCCGCGCCCGCGCCCGCCAGGAGGGCGAGCAGGCGCTCGGTGGCGTCGGGGGCGCGGTCGAGCACGACGTCCTCCACGGCTTCGCGGAGCGCAGGATCGATGCTGTCGCAGGGGATCAGGGCCGAGGGATTGACGATAGCCATATCCAGGCCGGCCTGTACCGCATGATACAGGAAGACCGAATGCATCGCCTCCCGGAGCGGATTGTTGCCCCGGAAAGCAAAAGAGAGATTTGATACGCCGCCGCTCGTGAGCGCCCCCGGGAGGTGACCCTTGATCCAGCGGACCGCCTCGATGAAGTCCACGGCATAATGCGCATGCTCCGGGATGCCCGTACCGACAGACAGGATATTGCAGTCGAAGATCAGGTCCTCCGGCGGAATGCCCGCCCGCTCCGTCAGGATCCGGTAAGCCCGCGATGCGATGGCGATCTTCCGCTCATACGTGACGGCCTGCCCCTCCTCATCGAAGGCCATTACGACCATGGCCGCGCCGAGCGCGTGAATCTCCCGCGCTTTCCCGATGAGGGCATCTTCTCCCTCCTTGAGACTGACGGAATTGACGATGCAGCGGCCCTGGGCGTTCTTGAGCCCGGCGAGAATCGCCTTCCAGTCAGAAGAATCGATCATCAGTGCCGCGCCCGCCACGGCCGGCTCGCCGGAAATATGCCGTACGAAGCGTTCCATCTCCCGGGGCGCGTCGAGCATCGCATCGTCCATGTTGATGTCGATGATGCCGGCTCCGGCATCTACCTGAGCTGCAGCTACTTGCAGCGCCTCATTGTAAGCGCCGGATCCGATGAGCCGGGCGAATTTCCGGGAGCCGGCCACATTGGTCCGCTCCCCGACGGGAATGAAGCCCGTCCCGCCGCCCGTGATCGGATGTGCATCCAGGCCTGAGACGGCCGGAGGGGAAGCGATTGCTCCGCTCCGCTTCGCTCCGGTCGGAATGACAGAGGCGAGGGCTTTTATGTGTTCCGGGGTGGTGCCGCAGCAGCCGCCGACGATATCTACAAGCCCTTCCGTCACCATCCGGCCCACAAACCCGGCCATTTCCGCCGGGGTCTGGTCATAGCAGCCCTCTTCGTTCGGCAGGCCGGCGTTCGGATAGCAGATGACGGGAAATTCCGAGAAAGATGCGACGTCACGTACGAGCGGCAGCATCTCCTCCGCCCCCAGCGAGCAGTTGAGCCCGAAGGCCGACAGCGGATAGTGCCGCACACTATGGTAAAAGGCCTCCAGCGTCTGGCCCGTCAGCGTTCGCCCGCTCCGGTCGGCCACCGAAACCGAAACGATCGCCGGAAAGCCGGGCGCCACCTGCTGCAAAGCATACAGCGCCGCCTTGGCGTTAAGGGCATCGAAACAAGTCTCTATCAATATGATATCCACGCCGCCTTCAACGAGCGCTTCAATCTGCTCCCGGTAGGCGGCTGCCATCGTGTCGAAGTCCACTTCCCGCCACGCCGGATTGGAAATGTCCGACGGCAGCGTCAGGCTTCTGGACGTCGGCCCCACGCTCCCCGCCACCAGTACCTTCCGCCCCGCGCCGCCTGTCATTCCGGACTCTCCGCCCGTCATTCCGGACTCTCCGCCCGTCATTCCGGACTCGTTCCGGAATCTTTCCGCCGCCTCCCGCGCGATCCGCGCGCCGGCCAGCGCCAGCGCTCTCGCTTCGTCCGCTAAACCATGGGCTTCCAGCGAGATGCGGTTTGCATTGAAAGTATTGGTTTCGATGATATCCGCGCCGGCCTCGATATACTCCCGATGGATCGAGGCGATAATGTCCGGGTGCGTCCGGTTCAGCATTTCCGCCGGTCCGGCGGGCATGACGCCTCCCGGGAAACGACGTTGGATCATCGTCCCCATCGCCCCGTCCAGCAGCAGAATCTTCCGGGCCGCGTTATGAAAGGGATTCATAGAGGTCATAATATCTCCTGGCTGCGTTTTCCCAGGTGAAGCGGGACAAATGGGCGGCGATTTTCTCCGGGGGGACGGCGCCGTTGCGGAACGCCTCCATCCCGGCGGCGAATTCCCGCTGCATCCCTTCCGGATCGAATTCTGCGTTGAAATAGAAGACGCAGTCTCCGCCGACTTCCGGAAGTGAACTCCGGCCGGAGGAGAATACGGGTTTGCCATAGTGGAGCGCCTCGAGGACGGGCAGGCCGAATCCCTCCGCCAGCGAAGGGAAAAGGAAGGCCTCGCAATGGGAGAGATACCACGCTTTGTGCGCATCATCCAGCGCCCCCGTGAAATGGACACGGTCCGATACGCCCCATCGCGCGGCCTCTTTCCGGATCAGAGGCCCTTCGCGGTCGATGCGGTCCGTCGGACCGGCCACGATGAGGTCGTAGTCGTTGTCCTGCAGAAGCGCGGGGAGGACGTGGATGTTCTTGGAGTCGGTAACACGGCCAAGGTAGAGGAGAAAAGGCCTCCCGGGGGGCGTTTCCGGTGCCAGCACAGGGCCTCGGTAGGGGGACGCCCCGTTGTAGATGACCGTGATTTTCTCTTCGGGCACGTCGTACCGTGCCAGAATGTCGTTCCGGGTGTATTGCGAGATGGCTGCGATATGGGTGGCGTTCCGGATGGCCTCTTCCGTGCGACGGCGCAGGCCTTCATGGACTTTCTCCGGGAAGTCCAGGTGCAGGAAATTCAGGTCGTGGACGGTCGAGAGCACCGGCAGCCGCCAGCTTCTCGGCGTATAGCGGGTCAGCTGGGTCGAGGCGTGGAAGATGCGGACATCCCGGCGAAGCCACATCCAGTATTTGTCGAGATGGTGCCAGTACCGCATCGGCGTTCCGGCCGGAAACAGGGAAGACTGTGCGCGTGGGATATACAGGCCCAGTTTCTCCTCCCGTCGGGCGGATTCGGAAAGAAGCGCTTCGGCGAGGTGCAGGGTGTAGGTGTGAAATCCGTTGAACGGGTTTCTGAGTTTTTCGCAGTCGAAAAGGATCACGCGGAAAAGCAACTTTTGGTTTGAAACACAAAGATAGTCCAATTTTGCGATTATAGGAAAAATTCATAACTTTGAAAGACCGAAACGAAAGATCAGTGACGAAGGTATCAGTCATCATTCCCGTCTACCGGGTCGAGTCGCAGATTGCAGACTGCATCCGCAGCGTCTGCAGCCAGAGCAGGCCTCCCTACGAGATCATCCTTGTCGATGACGCCACCGACGACGGCAGCATGGCGGCCGCGGACCGGGTCCTGGCGGAATTCCCCGAACAGCGGGTCCTCCGGCAGGTCCACCCGGAAAACCGGGGCATCAGCGCCGCCCGCAATACCGGCATGGACGCGGCTACGGGGGATTACTTCCTGTTCGTCGACAGCGACGACGAACTGGCTCCGGACTGCCTGGAACGCCTCACGGCCCCGCTTTCGCAGAAAGCCTGGGATATGGTCATCGGCGACTACACCGTCAGCGGCAAAGACCTCGGATTCCCGCCGCTTGAGGGCGTGGAAGGTCCCGTCGAGGGCAATCCCGCCATCCGCCTGGACTATCTGCGCGGGCGCTGGTACGTCATGGCCTGGAACAAACTCCTGCGGGCAGATTATGTCCGTTCTGCGGGCCTCCGCTTTGCGGAAGGCCTTCCGTACGAAGACAACATCATGTCCCTCGACATCGCCCTCACGGCCGGATCCATGTACATCGTCAAGGCGCCTACCTATTTCTACAAGATCCGGGAAGGCAGCCTGATTACCGGCCGTAAAAGACAGGCTATGATGGAGAAATGGCCCGCGGTCCTCGAGCGCTGCCGCCGGAGCATCCGGGAGCGGAATGCCGAAACAGACCGGACGGCCAACAGCCTGCTGCAGTGGTATTTCCGGCTGGGCGTAGCAGAAGCCGCCCCGCTCGGTCGGGAGGCATTCCTGCAGCAATATCACCGGCTGAGGGGCGTATTCCCGGACGGAAGGATGCGCTTCCTGCTCGCTTCCCACGGGCATTGGGGCGGCATCCGGCGGGATCTCCACTGGATCCTTCCGGCGAAGATAGCCGGAATCCGTTTCGAGCGCAGGTATTTCCGTCACGGCCGGCATTGAAAGTTATCCCTATGAAACATCGTTTATTATTCCATATCCTCCTGGCAGGGTCGCTGATCCTGCCTTCCTGCGGGCCGAAACCCGTACAGGAGTACCGGGTCAGGACCGTTCGGGAATTCCCGCACGACAGCACCTCCTATACGCAGGGCCTTTTCTTCCGGGACGGCCGCCTGTACGAGAGCACGGGCCAGTGGGGAGAATCATCTTTCCGGGAGGTTGAACTGGAGACAGGCAAAGCGCTCAGCCGCAAGGATTTTGGGAAAGAATATTTCGTCGAAGGATCGGTGATGCTCGGAGACGTCCTGTACATCCTCACCTGGACCAGTCACGTCCTCTTCAAATACGACGCAAAGACCCTTGCGTATATCGGTGCGGAGAAGTACCCCCGGCAGGGCTGGGGCCTCACGACCGACGGCACCTCGCTCATCGCCTCCGACGGCTCCTCCAACCTGTATTACCTTGACCCGGAAACCCTGGCGACGCAACGTAAAGTAAAGGTGCGGATGAATGATCGTCCGGTACACTACCTCAATGAGTTGGAATGGATCGACGGGAAGGTCTGGGCGAACGTTTACCTCACCGATAACATCGTCGTGATCGATCCCCGGAGCGGCCAGGTCGAGGCCCGCATCGACTGCAAGGGCCTCCTGCCCAAAGAGCTGCGTGAAGCCCGCACCGACGTCCTCAACGGAATCGCCGTCAATGACGGTCATATCTATCTGACCGGCAAATATTGGCGCCGTTTATATGAAGTAGAACTTGAAAAGAAGTAAATACTGATGGCTAGAAGAATCACCTCCGGCGAACTCGCCCCCTACGGGAAGCATTACTCCGAAAACGCCCTTTGGAAAAAGCTCGGCCGTTTTGCGAAACGCATCGGCGTCAAGATGGTCTACTACATCCTGGTCCTGTACTACGCGCTGATCGACCCGAATACCCCCGCCAAGTACAAGATCGTCATCGCGGGTGCCCTGGGCTACCTGATCCTGCCGTTCGACCTCCTTCCCGACGGATTCCCGTTCGCGGGCTTCGCCGACGACTGGGGCGCCCTCCTCGCCGCCGTCGCCTTCGTCGCCACCTCCATCACCGAGGAGACCAAGGCCCGCGCCAAGGTCAAGCTCCGGAGCTGGTTCCACACCTTCGACGATGCCGACCTGGGCGATTTGGCGTAAAAATTTGTATATTTGCATTTGATTTAGGGGTACCGGGAAACGCCCGGTTGAGAAAGACCCTTTGAACTTGATGCGGTTCATACCGCCGTAAGGAAAATGAAAAAAACACTGCTTATGACAGTGGCCGCCCTTCTGGCGGCCTTCAGCGCGGGCGCACAGGCCCCCGACGAACAGCACGAACGTCTCGACAGCATCGTCGTTTCCGCCACCCGTGCGGGGAAAACGACCCCGGTTACATTCACCATGGTCGGCAAGGAGGACCTCTCTAGGGCCACGCCGTCGGCCTCCCTCCCGATGGCCCTCGACGGCCTTCCCTCCGTGGTAACGGCCAACGAAGGCGGCACCGGCCTCGGCAACTCCAAAATCTGGATCCGCGGCTCCAAGGGTTCGCAGATCAACGTGACCCTCAACGGCATCACCCTCAACGACGCCGAGTCCCAGGAGGTGTTCTGGGTCAACATCCCCGCCCTTACCTCCATCCTCTCTTCGGTGCAGGTCCAGCGCGGGCTCGGGACTTCCGCCTCCGGCTCGGGCGCGTTCGGCGCCAGCATCAACATGAACACCGCCTTCGTCGGGCAGGATCCGTTTGCCAATTTCGAACTCTCGGGCGGGTCCTACAACACCTTCACCACCGTGCTTTCGGCCGGGACCGGCCTCACGGAGAGCGGCTTCTACGGCAGCGCCGCCTATTCCCGCGGCTACACCGACGGCTACATCCGCAACGCCAAGGCCCGTGTACAGAGCGCCTTCGCCGTCCTCGGCTGGATGCGGGGCCGCAACTCCGTCCGCCTGACCTGGCTCCTCGGCGACCAGCACACCGGCATCACCTGGAACGGCATCGACCTGGACCAGTATGCCAAAGACCGCCGCTACAACGACGCGGGCGAATACTACGACGCCGCGGGGAACGTCCACTATTACGACAACCAGACCGACAACTATACCCAGAACCACCTGCAACTCAATTACACCCACCGCTTCCCCGTAAACCTGACCTGGAGCACCACGTTAAATTACACGATGGGAAAGGGTTATGACGAATACTATAAGCAGGGACGGAAATTTGCCAAATACGGTTTTCCGGCCGTCGTGGAAGGGGAGAAGAAGACCGACCTGATCTACCGCAAATCGATGGCGAACGGCCTCTGGGTGCTGTCGTCGGACCTCCGCTACCGGTCGCGCCGCCTGGACGTGACGGGCGGCGTGTCGCTATCGCAATATACGGGTGACCATTTCGGCGAAATCCTCTGGTCTTCCGTGCTCGGCGACGGGCTCGATTACACGCCGCTGAACCGCCCCGATCCGCTCAACGGCTGGTATTTCAACCGGGGCGTGAAGCGGGAGATTTCGGCATTCGCCCGGGCGGAAGTGCTCGTCGCGAAGTGGCTCACGGCCTACGCGGACCTGCAGTTCCGGGGCGTCGGGCTCCGGATGAGCGGCGTCGACGACGAGGACAATGCCGACATGACTTTCAAGACCTTCTGGCCGTTCTTCAATCCCCGGGCAGGCCTGACGGCTTCCTGGGCCGATGCCCACAAGGCCTACGCCTCGGTGGCCTGGGGGCACCGGGAACCGTCCCGGAGCGACATCAAGGAGGTCATCGAGAGCAACAACCTCGGCGGGGCCGACCGCGAGGAACTCCGGCCCGAGAAGATGCTGGACGTCGAGATCGGGTATCAGTTCGCCGGGAAGAAGGTCAGCGCCGGGATCAACCTCTACGCGATGGAATACTTCGACATGCTCCTGGAGACCGGCCGGCTCAGCTCTTCGGGCTATCCGGTGAAGGACAATGTCGCGCGCGGCTGGCGGCGGGGCATCGAGCTGACGGGCGCCTATATGCCCTGGAAGTGGCTCAGGCTGGACGCCAATGCGACCCTGAGCGTCAACCGGATTGCGGCCTATGACGACTCCGCGGCCTGCATCGACAACGACTGGAACGAACTCGGTTACTCGCAGGTCTATCCCGGCGGGCATTTCGACCGGACGACGATGCTGCTTTCTCCCTCGGTCATCGCGGGCGGCGCGCTCTCGGTCCGGCCCTTCGATGCGCTGCTGAAGAACCCGGGCCCGGAACTCCGCCTGACCGGGAAATACGTCGGGAAGCAGTATCTGGACAATACCTCATCGGAGGACCGCACGGTCCCGGCTTATTTCGTGGCAAATCTGTCGCTGACGCAGCAGTTCTCCGTCGGCCGCAGGGATCTTTCCCGCAGGCCGGTCCTCGGCATCGGGGCCTATGTCGACAACCTCTTCAACCATCTGTACTATGCCGACGGCGGAGCCTGGAAATATTATAATATAGACTCCGGTGAAGTCGTCAGCGGAGTCTATATCTATCCCCAGGCGCCCATCCACGGGATGGTGAAGGTCTGGTTCAGGT
The DNA here is from genome assembly GCA_947165305.1 of uncultured Bacteroidales bacterium. Lineage (GTDB taxonomy): Bacteria > Bacteroidota > Bacteroidia > Bacteroidales > UBA932 > Cryptobacteroides. Next base: position 24,542 of record CAMUZW010000017.1, read on the forward strand.
GGTAGGGACGCGTTATTCGCCTTCGGAGACGCCTATGACGGCGAAGCCAATGTCGCGGGTCAGTGCGAAGCCGTAGGCTGCCAGGGCGCTTACATCTGTTTTTGCGTTGTC
>CAMUZW010000018.1 GCA_947165305.1 uncultured Bacteroidales bacterium
CATTATGACGGACTGATGAAGACCGGTCGTCTTACCGGACGTTCCGGCATGTAATATTGATATAGGAGAAAGCAGGATATGTTCAGACCCAAGACCGCAGAGGAAATCGAATTGCTCCGGATCAACGGAGAGCTGGTGTCGAAGACGCTGGCGGAGGTCGGTAAGTGCGTCGCCCCGGGTGTGACAACTCTCGAGTTGAACAGGGTGGCGGAGACCTTTATCCGCGATCACGGAGCCGTTCCGAGCTTCTTGGGTTATGATGGCTTTCCCGCAGCGCTCTGCATGTCTGTCAACGATGTCGTCGTCCACGGTTTTCCGTCGGACTACGTCCTCAAGGAGGGTGACATCGTGTCGGTAGACTGCGGGACCCTGTACAAGGGCTACAACGGGGATTCCGCATACACTTTCCCGGTCGGGGAAGTGGATGCGGAGACCCGCAGGCTCCTGGACGTCACCAAGGCGTCCCTGTACAAGGGAATCGAAGCGGCTGTGGCGGGCCATCGCACCGGCGATATCGGATACGCGGTGCAATCGTATGCAGAGTCATTCGGGTTCTCCGTTGTCCGCGAATTGGAAGGACACGGAATCGGAACGAGGATGCACGAAGACCCGGGCGTTCCCAACTATGGACGCCAGGGCCACGGTGCCAAGCTCTACGACGGAATGACCATCTGTATCGAGCCGATGATCTGTGCGGGAGGCCGCGGCGTGTACGTTGCTAAAAATGGTTGGGAAGTACACACCGCCGACCGCAGGAACGCGGCCCACTACGAGCTTACGGTTGTTGTCCGTAAAGGCCAGGCTGAGCAGCTCTCTACTTTTGATTATATAGAGAAAGGACTTACATGTTAAATTTTAAAGCGTAAAGATCAATGTCAAAACAAGTAGCTATCGAGCAGGATGGAACCGTCATCGAGACCCTTCCCAACGCGATGTTCCGCGTCGAGCTGGAGAATGGCCATGTCCTCCTCTGCAACATTTCCGGTAAGATGAGGATGCATTTCATCCATATTCTCCTTGGTGACAAAGTGAGAGTTGAGATTTCACCTTATGATTTGACAAAAGGAAGAATTTCTTTCAGGTACAAATAAAATTTTCGAGCAATGAAAGTCAAAACATCCATCAAAAAGCGCAGCGAGGATTGCAAGATCGTCAGACGCAAAGGCCGCCTGTATGTCATTTGCAAGAAGAACCCCAAGTTCAAGATGCGTCAGGGATAATCGGTTGTATAACATTTAAGTATTAGATAAATTATGGCAAGAATCGCCGGTGTTGATTTACCGAACAACAAAAGGGGAGAAATAGGTCTGACCTATATCTTCGGAATCGGCCGCAGCAGCGCCCAGAAGATTCTGGACACCTGTGGTATCGATCGTAACATCAAGGTCGGAGACTGGGATGACGCGCAGGTCGCTGCTATCCGTACCCTCATCAACAATGAGTACAAGATCGAGGGTGAGCTCCGCAGTTCTGTCCAGATGGACATCAAACGTCTGATGGACATCGGTTGCTATCGTGGCATCCGTCACCGTATCGGCCTCCCTGTACGTGGCCAGAGCACCAAGAACAACGCCCGTACGCGCAAGGGTCGCAAGAAGACCGTTGCCAACAAGAAGAAGGCTACCAAATAAAGATTGATGAATTATGGCAAAGAAAACTACAACCACCAAGAAAAGAGTTGTTAAGGTTGAAGCCTTGGGACAGGCGCATATTTCATCGACCTTCAACAACGTAATCGTATCCCTCGCCAACGCCCAGGGTCAGGTGATCAGCTGGTCATCTGCCGGTAAGTGCGGTTTCAGGGGATCCAAGAAGAATACTCCGTACGCCGCCCAGATGGCCGCCGAGGATGCCGCCAAGAAGGCATTTGACGCCGGTCTCCGCAAGGTGAAGGTGTATGTCAAGGGCCCCGGCGCAGGCCGTGAGTCCGCTATCAGGACCATCAACAACGCAGGAATCGTCGTGACCGAGATCATCGATGTCACCCCGATGCCCCACAACGGGTGCCGTCCTAAAGGCCGTCGTAAAGTTTAATCCCATTAAAATCAAGTTACCATGGCAAGATATACTGGTCCTACTACTAGAATCGCCCGTAAGTTCGGTGAGCCGATCTATGGGCCTGACAAATACTTCGAGAAGAGGAACACGCCTCCGGGACAGCACGGACTCGCCGCCAAGCGCAAAAAACAGAAAGAGTACGGCATCCAGCTCAAGGAGAAACAGAAAGTCAAATATATGTACGGTGTGCTCGAGCGTCAGTTCCGCAACACGTATGACAAGGCTTCCCGCATGAAGGGACAGACCGGTGTCAACCTTCTCTTCCTGCTGGAATCCCGGCTTGACAACCTCGTGTACCGCGCCGGTATCGCTCCGACGCGCCGCGCCGCCCGTCAGTTGGTTCTCCACCGTCACATTACCCTTGACGGCGCCATCTGCAACGTTCCTTCTGCCCAGGTGAAGCCCGGACAGACCTTCGCGGTCAGGGAGAGGTCCAAGAGCCTCGAGGTCATCCAGAACAGCGTCGCCTCCGCGACCAAGTATTCCTGGATTGAATTCGACACCAACACCCTCGCCGGCAAGTATCTCAACGTCCCCGCACGTGAGGATATCCCCGAGCCCATCAACGAGCAGCTGATCGTCGACCTCTATTCCAAGTAAAATTTAAACACCCAACGAATTATGGCAATCTTAGCTTTTCAAAAACCGGACAAGGTGATTATGCTCGAGGGTACGGATACCGTCGGACGTTTCGAATTCAGGCCGTTGGAGCCCGGATATGCGCAGACGATCGGTAACGCACTCCGCCGCATCTTGCTTTCGTCTCTGGAAGGTTTTGCCATTTCTTCGATCAAGATCGCCGGTGTGGACGATGAGTTCACGACGATTCCCGGCGTCATCGAAGGAATGCAGGACATCATCCTCAACCTCAAGCAGGTCCGCTTCAAGAGAATGGTGGAAACGGAAGACAGCGAGGTGGCGAACATCACCATCAGCGGCCAACAGGAGTTTACCGCAGAGGATATCTTCAGAGGATTGTCTTCTTTCCAGGTGTTGAATCCCGAGCTGCACATCTGCTCGCTGGAGCCCTCCGTCAAGTTGGAGATCACCCTTACCATCACCAAGGGCCGCGGTTTTGTCCCGGCCGAGGAACTCAGGGATGAGAACACGCCCATCGGGACCATTCCCGTGGACGCCATCTATACCCCGATCCGCAAGGTGAACTGGTCCAGGGAGCCCTGGCGTGTCGAGCAGAAGACCGACTACGAGAAGTTGAACCTCGAGATCGAAACCGACGGTTCCATTTCTCCGAAGGCCGCTCTGCAGGATGCAGCCGACATCCTTATCTATCACTTCAAGCTTTTCACCGACGGTGACAAGATCGCCCCGCTGGGCCCGGTCGAGACCGAGTCCAAGGACCTGGACGAAGAGGCACTCCGGATGAGGCATCTGCTTCTTACCAAACTCTCTGAGGTGGGACTCTCGGTAAGAGCGTTCAACTGCCTGAAGGCTGCTGACATCGATACCTTCGCCGACCTCGTCTCCTATTCGAGATCCGAGCTGATGAAGTTCCGCAACTTCGGACGCAAGTCTCTCGGCGAGATCGACCTCCTTGTGGAGAAGATGAAGCTGTCCTTCGGCATGGATGTTACGAAGTATAATATTGAACCCAAGAAAAAGAACGTTTAGACATGAGACACAATAAAGCAGTCAATCATCTCGGACGCAAGAGCGGTCACCGCAAAGCGATGCTCGCCAACATGGCTTCCTCCCTCCTCCTCCACAAGAGGATCGAGACGACCGTGGCCAAGGCGAAGGCCCTCAAGCAGTATCTTGAGCCGCTCATCACCAAGTCCAAGGACGATTCCACCCATTCCCGCAGGGTTGTTTTCAGCTATCTGAAGGATAAATACGCTGTTTCGGAGCTCTTCCGCAACATCGCTCCCAAGATTGCCGAGCGTCCCGGCGGATATCTCCGCGTGCTCCACACCGGTTTCCGTCAGGGTGACGGCGGTGAAATGGCGCTCGTAGAGCTTGTCGACTTCAACGAGGCTGCCCTCGCCGCTTCCACCAAGAAGGAAGCCAAGAAGGGTACCCGCCGCAGCCGGGCGAAGAAGGCCGAGGCCGCTCCCGCAGCCGAAGCTCCCGCAGCCGAAGCCCCTGCAGCCGAAGCTCCCGCAGAGGCCCCTGCAGAAACTCCCGCTGAGTAAATCGAAGCGACACCCTTTCAGACAGCCCGGAATTCCGGGCTGTTTTCTTTATTCCGGGCTTTGTTTTTCCGGTCATTCCGGACTTGTTCCGGAATCTTTTACTATATTTGCAGGTTATAACTAACCAAACCATTTTTATGAATCTGAATATTTTGTTTTATGCGGTCCCTGCGGCTTCTGTCATAGCGCTGCTTTTTGCGTGGATTTTCTTCCACCGGATGATGAAAGAGAGCGAGGGTACCGTGACCATGAAGGAGATTGCACAGTATGTGCGTGAGGGGGCCATGGCTTATCTCAAACAGCAATACAAGGTGGTCGTGATCGTGTTTATCGTGCTCGCCGCCCTGTTTGCCGTACTGGCATACGGATTCCACGTGCAGAATCCCTGGGTTCCGTTCGCCTTCCTGACGGGCGGTTTCTTCAGCGGCCTGGCAGGATTCGTCGGGATGAAGACCGCGACCTATGCCTCCGCCCGTACGGCCAACGCGACGATGCGCAGCCTCAACAGCGGCCTCAAGATCGCTTTCCGGAGCGGCGCCGTGATGGGCCTGACTGTCGTGGGACTGGGTCTGCTGGATATTTCCATCTGGTGGCTGATCCTTCGCGCCTTCGTGCATGAGGCCTCCGACGCCCAGACGCTTGTCGTCATTACCACCACGATGCTGACCTTCGGCATGGGGGCCTCGACGCAGGCTCTCTTCGCCCGTGTCGGCGGCGGTATCTATACCAAGGCCGCGGACGTGGGTGCCGATATCGTCGGCAAGGTCGAACAGGATATTCCCGAGGATGATCCCCGCAATCCGGCCACCATCGCCGATAACGTGGGTGACAACGTGGGTGACGTCGCCGGCATGGGCGCCGACCTGTATGAGTCTTATTGCGGCTCCATCCTCGCCACGATGGCCCTCGGCGCCTCGGCGTTCTTCTCGGACGGCGTCGCCGTCCAGCTCCGTGCCATCATGGCCCCGATGCTGATTGCCGCTATCGGCGTGGTGCTCTCCATCCTCGGCATCTATGTCGTCCGCACCAAGGAAGGCGCTTCGCTGAAGGACCTGCTGGGCTCCCTGAGCCGCGGCACCAACCTCAGCGCCATCCTCATCGCGCTGCTCAGCTTCGGCGTGTTCTATCTGCTCGGATTCCCCAACTGGTGGAAACTCTCCCTGTCCGTGATCTCCGGCCTGCTCGCCGGCGTCATCATCGGCAAGGTGACCGAATACTATACCTCGCATTCCTACAAGCCGACGCAGAAACTGGCAGAGAGTTCACAGACCGGTCCGGCGACCGTGATCATCAACGGTGTCGGCCTCGGTATGATTTCAACGGCCATCCCGGTCGTGACGATTGCCTGCGCCATCCTGCTGGCTTACGGCTTTGCAACCGATTTCCACTTCTCGACGGATACGCTTTCCTTCGGTCTTTACGGCATCTCCATCGCTGCGGTCGGCATGCTGTCGACGCTGGGAATCACCCTCGCCACGGATGCCTACGGCCCGATTGCCGACAACGCGGGCGGCAATGCCCAGATGTCGGAGCTGGATCCTTCTGTCCGTGAGAAGACCGATATCCTCGATTCGCTCGGCAACACCACGGCCGCGACCGGCAAGGGCTTCGCCATCGGCTCCGCAGCCCTGACGGCCCTCGCCCTCCTGGCCGCCTACATCGAGGAGATCAAGATCGGCTTCAGCCACGTTGGCAAGACGGTCCTCCAGGTGGGAGACCGTACCGTAGATACCGTTTCGGCTACGATTACCGATATCGTCAACTATTACGATATTTCGCTGATGAATCCGTTTGTGCTGGTGGGCATCTTCATCGGTTCGATGATGGCCTTCCTGTTCTGCGGCCTCACGATGAATGCCGTCGGCCGCGCCGCCCAGAAGATGGTGGTCGAAGTCCGTCGCCAGTTCCGCGAGATTGCGGGTATTCTCGAAGGCAAGCAGCGTCCGGATTATACGAGCTGCGTCCGCATCTCCACGAAGGCGGCCCAGCACGAGATGATCTTCCCGTCGCTTCTGGCGATCATCGTTCCGATGCTTGTGGGTATCATTCTCGGTCCTGCGGGCGTCATCGGCCTCCTCGCCGGCGGCCTCGGCGCAGGTTTCGTCCTCGCCGTGTTCCTCGCCAACTCCGGCGGTGCCTGGGACAATGCCAAGAAGTATGTCGAAGAAGGCAACTTCGGCGGCAAGGGCTCCAACAGCCATCATGCCACCGTCGTCGGCGACACCGTGGGCGATCCGTTCAAGGATACCTCCGGCCCGTCGCTCAACATCCTGATCAAGCTCATGTCGATGGTGTCCGTCGTCATGGCCGGCCTCACCGTGATGATTCACGGGTAGATGTACCGGTACGGGTTCATAGCCGTCTTTTTTCTGGCGCTGGCTGCGGCGGGCTATGTAGCCTGGCATCTCTGGCGCATTACACCGGGAGGGTGGGGGATTAAACTCTCCGTCACCGGTTTGTATATCTTCTGGATGGGGCTCGCTTTTGCGGGCTTCTTCCTTACGGAGAAAGTCCCGCTCGGGGCGGCCCGCGCACTCTATGTCATCGGACACACGTGGTGGATCGCGATGCTGTACCTGCTGCTGGTCTTCCTGCTGGCGGATATCCTCTCGCTCTGCCGGATTCTTCCGCGAGGATTGCTGAAGGGGAATGCGGCCGTCGGCGGAGGGATTCTGCTGGCCGTTGCAGCCGTGCTGATTGCCGGACGGATCCACTATTCGCACAAATACCGCGAGACCCTTACCATCCGTACCGACAAGCCGCTGGAGCAGCCACTGACCATCGTCCTGGCCAGCGACCTCCATCTCGGCTATCACAATTCCTCCCGGGAATTCGCCCGCTGGGTGGATCTGATCAATTCCGAACAGCCGGACCTGATCCTCTTCGGCGGGGACATCGTCGACCGGAGCGTCCGTCCGCTGCTGGAGGAGGATTATGCCGGGGAATTCCGCCGCCTTACCGCACCGGTCATCTCGGTCCTCGGCAACCATGAGTACTACAGCGACAGGGCGGCGGCGGAACGGTTCCTCCATGACGCCGGGATTACCCTGCTGCGGGATTCGCTTGTACATTTCCGCGGGGTGACCGTCGTTGGCCGCGACGACAGGACCAATCCGCACCGTCAGCCGCTGGCCGCGCTTGTACCTTCCGCCGACAGTACGTTTACCATTCTGCTCGATCACCAGCCTTACCGGCTGGAAGAAGCGGAGGCGGCCGGGATCGACTTCCAGTTCAGCGGCCACACGCACCGCGGTCAGGTCTGGCCCCTTTCTTGGGTGACGGACGCCCTTTACGAGAAATCCTGGGGGCATCACCGCAGAGGGGATACGCGGTACTACGTAAGTTCGGGACTCGGCCTGTGGGGACCGCGTTTCCGCATCGGGACCCGTTCCGAATATCTGGTCTTGAAACTCTTGCCCGAAGATGAGCGCTGATCGTCCAAAACTGCGTTCTCCGCGCGTGAGATCCCTCGTCGCCCTGGTGGGGTGGAGGATTGTACGGAAGAAATAACGGAGGCCGTGCACGTTTTATACCTCTTTCGTGCACGACCCCTATGTCCAGACCCCGGGTTGTTCTCAAAAACGGTCCTTTTTGTGTACGGCCTTCCCGTTGCGGGTCTTGCGGAATTCAGCGAAAAAATTTATTTTTGTAGATGCAAAAATCCTTTACCTTATGAGACTTGACGGAAGACGCGAAAGCAGCAACGTAGAAGACCGCAGGGGTTCGGGCGGCAAGATTGCCGGCGGCCTCGGAATCGGCGGCGTGATCATCGTCGGCATCATCACCCTTCTGATGGGCGGCAACATCGGCGATGTCATCAATAACGTATCCAGCATGGGCGGTACAGAGGTCGTTTCCGGAGGCGGAGACGAAACCCAGTTTACCGCGGAAGAGCAGGAACTCGCCCGCTTCTCCAAAATTATCCTTGCCAGCACGGAGGATATCTGGACGGCTTATTTCCAACAGCACGGCCTCGGCCAGTACCGGAATCCCACCCTGGTTCTCTACTCGGGTTCGACCAGCACCAGCTGCGGCCAGGGACAGGCGGCGATGGGCCCCTTCTACTGCTCAGCTGACGAGAAACTCTATATCGACCTGAGCTTTTTCACATCGATGAAACGCTCCCTGGGCGCAGACGGTGATTTCGCCTATGCGTATGTCATCGCCCACGAAGTCGGCCACCACGTCCAGAACCTGCTCGGCACCCTCGGACAGGCCCATCAGAAGATGAGCCGCGTCAGCGAAGCCCAGGCCAACAAGATCAGCGTACGGATCGAGCTCCAGGCCGATTTCTATGCCGGCGTCTGGGGATACTACGAGAAACAGATGTTCGGTTCCCTGGAGGACGGTGACCTTGACGAGGCTATCAACTGCGCCGACAAGATCGGCGATGATTACCTCCAGAAGAAGGCACAGGGCTATGCCGTGGAAGAATCCTTCACGCATGGGACCGCCGCACAACGCAAGAAATGGTTAAAGAAAGGCCTCACAACGGGAAATCTTTCGCTCGGAGATACGTTCTCATTAAGTGACAGAGACTTATGACAAAATTTAACTTACCCAAAGAGGGAGGACTCATCGAGAAGGACCTCCCCAAAGGAATGTTGCATTCCTACGAAAAAGTCAATGTAGAGATTTTTGAGGACGACCTCGCCGCAAGCCGGCAGATTGCCGACATCATCGCCGATGCCGTCAAGGCATGCACCGACCGTCCCTTCCGCCTGGGCCTCACCACCGGCCGGACGCCGGTTTCGCTGTACAACATCCTTTCCCAGAAGTATGCGGCTGGGGAACTCTCCTTCAAGAATGTCGAAGTCGTCTCCATCGACGAGTATTATCCTTTCGGGAAGAATGAGCGGCAGAGCCGTAATTTCCGCCTGCACGAAGCCCTGCTGGACAAGGTTGATATCCCGAAGGAGAACATCCATATCCCCGACGGCACGGTTCCGCAGGATGAAGTCAGCGCATACTGCGCCGAATATGACAAACTCGCCCGTGAACTTGACCTGCTGGTCATCGGTGTCGGCGAACAAGGACAGCTCGGTTTCAACGAGGCCGGTTCATCCGTGAAGAGCCGTACCCGTACGGTCCGTCTCTCGTACCAGTCCCGGAAACGCCAGGCGAAGAACTTCAACGGTGACATGGCACACACGCCTGCCGCGGCCATCACCATCGGCCTCGCGACCATGCTGAGCGCCAGGAAGGTCATCCTGATGGCCTGGGGCGAAGGCAAGGCGGCGACCGTCAAGGCCATTGCCGAAGGTTCTGTCGACCCGTCCTGCCCGGCCTCCTACCTCCAGTTCCACGACGATGCGACCATCTACGCCGAAACGAATTCCGCCGCGATGCTCACCCGCGTCGAGGCGCCCTGGCTGGTGGGTCCCTGCGAATGGAACAAAAAATTCATCCGCAAGGCGGTCGTGTGGCTCTGCCAGACCGTTCACAAGCCCATCCTGAAGCTCACGGAGAAGGATTATCTGGAGAACTCCCTGGGCGAACTGATCGAGCTTTACGGCCCTTATCACAAGATCAACATCGAGGTCTTCAACGACCTACAGCATACTATCACCGGCTGGCCTGGCGGCAAGCCGAATGCCGACGACAGCACACGGCCCGTGCTGGCGGCCCCGTTCCCGAAGACCGTCCTGATCTTCTCACCCCACCCGGACGACGACGTGATCTCGATGGGCGGTACGTTCATCCGGCTCGTCAGCCAGGGACACGACGTCCACGTGGCATATGAGACTTCCGGCAATGTGGCGGTGCATGACGACGTGGTGCTCCAGCATATGGATGCCGCGTACCAGCTCGGATTCGCCGACAAGTTCGACGAAGTCAAGGCGCTGGTCGACAGCAAAGTTCCCGGCGAGCCGGAGCCCCGTGCCCTGCTGGACATCAAGGGTGCCATCCGCCGGAGCGAAGCCCGCGGTGCCGTCCGTTCCTTCGGTCTCAACGACAAAACCAACGCTCACTTCCTCAACCTGCCGTTCTATGAGTCCGGCGGCGTCAAGAAACTGCCCCGTACGCAGGCGGATATCGACATCATCAAAGCGCTGCTGGAGCAGCTGAAGCCGGACATGGTCTTCATGGCCGGTGACCTTGCTGACCCGCATGGAACGCACCGCGTCTGCACCGAGGCCGCCCTGGAAGCGCTGGAGCAGCTTCGCGGCGAAGGCGCCCCCTGGATTGGCAAGACGCACGTCTGGCTCTACCGTGGCGCCTGGATGGAATGGGAACTCGGCCGCGTGGATATGGCCGTCCCGCTCTCGCCGGACGAAATGATCAAGAAGCGTCACGCCATCTTCCGCCATCTCTCCCAGAAGGACATCGTTCCCTTCCCGGGAGACGACCCGCGGGAGTTCTGGCAGCGCGCCGAAGAGCGTACGCAGAATACGGCCCGTCTGTACGACGAGCTCGGCATGGCCGAATACCAAGCCATCGAAGTCTTCCTGAAACTCTATTGATTGATATAAAATGAACGTAATTATCCGTAACACCTCCGCCGAGGCGTCCATCTGGGCGGCCCGCCACATTGCGGCCAAGATCAACGAGAAAGCCGCCAGGGAGCCCGGCAAACCCTTTGTCATCGGCCTGTGCACCGGTTCGACACCGATTGAAACCTACGCCGAACTGATCCGCATGGTAAAGGCCGGTGAAGTCTCCTTCAAGAATGTGATCTCCTTCAATATGGATGAATACGTAGGCCTGCCCGAGGATCATCCGGAGAGCTACCACAGCTTCATGCACAAGTATCTCTTCGACCAGATCGACGAGAAGCCCGAGAATATCCATATCCTCAACGGCAACGCCTCCGACCCGGTGGCGGAGTGCGAGGCCTACGAGAAAGCCATCGAGGCGGCCGGCGGATTCGACCTGTTCCTCGGCGGTGTCGGCGAAGACGGCCATATCGCCTTCAACGAGCCTTTCTCCTCGCTGCAGTCCCGCACCCGCGTCGTCACGCTGACGCTCGACACCCGCATCGTCAACTCCCGCTTCTTCGGCGGCGACTGGAAGCAGGTGCCGGCCCAGGCGATGTCGGTCGGTGTCGCTACCGTGCTCAGTGCAAAGGAGGTCGTTATCCTCGCTTTCGGCAGCAAAAAGGCCCGCGCCATCAAGGACGCCATCGAGGGCCCGATCAGCCACTACTGCACCCTCTCCGGGATGCAGAATCACCCCAACGGCATCGTCGTCTGCGACGAGCCCGCCGTCGGAGAACTCAAAGTCAACTCCTACCGCTACTTCAAGGCCGTAGAAGAGGCCGAGAACTTGTAGTCAGGCACAAAAAGGGCCGTTTTTGAGAACGACCCGGGGTTGGACATAGGGGGTCGTGCACGAAAGAAGTACAAAACGTGCACGGCCCTTTTAACTAGAAGCGGACTCCGACGGTCAGATGCCCCTGGATGCGCGTCGTGCTGATTCTGTAGCGATCGTTGCTGTCTTTGATCTTCGAGGGGATGAACATATTGTCAACGGTGGCGAATGCGCCGCCGTAGATTTTTTTATAGTAATACAGTACGGCAATGTTTCCCGTCGTCACGAGCGGGATAAAGCGGCCGTTTGCCTTCACTCTCTGCCCGGGGAAAAGGGTTGACCTAAAATTTGTATTGCCGAAGACGCCGAGGGTTTCCGTAGCCGAGACATGAAGCAGCCAGTGGTCTGACGGAACCCAGTTATATCCGTATCCGCCGCCGAGGCCGACGAACAGTGACCGTGTATTCAGCAGGCTGTCACCATCTTTATCTTCCTGAATCCCGAACAGCACAAATCTGAAGTTCGCCGTGACCAGCGGACTCCCTGCGCTCTTGCGCTGGATGAAGGACTGGTTCATCGCCGCCGGCATCGAGAACCGGTTGCCGTTGAAGGCATAATAGGCACCGATCTGGATATAGTTGCAGTCCATGTCTCCTTCCGGGATGTCTGCCTCGTATCCCAGAAGATTGAACTTCCCCATCAGGGACCCGAGGTATCCGAAGGTGACCTCTCCGCCGAAGCGGTTGCCATAGTACTTGATGGCAAGTTCCATGTCTGATTTCTTTTTGGTAAAGCCGATGCCGAATCCCAGGACGATACCCCGGTAGCCGAAGCCGAAGTGCTGCTTGTACCTGGGTTTGGAGTGAAGGTCGAAATAGTAGCCCTGATTATCTTCGGTCAGAATGCTCCTGAACTTGATCAGGGACTGCGATATATCGCCCCTGGTCCTGATCAGCCATCTTTCCTGCGGGCGGAAAATGTAGTCCGTGTCAGTATTCTGGCGCGCCTGCCGCTTTTGGAGGAAACTGTCGACCTTGCGGGCGGTCTTGACCGTCTTTTTCTTGAGCTCCCTGGGATCCACCTTCTCTGCCGTCTCCGCAATGAGCGGAGTGGCAGCAAGAAGCGTCGCCAGAAGCGATATGATAACCCTGCGGAACATCCGTCCGCAAAGATACGAAAAAAACGGTTAGTCTCCGAGGGTGGCGACCATCACGGCCTTGATGGTGTGCATCCGGTTCTCGGCCTCGTCGAAGACGATGCTGTTCGGTCCCTCGAACACATCCTCGGTGACCTCGACGCCGTCCATGCCGAATTTCTCGTGGACATCCCGGCCGACCTTGGTTTCGAGGTTGTGGTAGGCGGGCAGGCAGTGCATGAACTTGCAGGACGGATTGCCGGTGCGGGCCATCAGGGAGGCGTTGACCTGGTAGGGCTTCAGGAGGGCGATGCGCTCCTTCCAGACCTCGTCGGGCTCACCCATCGAGACCCATACATCCGTATAAATGAAATCACAGCCTTTAACGCCGGCGTCGACATCATCGGTGACGGTGATCCGGGCGCCGGTCTCCTCAGCGATCCGGCGGCATTCGGCGACCAGCTCCGCGGCGGGCTGCAGGGCCTTCGGGGCCACGATCCGGACGTCCATGCCCATCTTGGCACCTCCGACCAGCAGCGAATTCCCCATGTTGAAGCGGGCGTCGCCGAGGTAAGCATAGGTAACCTCCTGCAGAGGCTTCCCGGCATGCTCCCGCATCGTCAGGAAGTCTGCCAGAATCTGCGTCGGATGGAATTCGTTGGTGAGGCCGTTCCACACGGGAACGCCGGAATATTCCGCCAGCTCCTCCACGGTCTTCTGCGCGAAGCCGCGGTATTCGATGCCGTCATACATGCGTCCGAGCACCCGGGCGGTGTCTTTCATCGACTCCTTGATGCCGATCTGCGAGCCCGTCGGGCCGAGATAGGTAACGTGTGCACCCTGGTCATGGGCGGCTACCTCGAAGGCGCAGCGGGTACGGGTCGAGGTTTTCTCAAAGATCAGGGCGATATTCTTGCCCTTGAGGTGCGGCTGCTCGGTGCCGGTATATTTTGCCTTCTTGAGGTCGGCGGCCAGGTCGAGGAAGAAATTGATTTCCCGGGGAGTGAAGTCCAGCAGCTTGAGGAAGCTGCGGTTTCTGAGGTTGAATGCCATATCGTGATGTTTTTAAGGTATAATTCTGGTTCCGCAGGCGGAATTGCCAAGCTCCGACGCCTCGGTAATGACACACTGTCCGCCGCCATTCTCGACGAAATAGATGCCGGCGCGGACTTTCGGGGCCATCGACCCTTCCGCGAACATGCCCTCTGCGAGGTAGCGGCGGGCTTCCGCGACGGTCATCGTGTCCAGGGCCTGCTGCTCCGGCGTGTGGAAGTGGATGTAGACTTTGGGGACGTCGGTCAGGATGTAGAATTCGTCCGCCTTCATCGTGACGGCGGCCAGCGCACTGGCGAGGTCTTTGTCGATGACGGCTTCGACGCCGTGGAATCCTTCCGCATCCTTCACCACCGGAATGCCGCCTCCGCCCACGGTGACGACGATATATCCTTCCCGGGCGAGGCGCTCGACGAGGTCGATGTTCCGGATGCTGACCGGCCTGGGGGAGGCGACCACCTTCCGCCAGCCCCTTCCCGCAGGGTCCTGGCGGTACGTCGCTCCGTCCTTCCCGGGCTCCATATAATACGGCCCTACGGGCTTCGTGGGATTCTGGAATCCCGGGTCATCCGCGGGTACCTCCACGCGCGTCACGAGCGAGACGACGGGGCGTGCAAGTCCCGCGCGGCGGAGTACATGCTCCATGCCGGTCTCGATCAGATAGGCGATCGAGCCCTGCGTCTCGGCGCCGCAGAAATCCATCGGCATCGCCTCCAGGCCGAAGACCTTCTTCCCGGCCTCCTGCCTCAGCAGGCCGTTCCCCACCTGGGGGCCGTTGCCATGTCCGATTACAATGTCATACCCTCTTGCAACGAGGTGACAAAGCTGCGCGCACGTCCGCTCGACGTTGGCCAGCTGCTCCTCGAAGGTCCCTTTTTCTCCGGCCCGCAGCAGGGCATTCCCGCCGAAGGCCACCATTGCCAGTTTTTTCATTCTAATCACGTCTCAGGGGCAGCGTGGAGCAGCGCAGCAGGCCGCCCATTTTCGAAATCTCCCGGTAGGGCACCGTCTCGACCGTCATGCCCCAGACATTCCGCAGGTGGTCGTTGAGCCGGGTGAAATGCTCTTCGGTCACGACGACATCCTCCGAAATGGAGAACACGTTCGAATTCATATAATACATCTCTTCGGTGGTCAGCTCAAAGACATTCTCTTGGCCGAACATGTTGATGAGATGGTCCGCATCGCGCGGGTTGAGGAACCCCTTGCGGTAGATGATGGCCTTGTTGCGGCCCACCGGCATGAAGGTGCAGTCGAGGTGCAGGATACCTTCATAGGGGTCCGTGTCGCTCTTTCGGAGGTTCAGCGGAATGATGGTCTTGCCGGGGAAGATCATCCGGAGATAGTCCAGCGCCAGGCGGTTGGTCCGGGCCGTCTTGACTTCGGGATAGTCTTCAAAGGCATACTGCCCGAGGAAGATGATGTCTTTGTAGAGAATGACGTCTCCGCCCTCCACGTGCACGGCCTCCGGAAGGTTGTAAATCTGCTTGTAGTGGATCTGCCGGTAGATGTTCTCGTAGGCGTCGATCTCTTCCTGCCGGTCGGGAATGATGTTGGAGACGATGATTTTGTCGTCAATGACAAAACCCACGTCCCGCGAGAAGACCTGGTTGCAGTCGGCCACGTGTTCGGGCCGGTACACCTTGACGTCGTATTTCTTGAGGACGGCTTCGAAGGCGGACATCTCGTGGACAATGTCCTCCTCGGAAGGGTAGACGCCGTTCAGTACGGATTCGTACGACTTGCTGTCGAATGTGTCCTGAAGCCGGGGTGTAGGACCGTTTGAATACGGCCATCCCAGGACGACTTCCCGGAGGCGGGCGGTTTCGGATGTGATATGAAGATCCATAAATGCGTTAGTTTTTCTTTTCAGTAACCCTTTGGGTAAGGTAGATGCCGGCCATTGCGATCGCCATTCCGCCCCACTGCAGCGCCGTCAGCCGTTCGTCCGCGAAGAGGAAGGCGAGGATGGCGGTCAGCAGCGGGCATACGGCCAGGAAGACGCTCGTATGCGCCACGCCGAGATGCTTGATGGCATAGGCCCAGATGGTGAATGCCGTGGCAGAGCATAGCAGGGCCAGCGACAGGGTCGGGTACAGGACCTTCCAGCTCAGGTACAGCGCTGCGTCGAACTGTGCGATGCCCTTCGTCAGGAACAGCGGCAGGAAGAACACGGCGCCGAAGAGGAACTGGTACATTACGATGACGGAAGGGGCGTATGTGTCGGAAAGCGACTTTGTGAACGCGATCTGGCTGACTTCCGCCATGACGGCGATAAACAGAATCAGGATGCCCCAATAGAACATCGGTCCGGGCTCCGTCCGCGTATAGGTGACCAGCCAGAGGCCGCCTAGCGTGACAAAAACACCCAGGATGTTGACCGGGGAGAATTTCTCCTTGAAAATCAGCAGGCCCACCATCATCGCAAACAGGGGATTGGTCGCGATGATGAGCGACGTAATGGTAGGCGAATCGGTAAACTGCAGTCCGTAGGTCTCGGCGACGAAATAAATGAAGGGCATGCAGAGGGCCAGCAGGAGGTACTTCAGCCAGTCCTTCCGGCGGATGCGCATGTCGTACTGGGCAATCTTGTTGAGGATGAAGAGCAGGATGCCCGCCAGCAGAGTCCGGACCGGGACGAAGAATTCGACCGGAATCTTCAGATCCAGCAGACGGTCAGACCAGATATACGACATCCCCCAGAGGGTGATCGTACCCACTGCCGCCAGATATGCGCTCCACTTTCCTTTCATCGCGTTTTGTTAAATAGCTTACAAATATAAGCAATAATGACAAATTCTCCTTAAAAAATTAAACGGAATCCATTGAAATGTGCTATATTTTGTAAAAATCCTCAGTTTCTGAAACAGACACTGTGGATTTTTACATTTTGCTAAATATTAGTATCTTTACGGGACTAAATCATTCATATCATGGGACTTCTTTCTAATCTTTTGGGCAAGGTGCTCGGCAATAACCTCACAGATGCCATCAACCAGATCAAGAACGCCGCCGCCAACAACGGCGCGCCCGTCTCCGGCCAGACACCTTCCCGTACCACGGCCACCCAGCGCGTCACCCCGCAATACACCGCCCCCGTGCGCGAAAAATCCGATGCCGAATGGCGGGCCTATTTCCGCGATATCATCCAGGCGGAATGCTACTCTTACGGCATCCGCGAGGATGTCCCCGTGACGCAGCTCGCCGGCCACGCCTCCGATTACTTCAAGCTCTACAGGACCCGTCCCAACCAGGTTTATAAAGCCGAATGGGGCCAGCCTTACACCTTCGTCCTGTATCAGGGTGAAACGCCGAAGGCCGTCGTGATGCTCGGAAAGGGCCACAGCCATTATTCCGGCGTCAAATACCTGATTGCCAGAATGTACGCCAAGAAACTGGGGCTCCCGTACATCAACTTCTACACGCAGATGCCCAACGAGCGCGGCTACGTGATCAGCCGGCTCCGCAGATTTCTGCATTAATCCCTACCGGAAAAAGGGGATGCAGCCCTGACTGCGCCTGCGAAGGACGCAGCATTGTCTCTCATCGTGCCTTGCAGGCGGCCGGACAATGTACCCGTCCCGTGATCGGCAATTTTGCCGATTCAAAATCTTTCCCCTTTTTCCTTTTTTACCATGGAAGGCATTCTCGGGCAGCTTGCGTGCCAGGCGGTATGGGAGGAATTCCTCGCGCATCGCCTGATGAAGGGCCGTTTTACCTGGAATCTCTTCCAGGATGCCGACGCCTTTGTGGCAGAGGAGAAATACCGGAGCATCGTGGAGGCATTCCTGCGCGGGGATGCGCCCGGTATTCCGGAATGCCGTCTGATCAACAAGATGGGGACGTCGAAGAAGCGGACCGTATACAGCTTCCCGCCCGACGATACCCGCGTCCTGAAGCTGATGTCCTACCTGCTATACCGCTACGACGACCGTTTCGCTCCCAACTGCTACTCCTTCCGCCGGGGCGTGAAGGCCAGCGATGCCATCTTCCGTCTCCGGAAGGCGCTCCGCGGCCGGCGGATGTGGGCCTACAAACTGGACATCCACGATTATTTCAACTCCATCTCCATTCCGGTCCTGCTGCCCATCCTGCGGAATCTGCTGGCGGATGATCCGGCTCTGTACCGGTTCTTTGAGCGGATGCTGGCCGACGGCAGCCGCGGCGTGATGGCCGGAACGCCGACGGCCCCCTTCCTGGCGGACGTCTACCTGATGGAGGTGGACCGGTATTTCGCCGATGCCGGCGTTATCTATGCCCGTTATTCGGACGACATCATCCTCTTCGCGCCCGACCGTGACACCCTGGAGACATACAAATCAACGCTGCTGGACTTCCTGTCGAAGTACCGGCTGGCGGTCAACCCCTCCAAAGAACGGATTTACGCCCCCGATGAGCCGTTCGACTTCCTCGGTTTCAAATGCCTGGGGTCTGCCATCGACATTTCGGAGGCGACGCGGCGCAAGATGAAGGGCAAGATCCGCCGGGCTGCCCGCGCGCTGCAGCGCTGGCGTATCCGGAAGGACTTCGGGCCCGAAAGGGCGATGAAGGGGCTCATCCGTATCTTCATGGGCAAGTTCTTCGAAGACGACGACCCGGATGCGCTGACCTGGTCGCGGTGGTTCTTCCCGGTCATCAACCGGACGGAAGGGCTGCGGGAGATCGACCGCTATCTGCAGCAGTATATCCGCTATCTCGGTACCGGCCGGCACACAAAGGCCAACTACCGGACACGCTATCATGATCTCAAAACGCTCGGTTACCGGAGCCTCGTGCATGAATATTATGTGAATAAACGGCCAAATGCTTGACAAAGGCATTTTTCTTGCTTATATTTATCCCGGAAATCAAATCGCATGTAATATGAAAAAGCTCATCATCGTCCTCTGCCTTGCACTCTTCGGTGCTGTCGCCGCCTCGGCCCAGACGGTCTTTGCGGTGCAGTACAAATCCGACGCCGACGTCAAGGTCTATGTCACCAACTACAAGAGTGACGCCGACCTCGTCGTTTACAAATGCCAGTACAAGTCCGACGCTGACGGCAACAAGGGCCTCTGGCACTTCGTCAATTACAAGAGCGACGCCAAGAAGAAGATTTACTTCGTGCAGTACAAGTCCGACGCCGATATCGTCGTCTTCTTCTGCGACTACAAGTCCGACGCCGGCTGGCGCAACAACAGCAAGATGCACTACATGTATTAGTGCTTCTTCCTGATCGTTTCTTAAAAATTGTTCGTATCTTTGTGCCCTCAAAGGATTGAGGCAGAAGATATGAACAATTTTTTTATTTCCGGCATCCAACAGGTCGGCCTGGGGACGGAGAGTTTCAGGAAGACCTGGAACTGGGTGATCAAGATGTTCGGCGCGGATGTTCGGATTCTTGAAGATGATACAGTCGCGGAGCGGATGCTTCGCTATACCGGGGGTGTCCCCCAGAAAAGGCATGCCTGCATCGCCGTCAACCTGCAGGGCGGCGGCGGATTCGAGATCTGGCAATATTCCGAGCGGAAACCCTGCCCGCCCGCCTTCGAGGCGGCGGCCGGCGACCTGGGCGTCTTTGCCGCCAAGGTCAACTGCACCGACGTCGAGGCCTGCTACCGTCAGCTTTCGGCGCAGTGGGAAGCCGTCGGAAAGCCCTCCGTCCTGCCGGACGGGACGCCGTGCTTCTACATCAAGGATCTCTACGGAAACTGTTTCCAGGTCGTCCAGAGCGACTATATGTTTATTCCCCAGGGGAAACTCACCGGCGGTATCGGCGGCGCCCTGGTCGGCGTGACCGACATGGACAAGTCCATCGCCTTCTACCGTGATATCCTCGGCTACGACACCGTCCGTTACGATGTGACCGGCAAGTTCGATGACTGGGGCATCCTGCCCGGAACCGA
Organism: uncultured Bacteroidales bacterium; assembly: GCA_947165305.1. GTDB lineage: Bacteria > Bacteroidota > Bacteroidia > Bacteroidales > UBA932 > Cryptobacteroides. The sequence continues at coordinate 19,533 of CAMUZW010000018.1, forward strand.
AGGCCGTTTCCGCCGGGTGCTGCTCGGCGTTTCCAGGCCGCGCACAGGCGCTTTCTCGGAGCTCCTCGGCCCCGATACCGTCGAGCTTGTCCAGGCCCTGGACCGCACGCCCCGCAAAATCTTCGAAGGACGCTACTGGGGCGACCCCGGCTTCATCCAGATCTGCTATGATGTCTGCGGGATGAAGGCCTTCGGCGCCTATTGCGCGGAGAAAGGCTATCCGTTTACCGTAGACAGCTGCCCGGGCGACACCACCTTCGACATGGGAGAGGCATCCGGCCATTTCACCTACACGGAGGACCCGGACGGCACGCTGATCGAGCTCGTCGAGACCCACAGGATTCCCGTGGTCGGGAAGCTGGGCTGGTTTATCGACATGAAGAAACGCGATCGCCGCAAGCCTCTTCCGAAATTCCTCTTCCGGATGATGGGGCTCGTCTCCCGCGAAAAAATCCGTCCTGAATAGCAATGGCGACCGTCTGGATCACAGGCGCTTCGTCCGGAATCGGAGAAGCATGCGCCCTCCGGTACGCCTCGGAAGGGGCGGCCCTGCTGTTGACCTCTTCTTCCCGCGAGCGGCTGGAAGGCGTAGCGGTTCGCTGCCGGGAAGCCGGTGCGAAGGACGTGATCCTTCTCCCTTACGACCTGCGGAACCCGGACGGGATTCCGGCGCTATGCCGGGAAGCGTGGGAGCGCTCCGGCGGCATCGACATCCTCTTCCTGAACGCCGGCGTGAGCCAGCGGACGACGGTGGAGGATACATCCATGGAGATGGTGCGGGAGCTCATGGAAATCAATTACTTCGCCCCGGCAGCGATGGCGAAGGAAGTGCTGCCGCGGATGGTGGCGCGAGGGGGCGGGCACGTCGCCGTGACGACCTCGATCGCCGGCCGTTTCGGATTTCCGCTGCGCTGCGGGTACAGTTCTTCCAAATTTGCCTTATACGGTTTCTTCGAGACCCTGCAGGCTGAATATTATGACAAGGGTATCCGCGTGACCCTGGTCTGCCCGGGCCGTGTCCGGACGAATATTTCTTTCTACGCTCTCGACAAGGGCGGGGAGCGTCACGGCAGGCTGGATCCCGGCCAGGAAGGAGGGATTACGCCGGAGAAGGCGGCCGGGAAGATCGTAAAGGCCATCCGCCGCGGACGACGGGAAGTGCTCGTCGGCGGAAAAGAACTTGTGATGGTCTGGATCAAACGTCTTTTCCCCGGCCTCTGCGCCCGTCTGTCCCGCCGGATCAGGCCTACTTAAAAGTCCACTTGACGGCGAGGGTAGGGACGGCGTAGAATCCCTTTCCGACGAAGTTGTTGGAGATTTCGACCTCGGTGCCGATGCTGAAGTTGAAATCCTCCAGGCCCTTGATCGAATTGAAATTATACCAGAGCTGGGGCTCCGAGAGCAGGATGAACTCAGTTCCCTGCCAGTCCCTTTTCTCTCTCCAGAAGTCGATAAAACCGCTCAGCAGGATGGCTCCGTTGGCAAACCACAGGTTCCAGACGCCCGTCAACTGGAAGTTGTGGGGAGAAGGGTTGCGCGGAATGGCCTTGTACATCGCGGAAATGGAGAAGGTCTTGCTGAAATCCTTGTTGGCATACGAATACGTGACACCGCCCAGCCATGCGTCGTTGTAGATGGTGTTGCTGGGCTGCATGTCGAGACCGCCGTTGTACTCGACGTGGATGGAGACCGGCGCTTTCCAGAATTTCAGTTCCCGGGAGATTTCCCAGTAGGCTCCGAGCACGCCGCCGAGTCTTCTTTCGGGCTCCAGCAGATACCGTCCGTAGTTCATGTCGACGAAGAAGAAAGTGCTTCCCCATCTGTCGGGGCGGAACATCTCGACGGTCGTGGTGAGTTCCGGACGGGTTTCGAGGCTTTTGCCCTCCTTCTGGTACAGGAGTTTCCCGAAATCGTAATGGAGCTGGACGTTCTGTGCGCGCACAGAAAACGACGCCACCATCAGCATGGCGGCGGCAAGGATTAGGGTTCGTTTCATAAATGAGGGATGAATTTAAAATCAGCGCAAGATACAAAAAATTGTGGAAAAATCTTCGCTTAACCTGTATAAATGCCTTGAAAAATGCCCGAGAATTGGTCCGAGAACAGCACCTGCGCCCTGAAAACAATTGGACCCGCGATGTATAATGTTCTATAAATCAGTAACTTGTGTAAAAGCCTCTGGTACTTTTGGCGTAGAGGCTTTTGTGTAAAATATTGAAATACAGTTGGTTATGCATCGCGCGAAAGATACACAAAGACCGCAGGACGAAAATTCCTGCGGTCTCATCATACCAAGGTATAGGTTTATCAGGCGTTCCGGATGATTTCCGCCATCTGCGCCATCTTGGAGACGGCAGAGCGGTAGAGGGCCATCTGGTTGCGGGTCCGGACGAGGTTGTGCTCCGGATAGCGGATCTTGTAGTACGTATCGCCGTTGATATAGTCCGCGAGGAAACGTACAGCCTGCATGTAAGGGAACAGACAGGCGGCATAAGGCAGGTTCTCCTTCTCGACGGGGGTCAGGAAGCTGCCCGCACCCTCCAGATATCCGGAGGCGAAGGCCTCGAAGATATCCATCCGGAAGTCGACCTTGTCCAGTTCTGGGGAGTCCTCGGCGACCGGGTTGGCGGCCGTCCGGAGGAAGTCTCCGAAGTCCGAGAACACGAAGGAAGGCATCACGGTGTCGAGGTCGATCACGCACAGGATGTTGCCTTTGTCGTCAAAGAGCATGTTGTTGACCTTTGTGTCGCAGTGGCAGATCCGCTTGGGAAGGATTCCCTCGCGGTGCATCCGCTCCGCCTTGCACATCTCCTCCTCGTGCTCCTGGATCTCAGCGACGAGGGCCTGCACTTCGGGGTCGGCCATCCGGCCCGCCTTGTCGGCGGCCACGGCCTCCCGGAGCTGCCGGGCGCGGAGTTCCATGTTGTGGAAATCCGGAATCGTCTCGCCAAGGGTGTCTGGAATATCCGACAGCATGGCTTCGAACTGCCCGAACGCAAACCCGGCATAGCGGGAATACTCCGGATTGACGAGTTCGTACGTATAGGCGTCCTTGATAAACACCGAAACCCGCCAGTAGGCCTCTCCGTCGGTCCAGTAGGATTTCCCGGTCTCGGGGCAGGGGAGGAAGCGGAGGACCTTGCGGTTGATGTCGGTCTCGCCCGCTTCAATGAGTTTGCCGCGGATATGGCGCGTGACGCAGTCGATGTTGTGCTGCAGCAGGTCGACATCCTGGAAGATGGCGTTGTTGATGCGCTGCAGGACATAATTGTCAGCTCCGTCGGTGCGTACGAGGAGCGTATCGTTGATCAAGCCGTTTCCGAGTGGCTTAATCTCCGTCACCTTGCCCTCGAGGGCAAAGTGACGGAGAATATCCAGATATTGATCCATTATAGGGATAGCTATTTCTCGATGGTGATGGTGAGCGGGGTGGACTTGAGGTTCGAGGCACTCTTGTTGCCCCAGCTGAAGCACTTAATGACTCCCTTGTTCACTCCCATGTCGGCCCGGGGAACCCGCATTTCCGTTTCGATGTATGTCTTGGCTTCATTGAACCTGCCTTCGCAGATCAAGTTCTTGAAACAGTTCTCAGGGTATCCGTCACCTGACAGATCGGCCTTGCCAAATTCCGGAGCTCCCGCAGATCCCAGGAACGGGTATACAAACATCCATGCATCCAAACCGGGGATTTCATTGCCGTTCGCACCGCCCTCAAGGGTCGTAGACGCATTATTGTCCAGATCCAGGCAGAAGTAGTAATACCCTGCTTCAACACCCCACAGGGCATCATTCCAGTTCCGTTTGTTGTAGAAATAGATGTAGTCATCGTCATAGGTGACCTTGAAGGCCTGAAGATAGCTTTCCGGATCGCTGAGGCCTTCGATGGCGGCCCAGTCCTTCATATCACCGTCGATTGTGATGCCACCCACCTTCGTGTAGCCGGCCTTCTTGATGACGGCTTTCTCGGGATTGGCACCCTTGTTGGGCAGGAATCCGGTGCAATCATAAGTATCGTTGGCAATGTCGAGCCCAAGGGAGAACACGTCGGCCAGGCCTCCGGGGAAGTCGGTGTAGTCCATGCTTAATTCATAGAGAATGCCACTGCCGGCGCTCTTGAAGACAGGAGTGTAACCCGTCGGCTCCGTTCCCCAAACGGTTCCCGGATTCGTTTTATAAAGCGGAGAACTGTACTCTACAAAATTGCCGCTTTCGGCAATCTTGCCTTCGGTCGCATAGTCGATATCCAGGTCGCCCCATTTATCGGAATAGCCGCCAGCTGAGTCAAAATTGCTGTTGAAATAGAGATGGAAGCGGATCTTGGACTGAGCGAGCGCTTCATTGGAGAGTTCCAGCAGCAGATAGAGTTTGTCGGCGTAATAGACCATGGCGCTTACCAGGCCGGTCTTTTCGGCAGACGGTGAACCTTCGATCGTCACGACATCCTTGGGATCGAGTTCATCCCAGTCGGCAGCGTCGCCGTCGATGACGATGTTCACGGGAGAGGCCTCTTCCGTCGTATAACTCAACGTCAGTGTCTGGGCAAGATCGACGCCGGAGAGCGTCGCCTTGACAACAACTTTGTAGGTCCTACCCGGAGACAGTGCCGACAAGTCAAGAGAGAGTTGCCCGGAGGCCTCTGTCTGGCCCTTCAGAATCGTCAGTGTAGGGAACAAGACCATGTCTGCGGTAACCGTAGCCCCTTCGCCCAAGGCAAGCGGGATGGTAACGTCAGCCGGTACGGGGGCGGATGCAATTACCTTGACAGTCGCAGTGGCGTCTTCGCTAAAAGCTTTGTCGCCGGAAAGCGTAAACTGCACCGGAGTGCCCTTGGGATTCAGGATTTCATTCTCCTCAGGCTTGCAGGAAGCCATCGCAAGGAGCGGAAGGACGGTAAGAAATAAATACTTGAGTGATTTCATATCGATGAAATGAGTTGGTTATTCAAAACGGAATTTATTCCAGCATTTCGCTGCGGAACTGATCGATTGTGGACTTTGAAATGCCGATGGAGAGAAGATAGGCCTCCATATGGTCGGCGAATTCAGTGCCTTCACAAGGCGTATTCCAGAT
>CAMUZW010000019.1 GCA_947165305.1 uncultured Bacteroidales bacterium
CACCGCTGCTCACCGTAATTTCCTTGACGGTCTGGGCCTTTGCCGGACCTGCCACGAGGCACAGGACCGGCAGTATGAGAAACAGTTTTCGCATCAGTATTCGCTTCATCATCATTCTTGTTCAAAATATATCCATTCATGGGGCTCGCCCTGGCGGATCACCCAGGCGGCCACTTGCATGTCTTCGGGATACGGGGGCTCCGACACGGCATGATAGATCTCGTAGCGAAGGTAACCCGCAATCCGGTCTACGCCCCAGGCCAGATCAGTATAGGTATCGTCCTGGTTAAGGCAGACGCGGCCGGCCATTTCCCCGAACCAGCGGATGTTCGGATGCCAGGGATGCGGAACCGGTTTCCCTTCCTCGTCCCGCGTTCGGAAGCGGAACACCGGGGCCCCATCCACGCAGGGATAATTCGGGGGCAACACGATATCCATCCGGAACGTGCCGGCAAAAATCGGCGGATTTTCCACACCGGGCTCGCCAAGCCGTTCCACATTCTCCACGCCGCAGATGCTGCGGATGCGGTAGTCCACCCGGTAACGGATGGGAAGGCCGGCGGCATTGCATTCCTGTACCGACACGTCCACGTCCTGCCGTCCGCTGAAGCGATCCTCCAGCAGGCGCCACTCCTTCAGCAGGCGGCGGTTGCGCCCGCTGAGCTGTTCCGGTATGAAACTACTGCTCAGCATCATCCACTAACCCGGGAAAGGATCCGGCACGAGGAACAGGGTATCCCCGTTGCCCACATTATAATCGGCCAGGGTCTGGTCCGTCCGCCCGATACGGGGACGCAGCACGCGCACTTCGTGCACATCAGGGTCTTCTTTTCCGAAGAAATAATCCAGCGGCGCACCCGTCCCGTCGATGGACGGGAAGTCGAAGATCAGCCGGCCGTCACTGCCGATGGCGTGACGGAGGTTGGTCATCAGCATACTGAGGGGCGCCTCGGGATTGACAACCTTGAAGCGGACCTTCTTGTTTTTGTAAACAATGTCCAGAAAGAAATCTTCCATATGCTTATTCTATAGTTATATTGATTCGAACGGGATAAATATTGGCGCTCCGGACCGCGATCATCTGCGCCAGCAGCGTCTCGGCCATTGGCACCTTGTCAGCAAAGCTCCGGTTGACAAAAGAGCTTCCCTCCAGCGTAATCTCGGCGACAATCTCATAACCGCAGCCGGTACTCTCCCGTTGCAGTCGCCGGTTGACCCGCAGTCTCCGCACCAGATCGCTTCCGATGCCGTAGCGCAAGAGCAGCTCCTTATAGCAGAATATCTTGATATCCGCCATCGTGACAATCCGGTCTCCGGTCGTCATATAATAGCGTGCAAGGATATTGAGAGCACTGTCGTCCCGCACCTCGTCCGTCCCGGGAATGGGGATGGAAATATTACGGGTGGCGGAAGACAAGAAGCCGGACGGGGCGTCGAAAACGCAGTCGGCCCCGAGCAGGGAATTAACGGCCGCGCCCGCCGTGGTCATGTAACGCACGTTGAGACTGAAGTCCTTGTCCTGCATCCGGGACAGATTCCGCGGCAACAGATATACCCCGGAGACGCTTTGCAGCACATCCCGGGTACTCTCTTGCCGGAGCCGCGTGAGTGCCGTCTCTATTTGGAACAGGGCATTGTCGGCCGTGATGTCCTTCAAGCCCAGGAAAGCATAGAAATCGGAGCGGTATTTGGACAAAAGGCAATCCAGCAATTTTATCAGGCTGCCCTGGTTGAAGCGGTCTCCGGACACACCCCTGACGACCAGGTCCGTGTCGCCGTAAAGCTGGCCCTCCATCGGGCGGATCAAGTGCATGAAGAACCGGGATGTGAGGGCTTTGTCGTCGGCGGGCTCCCCGCCACCGGCAATCCTCGCTACCGGAGCGGCCGAAGAAAGGGTCGCCTCCCCCAACTGGGCGTTGACCAGAACGACGGGATTCAGGGCGATGCTGCTCTTGTCAAAACTGAAATTCTCGGAAATCCCCGTAAACTCGAAGACCAGGTCAATCTGATCGACTTCGACCGGCATGAATTGCAGCGGCTGATGCCGCTCGATGATAAACATCCTGACATTCTGCCGGGCGAACAAATCCAGCGGAAGGGTCGCAAAACTTGCCATCTGGCCTTGGTTGCAAGTCATTGATTCCAGGGAGAAACTCGGGACGAGGGGTAGCTCGGAATAATGCCAGGGCTTGATGAGCGGCAGCAGTTTTCCCTTGACCGACACGGCAAGGTTCCCGAAGTTGACATTCTTGATGGCGAAGGCGAAAAGGGACAGATCGGAGACCGGCTGCCTGAAAGCAAGCGACACCTTCCACCTGCGGCCGTCCAGCCGGACCACCGAACGGACGGTGGCATTCAGTACGCGCGTCCCCAGCAGCGGAATAAACGGCTGGCCCGACAATTTAAAGAAATTGCCTTCGTTCAGCGTCATCTCGGGAACATCCTCCTGCAGGGCCGTTTCCACGACGGCCGAAGCCGGGGTGGCATGTCCCATTTCATAAGGAATCAGGCTCCGGGCAAAATCCTCCAGCACTTCCGCCTTCAGGCGCTCCAACTCATCGTCCAGTTCGTTGGACTGGTAGGCAAGCGCCATCATCAGCAGGGAGAAGACGGGGTCTTTCTCGATGCCTTCAAGGGCATCCGCCTGGTCGCTCTGACGCCATACGGACAGGGATTCCCGCAGCAATTCCTCGGCTTTCTGGCGTGTTTCAAATAGTATCTGTTTCATAATGCTTACTTCCAGACATTGATGATAGTTGAATACTGATACGGGGTCTCGGTTTCCACAATCACGCCCTTCACGGAGACGTAGATTTTGCGTTCTTCCCGGATATAGGTCATCGAAACCGACACGTTGCCAAGCCGCCGCTCATACATCTCAATCGTTTCCTTGAGCGAGGCGGCAAAGGTGTCGAGGTTGCTCGACGCACCGGATATCTTCCTGCTATAGAGATCATCCCGCCCCGCCAGACGCCGGTCCGAGCCCGCGGAATTATATATGACGCCCTCGTGTTCGTTAAAAATCTCAAAGCGCAGGTTATTGAAGACAAAGCCGTAAAGCGGATCGGCCGCGGCCCCGAAGTGGGGCGTGGTCATCAACAGTGCAAGGGCGCTGTCGAGCGCCTTCTTGGGATCGTCCGTCCTGGCAAGGCCGCCACCGGCGATTTGCAGTGGAATCGAAATGCTTCTCATAGACGTTTACAGCATGGGATAAAACGCTTCCTCTTCTGCCTCGGGGACATAAAGCGCATTGTACAATGCGTCGTAAAGCTCCTTGTAAAGCCGCTCGTGCAGCGAAGGATCCAGCTCCCCGGAAAGGGTGTCATGCAGATTCGGCTTCAACTCATCGTTGATAAAAGCCGTCAGGCGTCCGGAAAGGTCCTCCTTGAGCTCCGTGCGGAGTTCTTCTTTAATCTGCCGCAGGAGGTCCGTCCTCAGTTCAGGGTTGAGGCGCTCGTAGAGTTCGGCCTTGGCCTGGGCGAGCAGGGCCTCAAAATCGATGGTCTTATCTTCCAGCACTACGGTATCAAGGATGCTGAGTGCCGCATCCAGATAGCCGGAGAGCCACTGCAACCACAACTGGATATCGAATTGTGTCGGTACGGGCACCGCGACGGGGGTCTCCGTATGCGGCGTGACGATGTAATAATCGACGGCCTGGGCAATCTCCTGGGTCAACTGGATGAATTCCCGGACACCGCCGTTCCATTTATATCCCTTCAGGATGAACAGATACCGCAGGAGAGCCCGTTTCCCTTCTCCATCTTCCTGGTTCTTATGCTCCGCAAGCGCCTTCACCTTCCCGGCATAGGCAGCCCCGAAGGCAGCGAAGCGCTCGTCTGACGACAGAAGCAGGCACGGCGGAATGAAGTCGGGGTCCAGGGAAAATACGCCGTCCGAGACCTTGAAGCGGGCTACGGGAAGGACGCCTTCCTGCTCCGCCTCTTCGAGGGAATGGATGGCATAGACTTTCTGGAGGCTCAGAAAGGGCACCTCCTCCAGCTCGAACGCCCGCTCGTCCGTCCCGAGGGCGACAGTCAGATAATACTGCTGGCCGAAGAGCATCGGAACCGGAAGAACCACCTTCTCGTCGGCACTGACAAGGGCGCCGGACGGCAGAACGGCCGTGCACTGGAAGCGCTCGATCTCGAAGTTGTTCTTGACAAAAACGCCCTTGCATGCAAAGTCCGTCCCGGGAAGAAGGCCGAGGCAGGATCCGCCGAGCGCTGCACGGACAGCCACCCGCTGGCGGAAATCCAGGTTCTTTTCCATCTGCATGAACGTCCGGTCCGTCAATTCCATGCCGGGCATCCAATTGATTCTTGCATTGATATCCATAGTCGTATCTTATAGTTCAGTATTATAGTCCAAAATAAGTTCCCCGTTAAGGCCGGCGTCCGCCTTGTGGTGTTTGACAAGAAGTTCCAGCCTGACATCCGCGGGGAAATACCACTCGGCAAGGAAGTCCCTCAACGGCAGAATATCCGCCTGAAGAGTCCGGAATTCCTCCGGTGAAAGGTCGGGTATGAGAAGTTCATAGCGCACGACGGGAATCCATGCACGGGTGCTCTCGGTCTGGCTGTAGCGTCCCTCCACCAGTCTAACATCGCAACGGAAGACGGCGATGAGCAGACTGCGGATGAGGTCGAAATCGCCCCGCCAGCGCCGGATGCCGGGGAGGAGGAGGGCAAATGAGCGCACATAGGGGTTCTGCTCCGCCGAAAGATCGATGCCGTAATAGGTCTTGAGAAGATAATCGAGCTTGTCATTGACAACATCCGAAACGTTGCGCTCCGCCTTCAGGCGCCGCCGGAACGAGAAGGTATCAAAGGGCAGGAAGGCCTCTGACAACAGCTTGAGACGATAGGTAATCTCGTCGTGTTTCTCTTCCATGTCCCCGCCTTTCAGTTCCCCTTCGGGCGACAACAGGTTCCGGGGCAGCAGGCCCAGGATACTGTCGCGGGAAAGGGAGACCTCCGCCTCTTCGGGAGAAAGCGAAAGGACATCACGGCTGTAATTGCGATAGAATGTGCCGTCATGATGTGCAATCCACTTGTCTTCCAGCTCCGGATAGAGCAGGTTCAGCAGCATCTCCGCACTGATCTCCGGTATTTGTTGACTGATATTCATACCATTTCCATATAAAAATCACCGGTCGGTGCCGATACATACAATACATCCTGCGGGGGTATCCCCAATGCGGAGAGCGGAAGGGAAGGATAAGGGAAATCATCCCCGACCGCCCGGTATTCGTGCTGGTAGAGCCCGCTGAAAGGAATGCCGGAGAGCTCTTTGTCCTGCTCCACAAAGGCTGATACAGCCCTTCCCGGCAGCATGACCTCTTTACGGGCATCGTTGTCCCGGCGGATCACATAATCCACGAAACAATCGCCCGACAGGTGAAGCGTCAAGTTGTCCGACTGCAATTCCCGCCGCAGGACAGCAAGAGCATCCCCCACCGGCAGTGACTCCGTCACGGACGTCCTCCGGACAGGCTCCCATCGGTCGTGAACCGGGCAGTCCGCATCATACGCCTGGAAATCCACCACCCTGCCGGTCAACTGCGCCCCTTCGTAATAGAACATCCTGCCGCAGAGCGAAGTCATTTGGCCGGAGGCAAGGAGCTCTGGATGAAGAAGTTTCAGGGCCTCCTGTACCTGGACGGCTCCTATCACGGACGCAATGACGGAGGTCGTGGGGGCCTTCCCGGCCGCTTCTTCCCGACGGATCACGCCCGAGCAGGGCATGCGCCGGGAGAGATCCTTCAAGCCCTCCGGCCCGAGGTTGCAGGCATAGCAGTTCCTGCCGGGCACAAAGACCCGGACCGTGCCCTCCAGGGCATCGATCCCGCCGTCTACCCAGGGAATGCCCGCCCGCATGCACAGCCGGTTGATGCAATAACGCGCCCAGCGGTTATCGACGCAGCCGATAATCACATCCATCTGACGGACGAGTCCCAGGCCTACGTCATAGGCAATATCGCCCCGGATTGTACGAATGGACAGACGCGGATTCATCGCCTTGAGGCGCTCCGCGATCACATCCACTTTATAACGTCCCTGACGGGCGTCTTCCTTCGTAAACAGGACGGAGCGGCTGAGGTTGCCGCTCTCGACGCGGTCGAAATCTACCACGGTCAGGTGCTCCGCCCCCATGAGCACAAGGTTCTTGAGCACCTCGTTGCCCAGGGCGCCACATCCGACCACCATAATCCCGGCGGCGGCGATCCTCTCCTGTATGAAGGGACTATTCGTCATCCTGTCCCCATTTCATCTGCTGGCCGGCCTTCTCTCCGAGGGCCGCCTGCTTCTCGGCCAATTTTGCCTGCAACTCCGCCTTTTCTTCCTGGAATCGCTTATATGCCTCTTCAATTTCGTCCTCCTTCTGGGTACGGAACTGCTTACAGAGGTCCTTGTGATTGTCGAAAACCTCCTGCAACGCATCCGTAGCCTCTTTGACCTCTTCTTCCGGCGCCCCGGCATGCTTGAGGGAAATCTGGCCGGAATAATAGGTGAAGGTAGCCTGGATCTTGGCGTCACATTCGTCCGAAAGGACCCCCACGGCATTTTTCAGTGCCTCATGCCGGACATCGTCTACCACCGGCATCGTCGCCAGAATATACTCGATATTGTCGTCATCCTCCTCTACTTCAAGAACCTTCATCTCAATCTTAAACTCCGGATGAACTTCCTTTACCCCCCTCAGCAGCGGGACGAGGTAATCCCTGTCCTTGGGATAAATCTCAAACTGGTCATCGCCCTCTGGGGCATTCCGCACCAGGGCAACATCTTCGATATTCAGCGGTTTCCCGCCCATCTGAACCTTGACTGACAGCAGGGCTTCCGGAGCAGCCTTGATGCAAAGATTCATCAGCCGGTAATTAAACAGGGCGGCGTAACCGCTCATCCTTTTCTGTGCAGCGTCCAGCAGGAAGTTGATGCTTTGTCTCATAGGAGTTATTTTCTTTTTTTCAGTGTCAAATAAACATCGACCAGGTGGTTCCCCCTCGGGGGGACCTGACGGGAAACGTCTTTGTACCCATCTTTCGACAGGGTGATTTTGTAACGCCGCGTGGCATCGAGACTGACGATCCGCGGGGTCTCCCCGTACTCCTTCCCGTCAATCCGGATGCGGGCCCCCGTGACATTGCAATGGATATTGAGAAGGCCATAGCCAGCCCCGGGTGCATCCAGGGTGATTTCCTGCGGGAAGGTGTCTTCGATCCAAAGGCGGACCGGGACAGGCGGCTGCCCGCCCTTGCGCGCTTCGGCGAAATGAAACCCCATTGTCAACGATCCTTCCCACGCACCGGTGCCCTTCTTTTCCAGATCCACCCAGATCTCGGCTTCGGGATCGCGGGCCGTCAGCTTGACGGGAGCAACCGGATCCGCCGAGCGTTGCACGGAATCCTTCGGGGCAGTCCGCTGGGGATCCGTCCGCTTCAGCGCGACGGGACGGAGGTCATTCTCCGTAAGGTTCAGGATTTTCTTCTCGGCCTTCCCGACAAAGAGGAGCGAATCGTAGAAACACTGCTCCGCCCAATAATAATTAACCCGGTGATACCCGTCCCTGAGACGGAGACTGGTGGCCTCTTCTTTTAGAATATGCGCGCCGTCGATATAAAGTTCCCCGCCCTGCCAGGAGGTCTTGACCGTAAGATAGGAATAGAATGGCTGCAATTTGACGGAAATGTCCGTCCGCACGCTGTCCGACAGGTCAAAAGAGCCTTCTTCCGCTTCATAGAACGGCGCCTCCACCCGGTACGTGTGACTCCCGACCGGCAGATAATACTCCATCACGGCGCTTCGGACGGGGCGTTTCAGGGAATCGATCTGCAGGATGGCATCCGCAGGGTCCAGGCGGAATACGACCCACTGGTTGGGGGCCTTGTAGGAGATGGTCGGATCAGATGCAAAAAGCAAGGCCTGGTAATGATTTCGTAGCCGGAGGGACTTCCCGCGCGGAACCTTCCAGGTCGTCTGGCCGAAGTCCGGATGTTTGATGGTCACCCAGGACGTCTTGCGGGGAAACTTGACCGTAACGGCCCCTTCTCCCTCTTCGGCTTCGGCCTCCTGCTTCCCGTTGGAGAGGAAAGTAAAGCCCTTTTCGGGCGTCACGAAGTCCATCAGGGCGCAGGTCTTGTCTACCGTCACGGTCGTGCGCTTCCAGGGCGGACGCTTGAGCCGGGCAAACTCCTCGATGCTCATCTGCTGGGCCGCAAGCGGCAGCAGTGAGGCCAGAAGAAGCAATATGACAAGACTTCCCTTCTTCATCCTATTTTCCTTCGGCCAGGCACACATTGCCCGGCATGGTTACACAAATGTTGCCGCCCCAGTTGCACATGCATTTGCAGTTGTCCAGCAGGGCGGGAAGATTGGAGATCTTTTCCTGACCGCCGGGGGCCCAGGGCGCCATAATGACCGGCACACAGGGCATCGGCGTGAGCGTCCCCATTGCCGCCGCGGTTGCCGAAGCAACCGTCGGGTTGGCCAGGGACTGGCACATCCCGAAAGGCATGATGTTGACCATCGGCTTGTTGTCCATAATGTTTCCGATGGGCTTGTTCTGGACCTTCGGCCGCATCGGGTCGATGACCATAAAGGAGGACGGGGCAACCCCGAAACTGCATTTAAGCAAGGCTCCTGCACAAACGAATTTTCCCATGGCTTTACTTCTTTTCGGGTGCATCTTCCGCCTTGAGTTTGGCACTAAGGCTGCCGGACGGCGGCGCGGGCGGAATGGGAATGCCGTCGCTGATATTGGATGACTTGAACGAACTCTTGGCCTCGACATGGTCGATGGTGGCCTTCGGGGCCTTGAATTCGCCCTTGGCTTCCAAGGTGTTGTTGACGGTCGTCTTACCGAAGACCTGCGTATCGCTGCCGCCGAGGGCTGCCTTGCCACCGGCAAGCTGCAGGGTGGCTTTGCCCTCATCCTGCTGGGCCTCGAAGGTCTTGTCGGCAAACAGGCCCACCTCTTCGCTGACGGCCTGGAGCTTCTTGGACTTGATGTCCTTCTTCTTCGCGCCGAGGAACATCTTCTCGCTCAGGAGCAGCATCGCACTGCCGGCCGCGAGCTTGTCGTCGGTGCGTTTCTCCTTGTCGACGTCCATCGAGCGGACGGAGACATCCTTGGCATTGAGGGCGATGCTGCCCGTGGCCTTGCCTTCGGTGTCGGTGGCTGAGACGTCTGTCTTCTCCATCCGGATATTGAGCGAACTCTCTTTGGTGAAGGCCTTCTCCTGCATCTTGTCATCCTTGTATTCCTGGTCCACGGCTTCGATGGAAACCGTCTTGGAGCGCAGGGTAATATCGCCTTCGGCGGGATATTCCCCGCTCTGGAGCTTGCCTTTGTCGTCGTATTTCACATCCTTGGCATTGGCGGTAGATACCTCAACACCCATGGCGTGCAGGAGAATCTTTCCTTCTTTCTGAAGGGCTCCGGCCACATCGACCGCCTCAACCTTGACTTGATTGGCAAGAATGCCGACACCGGCACCTTCGTTATCACGAAGATTGCCGTCACCGTCACAAGAACAGATATTCACGCATTCTCCCATTACGGAAACAACCGATCCGGTCAGCTCCTTCTTGAAGTCATCGGGCTTCTTGAGGGCTTTTTGTTCATTTTGGAGGCAGGATATCTGACGATTGATCTCCGAGAGGCGGGAGAGAGATTTTGAGCAGGAGGCGTAGGTCTGGTAAAGCTTCGCGGAGTAGCCCCTCATGACTTCCTCTATATCTCCCAGCATTCCGATTTCCGTACGGACATTCATTTCATCCGAGAGGAACTCTTCCTCCTTTTCTGTAAGGCCCTGGATGGTCTTGGCCAATACGCCGAAATTCTTGATACCGTTCTCAACTTCCTTCTCTATGATGGCTTTCTGCGCTTCCAAATCTTTGATCAGATTCTCCAGATTCTTACCATGGCCATCCGCGGAGACAGACGCTTCAACCTGCAAAGCCCCGTCTGCGTGAATCCGGACACTACCGTTTCCGGCAGGGCTGGGAGTTTTCGAGAATACCCCGGCCGAAGCATTGCTTTCCAGGACGATGCCGCCGGCCTGACTGACGATCTCAGAAACAAGTCCGACCACGGTTTCTTCACCGTCAATGCCGGGATCTGCAGCCAATTGGCGGATACTGGCGGCGCGGGTCAGCACCTGGCCGGCTTCTCCCACGCCATCAAGGCCCACAGCATTGGCCCGCAAGACGACTTTTGAACCGCTCTGGCAGCGCAACGTGCCATCCCGGTCCACGTCCCCTATGATAATTTCGGGGGCCGAGAGAACAATCCGTTCGTCATCCCGGAGAAAGTAGCCTGAATTCTTGGCACTGTATATTTCCTCCTTGATTTGGCGGACTTCCTCTTTGTGTCGACGGATTTCTTCCAGATCTTTGCTGACGCTGCTCTTGAAATCCTCCAACGCTTTTTTCCAATCGTCGAAATTCGTATCCATACTGTTATCAGATATTCTTTAAGTCATTCCGAATGTCCTGTGGCCTGGTTCCTTCATTGTTCCTTTTGACGGTAGCCCCACTTTCGGTAAAATGATAAGAACTCCCTTTCGTTTCCGAGAAGAGAATCTGTCCTTCTTTTTCCGAACTCCAGGTATCCGACTCGAAGGGGATGATTTTCTCAACAGTCTCCAAAAGACTGCTCCCCAAACCCGAGCCGAATTTCGCATACGACTCTTCAGATGATTCCGGCGGATTAACCCTGATTTCATTGACATACTTGGTCCAGTCCGTATCATTGAACGGAGTCACCATAACGGCCGGATCCGTAGACGCGCCATTGAGGGGTTCATACTTTGCCGCCGGAATAACGAATGTGTCAAAATAGGGCGGGGTTGCCGAACGGACTGTTTCAATTACCTTGCACATGATTCTCCTCAAAACGGCTTTCCTCCAATCTACGACATCGGCAGCAACGATTTGTCCGGAAAAAACAGCAGCTGCGTTCCCTGCACCTGCACTATTGGCAATAAAATCAATTACTTTCTTGATCCTCAAAGAATACAACCCGCCGTTAGCGGCGGCACCTGCCGCCATGGTGGAAAACTGGATAGGGGGAATAGCGGCCGGGGCCACCGGAGCCGCTGCAGCAGCTCCGCCGCCCGGGGCTGGCGGAGCCGGAGCCATCGGGGTGTCCATTGTCAATATGGCATCCACATCTGCTTGAATAGCGTTCATCAAGGGAGGGATGACTTTCTTTGCCCTTTTTCCTGCCCAATAGCCCGACACAATCGAGAAGTCACTGATTTTGTGGAACAGATGGTTACAATCATAAAGGGCAAGATGCCTCTTCAATGACATCATCGCACCAAAAAGCTCTATAAACCGACCCTCCAGCAACAGAATATCCGCAGCACGGTTACTTGACACAGACGGGGTAAAAGTTATATTGGGGATTATATCATGCGTGTAACCTGCGCGTATTTCGTTTCTGGTTTTCAGGTTAGCTGGGTCACTGCCGGCCATCAGATGCAACATCGCTGTAAGGTCGGCCGGGGCCGAAAGAGGAACGGCACCTGAATGATCTGCCGTCCACGCTTCGCTGATATGAATACCCCCACCGGATCCATCCGTCAGTAGACCGATGACATTATTATATTTCACCGTAAACGAATGCACCCATTCATCCAGGGAGCTTCGTATTTCGGTAAGCATTTTCTGGAACAAGTCAACATCTATAGACCGATTCCGTATGCTTTCCAAGGGCTTGACATTGTAATCGGAAAACTCTCCGGAGGGCGTCCGTCCGCCGGCGCCCAGCAGGAGGAAGCGCTCCGACTTGATCTCAAAGGTTCCGTCAACCGGGCGGATAAACACTTCCAGAAGTGTCCTTATCAGCGAATAATCAAAGAAATTACCAATGATGCCGAATAGCTTCGACACGGACTTTCCGACATGCTTACCGACGTCCTCCCAGTCTTCTCCCGTTGTCCAATAACCGCCGCGCATCTCATCCTTGCCGAGCTTGATGTTCTTTCCGGAAGAGAACGAAATTTTATTATATGCCGAGATACTGACATTCTTCCCCGTGATGCTGATGTCTCCATTGGGAGCATCGATCGAAATCCCGGTGAGGGCGTTGATATTCACCGTACCAAAAGGAGAAGATATACTGACTCGACGGTCGTGCGATGACATCTTGATGTTGTAGAAACCAAGCTGGTCCGTCAGCTCAATTCCGCCCATCGCCCTTGTTGCGACGTCATCCATTCCCTTGAACTTCACCCCATACATCGTCAGCATCTTAAGGGGAGGCAACAAGCTGGACAACAGTTCGGACGAATTACCCGGGTCGCTCATCTTGATGGTATGGCCATTCTTGGACACGATGACACGGCCGCCTTCCTTGGGAGCGGGGACATTCTTGGAATACAGCATCCCCGTCACATAAGGGCGCTCCACATTGCCGTTCTCATAGCCGACCATAACCTCATCACCCTTTTCCGGGCAGAAGAACATACCGCCGCCCGGCGTCGCCATCGGGGTAGCCACCCGGATCCAGGGAGAAGCAGCCTCCGTTACGATGTGTTTCAACTGGGCAGTTGCCAGATCTTTCAGGGCACCCTTGTATTTTTTGTCTGCATCCTTGAGTTTGGTGAAGGCTTTGTCAAAATCCGCCTTGGCAGCCGTCGTCTTCTTCGTCGCCTTCGGCTCCTCCTCTTCGGAGATGACGATGTCCGTCGCATAGTTCTTCAGCTTGTCTTCCGCTTCATCCAACGACGTCTTGGCCGTAGTTACCGCCGTTTTAAAACTGCTGACCGTAATCTTATCATATTCGCTCTCATGCTGCGGCTGCCAGGGATACCGGATCCTCACACGCCCCTGACCGGCCGGATCCTTGCTGTCAACCACAAATGCAGGCTGCGCACCGCTTCGGCGGAAAGAATTTCCGGGGAGCAACGGGGGATAGAACACCTTGGTCGTTGTACTGTCTTTCGTTATCTCCGCCATGGGAATGGCATAGAAACGTTGCGACTGCTCTCCCTGCAAAGGCGCTCCTCCCTCCACGAAGCCATCATAACTGCGCTGCCATTTCTTGCCGGAGGTCATCTCGATCTGCACGACGACGTATGTCTTGGCGTGATTAGGGCTCGGCAGCGTAATCTTGTCTCCCAGTTTCACTTCCTGGAAACCGGTCCCCATATCCACGCAGACCATTCCGCGCATCTGTGTTTCTTCTTTGTCCCGGATATCCTTTACATAATTCAAGGTAATCCAATGATTGTCCCTGTCATTATCAATATTGGGGAAAACTATGTATTTCTTGTTGGGATCGACCGAATTGTCATCAATGTTTTTATTCCCGGCTTTGGTGATCTCGTCCGCCTTGGATTTTGCCTTGGCGGACGACTCCATTTCCTTGAGTCCGAAGTTGGTCAGAAGCTCCATCAGCGACGTGGAATTCAGCAGCAACGACACCGTCCGCATCGTATGCTCCGCATCGTCCCCGCACCAGAGATCATTCACCGAGTCGTGGGCGAACTTGTCCTTGAAGAGGATCAGGTAATGGTCTTCGGACGCGATCTCGGAATTATAGGGATGCGAATAGATCTTCCCGTCTTCATCTACGTCAGGAAATGCATCGTCCGGGAACTTTTCCCCGTCCTTTTGGGGCCTTACGGGGTCTGAAATAACCTTCTCTTTCCCGGTATCCTTGTCTTTCCCGGGCTCATAGGTCTCGTTGGTTGCATCCCATTCCTTGAGGGCATCACGCGCATAATCCCGGATGGTAAGCGCTCCCTCGGAAATCCGCTGGAAGACAATGCGGCGGGCTCCGGAAACGGGTGTGGCTGTATCGTCTTCGGGAATACCGGCACACAGTTTCCCATCCTCAAAATAGAAGACCTCGCCGCAGCGGTTGGCCGTCCTGCGGAGAAAATCATAAAAACTCTCGTTATACTGCACCAGATAAGGCTGGATCAATTCTTTTTGAGTGGTGCTCGTGCCTTCAGTATACCCCAGATGGGACAGATGCCGCGTATCGACTTCGATCGGCTCCGTATTGGTGATCGTATTGGCAGCCGTTGATTTGAAGCGAAGCTGGAAACTGTCAATATTATTTGTCAAGATATCGCCGAAGAGCGTCTCCCCGAAATGGGCCTGGCTGTACTTTGACAGCGTCAGGAGTTTGTCAGGGCTGTAAATATCGAGTTTGATATAAATCCAATTGACGGCGACCGTTTCCCCCTGGGGATTACCTTCGCCATCGAGCACCTCTATACGGGTTTTCCGCCGCTCAAACTGCGGAGAAATCTCATGGATATAATATTTCTCAGCAACTGTATAGATTGCATCGACAGTCTTCGTTCCGCCAGCGTAATGAGACTTCTCGACAAGCAGCGAAACCGGCCGGCGGATGAGCATGGTCGTC
This sequence comes from uncultured Bacteroidales bacterium, assembly GCA_947165305.1. Classification (GTDB taxonomy): domain Bacteria; phylum Bacteroidota; class Bacteroidia; order Bacteroidales; family UBA932; genus Cryptobacteroides. Next base: position 14,389 of record CAMUZW010000019.1, read on the forward strand.
AACAGGTCCACCGTAGGGATATCTGAATCCGACGTCTGGATCAGGATTTCCGCCTGGATATTTCCCGGTTCATAGACCTTGCGGTGGAAGGTCACCCCATAGAGGGACATGACCATGCTGATGTTGTTATAAATCGCCGTTGTGCTTTTGTCATTCTGGAGGACGACGCTCGAAGCATTCTGGAAGCCCCTGCAGTCCAGCTGGAGTTTATATTTGTAGGTATATTGGATTTCGCTCATCGGTCAAATATTTAATCTTCCGTAATGGTCAGTTTAGAAGATCTCTCATCCCCCAGATATTCAATGCCGCACAAGAGCAGGCGGCAACGGAGGAGTTGTTGTTCGTCGGAAAAAACGATGGGCTTCCCCTCCGTATCGAAAGATATCACGGGCTGGTCAAAAAACTCCTCCATTTCGACGATGTACCCACTGACGATCATCGCCTCATCATACCCGGAAAGTTTATTGTTTTTCCCGTTAAATTTCGCATTGAACAAAAAAGTATATCGGAAAGACTTATTCAGTCCCGACCGCTCAAAAAACACTTTTTCACTTTCCGCGGCCGCCACTCTGATCGTGAAGTCCAGATAAGATGGGACGGTCGGGCCATAGGGGATCCCGGCATCTGTCCGTCTACGGCTACACTTATAGCTGAAATCCTGAACGGTAATACCGTCGTCCCTTCCAACTACAATGCCCTCCGAGATATCCTTCGACAGGATCAAGGCATTTAAAAAATCGGCCATTATAAATCTGCTGAAAAAATAACATCATCTACCTTCAATGATTCAACGGCAATATTGAGTCTAAGCGCCCTCCGGGCGTATTTATCAATATGGTACGTCTCCTCTATGGCATAACAGAGCGCATTCTCGAAATGCACAGTTTTAAAAGGGGTCTTTTGCGTGTCGTCCATCTGGACCTTTATATCACCGCTTTGGCCGGACTGTAAAATATACCAATCCAACAAGGTCAGGTCGTTCTTGCCAGGAGAGATGACAGTAAACTCCAGACAATCACACCGGGTAAGGCCGTCCGGACGGGTCTCATTATGGGGGCATGTCATTTTCCACTTATAGTCAACCAGCTCGTAGTCCGTGCCGCCAACTTTTAATGTTGCTTTCAGTGCCATCGCTCTGTCTTTAACAGGGCAAGTCAGCCGGAAATTCCGGCTGACTTATAAACCCTTGATTTTAAATAGTTTACTTCCAGGGATTCTCGTAGGCGACCGGACCGTTCTCCAGTTTCTGGCAAGCGATTACGATCTCCTCGTAATTGCCCTCGCCATCTTCCCATTTCTCCTTGTAGCGGACGCAGTAGCAACCGGTTCCCTTAAGCTCCTTCATCGTGGAACCATCTACGGTGTTGAAGAAGGTAACGGTAAAGTCACGGGGGTCGGTAGGGGCAAGCATCCAGCCAAGCAGCTCATAGTTGCCATCATTCAACGCTTTGACGCGGATGGTGACAAAGCCGCCGCGGGGAATACCGGAAATCTGACCTTCCCGGTCTGTGGCCTGGTTGAACTGGTAGTCAATCATCATGACTTCGCGCTCCTTGAAGTCTTTGACCGCGAGTTGTACGGGGGTTATATTTTCTGCCATAATATTGTTCCTCCTTTAATTTATGCCCATTCATTTTCGAATTTGACAGAGCCGAACTCGATTTGCCTGCAAGAAATGGTAATCTGCTCGAAATGTCCCACCTTGTCTTCCCATTTCTCATCGAAATCAACACAGTAGCCACCGGTGAACTTAATCGTCTTCATGGCTTTTCCGGTCTTGGTCTCCAGGAATTCGATGCTGCCGTTTTTCGCGAGATTGCGCTCGCACATCCAGGCGAGGAGGTCTGGCGTACCATCGTTCAGCGCCTTGACGCGAACGATGATCTTACCGCCACGGGGGATACCGGCCATCTGTCCTTCGACATCGGTGGCCTGGTCAAACTCATAGGTTACCATCAGGACCTCGCGATCCTTGTAACCATCAACTTTCATTGATACGGGAGTTTTTGCCATAACTGTTTGAATTTATTGGGGTTAAAGATTGAGCTTACGCACTGGCCATCGTGGCGTTCTTGTCCTTCTTGTCGGCCGCGACCTTGATTACGAAGTTCTTGGCGGCATAGAAGGGCGTAAGGGTAATGTCGCAGGTAATCTGCTTGGTGACAGGATCCTGGCGGGGCTCTCCGATTTCGTAGTTCTGGAACAAGTTGCCATAACCCTTGTACATATTGAGGAACTCCTGGATCTTGGCCTTGAGGTTCTTCGGGCTGTTATACGGATCCCAGTTTTCGAGGGCGACCTCGTGGACGAAGTTCATCAGCACCTTCTTGACCCAGTCGAACACGCGGACGATCGGATACTCCTTCATCGCTTCCAGGTCACCGTTGTAGAGGGTGGTGTTGTTGAATGCCATCACGCGGCCTTCGCTGTAGACCATCGGGATTACCTGGTTATCCATCAGGGCGGCGATCTCAGACTTCAGGAGGTCACTCTTGACACCCTTGACACCGTCCAGCGTACCATACTTCTTGCCGCCGGCGCCCTGCGCCATATTGGCAGTCTCGTCATAAAGCTTGCCGCAAAGGGCTGCGGAAGGGGCGATGAAGAAGGCCTTGGCGTCTTCCTCGTCAGCGGAGAGCTTCTCAGCTTCGCGGCCGACCAGCCAGTTGGCGCACATCACGACATTCATCAGTTCTTGGTCGCTGTCGCGGTAGCCTTCGGTATTGGCCTGGAGGTCGTCGAAGGAATACTCGTCGGCGTGGTCGGTGAGCAGCATCACTTTGTACTTGAAAGCCATCTTGGCCCACTTAAGAAGATCCACCTTGTCGTTGAGAACGGCACCGGGAATACATACGAGGCTGTAGGCGTCCTTCAGGCTGAGGCGGTCGAAGCCGTTGCGGAGGATGTTGTCGACTTCCTCGGCAAAGCCGGAATCAGCGTCGGCGATGTCCTCTTTGAGGACGTTGATGATACGGAGGTTCTTGACCTTGTCGGTACCGCAGGTCTTGAAGAAGGAGTCAAGTTCGCGGTAGCTGCGTTCCAGATCCTGGGTGGCGTAAAGGGCGTCGGTGATACCCTGCTTGAGGACCTTGGTCGCATTCTCTTCCTTCTGCTTGCAGGCGTCGGCAAACGCGGTTGCGCTGTCGAGGTCGGCCTGGTCGAGCAGATCGAGCCAGCCTTTGAGGTCACGTTTAAGGCTCTCACGCTTGTCCTGGAAGCGTTTGTCGGTCAGGAATACATTCTTCTGCGCCTTGCGGGCGGGATTCATGTTGTCGGCGTCAGGCATAAAGCCACGGACGGCGTTAAAGCCGCCAAACGAGGCGAGAAGGTCTTTCTTTGCCGCTGCTTCTTTCTCCTGCAGCCCGGCGGCCTGCTGGGCGGCCGGCGCTTTTTGCATTTCAGTATCTGCCATAATTGTAAGTATTTGCGATAAATGGATTACTTGTTACCTTCCAGCTCGTCGAGCATGGCCTTGAGCATTTCCTTGAGCTCTTCGCGGGAACCGGCGTCCTTGAGGATGTCGCGGAGCTTGCGGTTCTGCTCGATGCTCTTGCGGATCTTGGCATTGGTGTCGATCTCTTCCTTCACGCCGGAAAGGAAAGCGCTGTTCTGGACAAGCTTGCCCTTCCCGCCCTGGGCTTCGAAATCACGGAGTTCCCCGAACTTGAGCGTCTCTTCCACCGCACCGCCCTCGGCATCGGTAAAGGTCACGTTCACCTTCGGCTTGAAGTGGGCGAAGGCGTCTCCGATATTCTGGATATCTTCGACAAATTCCGGATTGCCGGGGTCCACGTCAGAGGTGTACTGATCGATCATCAGGGTTTTGTTCTGGTCGATCAGGCTGACTTTTGCACTGGACTCCTCATCGGGAGCCATAGAGATGAAATTCTCTTTCATTGCCATAGTTGTAAAGTATTAAAAGTGAATAATTAGATTTGATTTCCATTGACGATGAATACGGGCTTGCTCTCCGCGTCCACCTGCACTTCAATGTGGTCGCCGGGCTTGACCTTGCCGGCGATCAGCAGCTTGGAAAGCGGATGACGGAGTTCCTTGCGGATGATGCCGAGGATGGGGCGGGCGCCGTACTGCTGGTTGTAGCCGCGCAGCGAGATGGCCTGCCGGGCCTCGGGAGTGAGGGTCAGGGTGATATTCTGCTCGGCGAGCAGTTTCAGCAGCCCCTTCATGTGGATGTCGAAGATCAGGGAGACCGTCTTGTCGGTAATCGGCGAGAACGGGACGATCTCGGTGAGACGGGCGAGGAATTCCGGACGGAAGTAGCCCTGCATGATATCCATCAGCTCGTTGTTCTCAGGAATGACGCCGCTGTTGAACTTGGCGACGATGTCCTTGGCGCCGATGTTGGAGGTGAAGAGGATCAAGGCATTGGAGAAATCGCCCACGCGGCCGAGACGGTCGTGGAGTTTGCCTTCGTCGAGGATCTGGAGGAAGAGGTCGAAGACCGATTTATGGGCCTTCTCAATCTCGTCGAACAGCACGACGCTGTAAGGTTTCTGACGGATCTTGTTAACGAGCAGACCGCCCTCTTCGTAGCCGACGTATCCCGGAGGCGCGCCGTAAAGGAGCGCCACGGAGTGCTCTTCCTTGAATTCGGACATATCAAAACGCAGGAGGGCAGCCTCTTCACCGAAGAGGAATTCCGCCAGGGCCTTCGAGAGCTCCGTTTTACCGGTACCGGTGGGCCCGAGGAAGAAGAACGATCCCATCGGCTGGCCCTTCTTGTTGAGGCCGGAGCGGGCTTCGAAGACGGCGTCGAGCACTTTCTTCACCGCGTGGTCCTGGCCGACAACGCGTTTCTTGAGAATCTCCTCACCGCCGAGCAGGCGCTCGCGTTCTCCGGTCTGGACCTTGCCGAGCGGGATTCCGGTCTGTTTGGCGACGACGGCGGTCAGATCGCCCGTCGTGAGTTCCGTATGATGCTGCTCTTCCGCTCCCAGGTCATTGTCGACCTTGACGTGGGACATCGTGCGGTCCAGCAGGTCGATGGCCGAAGCCGGAAGGGATTTCTCGGTGAGGTAGCGCTTGGCGAGCTTGATGGACTCCTGCATCACGTTTTCGTCCAGCGTAAGGCCGTGATACTGCTCATAAGCAGGCATGATGCCTTTGAGGATTTCCATCGTCTGGTCGGCCGTGGGCTCCTCGACCGTAATCTTTTCGAGGTTGGAGACCATTTCCTTGTCGGTCTCGATATTCTTGGTGTAGCCGTCGATGCTGGCGGTCGCCAGCAACTGGAGACGGCCTTTGCTGAGTTCGTTCTTCAGGATCGTGGAGGTACCGTAAAGCGAGCCCTGCTTGTCGAAGAGCTTGTCGACATGCTCGATGATGAGGACTGCGTTCGGAAGGGCCTCCACCTCATCGATGACGTTTTTGAAACGGTCCTCAACCTCGCCCTTGTACTGGGCATCGCCGCCCAGGGCGGCCACATCGAGCTCATAGGCGACGGCATCACTGAGGAAGCCCGGGACCTTTCCGGCCGCAATCTCGCGGACGAACCCGTTGACAAGCGAAGTCTTGCCGACACCGGATTCGCCGGTGATAAGAAGATTGGCCTTGGTCTTGCGGCCAAGAATCTCATAAATGACGCCGATCTCCTTCTCGAAACCGACCACATTGTCCAGATTGCCGGCCCTGGCCATGGCTGTCTTGTCGGTACAATACTTTGCGAGCATGCCCTTGCCGGAAGCCGCAGTGTGTTTTTTGAGCTCGTCTCCTCCCATATCGGGCGCTTCCACGGAGACACCGTGGCCCATCTTGGCACTGATGTCGGACGGCGTGAGGGGAAGGGTCTTGAGCTGATCGAATGAGAAGCCCACGCCCGGGGTTACCAGCGCCGCCAATACGCAGACGTCCGTACATTCGTCCAGGCCGAACTTGACCATATAGCTCTGCGCCTCGTCCAGAACCGCCTCGGACTCGGAACTGTATTCCAAATCCCGCATTGGCCGGACGGCGCGGGGTGACAGTTGCATCTGTACGTCAGCCCAGTCCTGCAGATAATAGTAGTCCTTGTCGAGGTCTTTCTCAAGGAAGTTGACAAGTCCGATTTCCTTATGGAGGACGGCTTTGAACAGATGAGAGGGGTAGATGGCATCGCTGCAGTATTCTTCCGCAAAAGAATTGGCGATAGATTTGAGTTTCTCGTTCATATGCTGATAGATGATGGCTGTCAACCTATTATAGCCTTCAAATATAATTATTTTTTCCGAAAAATCCCGTTTTTTTCATCAATCGCCTAAAATTAATCCGGGAAGACTCAGAATGTGCCAGAAAATGCCGTTAAATCAGCGCATCCTCGGTCTTAGGCCATAGGATGTGCCAGAAAACACCGCAAGATCTGCGCTTCCTCAGAAGAGATAAACGATGAAACCGAATCCGGCAAGCAGGGAGAAGAGGAAGGTGGACATCACCAGCAGCGGGAGCATCGGATCGAGGGCCTTGCCGGTGCGTTTCCAGACGCCCGCCAGGTGAAGGGCATAGAGCGGCAGCGTGATGACGAAAAGCCAGTGCCACGGGTCGGGGAAGCGGAGCAGCGTGAAGGCCACCATCGCGGCCCAGCCGAGAACGATGAGCACCGTCTGGTAAATCTTGGCCCGCTTTTCTCCGAGCCTGATAGCCACGGTGACGCGGTTGGCTGCATCGGTCTCCATATCGCGGATATTGTTGACATTCAACACACCCACGCTGAAACATCCGATGGCGGCAGCCGGCAGCAGCAGATACCACGAATGGAGGGTATGCGCCGCCACGAAATAGCCGCCCAGCACCGAGACGATACCGAAGAAGATAAACACGAACACATCGCCGAGGCCCCGGTAGCCGTAAGGGTTCCGGCCGAGGGTGTATTTCATCGCGCCGAGGATGGCCGCGGCGCCGAGGAGCATCAGGCAGATGCTCTCCAGGGACAGCAGCGTGCCGAACGAGACCCAGATCATCGCGACGCCGCTCACGAGGCACAGGCCGACAAAGACGCCGATCAGGATCTTCATCTCCCTGACGGTCATCGCGCCGCTGTTGAGGCCATACTGCGGCCCCACCCGGTCGGCCGTATCCGTGCCGTGGAGCACGTCGCCGAGTTCATTGGAAAGGTTGGAAAGTATCTGCAGGCAGACCGTCGTCAGGAGGACGAGCACGGCCGCCCAGATATTCACCTTGTAATCCGCCGTCGCCAGCAGAATCCCGAGCACCACCCCCGCCAGGGACAGGGGCAGCGTCCTCAGACGCATCGATTTAATAGCAGCCTGTATCCTCATTTTCCGTCATTCCAGGGCTTGTCCCTGGAATCTAATCCAGCTTCAGCACCGCCATGAACGCGCTCTGGGGCACCTGTACCGTGCCAATCTGGCGCATCCGCTTCTTGCCTTCCTTCTGCTTTTCGAGCAATTTCCGCTTGCGGGTCACGTCGCCGCCGTAGCACTTCGCCGTCACGTCCTTCCGCACCTGGCGGACCGTTTCGCGGGCGATGATCTTGGCCCCGATGGCCGCCTGCACCGCAATGTCGAACTGCTGGCGCGGAATGAGCTCCTTGAGCTTGACGCAGATCTTGCGGCCGAAGTCATAGGCATGATCCTCGTGAATCAGCGTCGACAGGGCGTCGGCCGGGTCGCCGTTCAGCAGGATGTCCAGCTTGACGAGCCGCGCCGGACGGAATCCCGTCACGTGATAATCGAATGACGCATATCCCTTCGAGATCGACTTGAGCTTGTCGTAAAAATCGAAGACGATCTCGCTCAGCGGCATGTCATAAGTGAGCTCCACACGGTCCGAAGTGATGTAATGCTGGGCGATCAGCGTCCCGCGCTTGTCCATGCAGAGCTTCATGATCGGGCCGTAGAAATCCGACTTGGAGATGATCTGCGCCCGGATGTACGGCTCCTCGATATGGTCGATGAGCGTCGGGGCGGGCAGCCCGGAGGGGTTATGGACGTCGATGACGCCGTCCTTGGTCGTATATACTTTGTACGACACGTTCGGCACCGTCGTGATAACGTCCATGTTGAATTCGCGGAAAAGCCGCTCCTGCACGATTTCCAGGTGCAGCAGCCCGAGGAAGCCGCAGCGGAAGCCGAATCCGAGGGCCAGCGAACTCTCCGGCTCGTACACAAACGAAGCGTCATTGAGCTGGAATTTCTCCAGCGTCGCGCGCAGTTCCTCGAATTTGGAAGCATCCACCGGATACATACCTGCGAACACCATCGGCTTGACCTCCTCGAAGCCGGCGATTGCCTCGGCGCAGGGACGTTCCACGTGGGTGATAGTATCGCCCACCTTCACCTCAACGGCGCTCTTGATACCCGAAATGATATAGCCGACATCCCCGGCGGACACCTTTTCCGCAGGCTGGAGCCGGAGTTTCAGCACGCCGACTTCTTCGGCGTCGTATTCCTTCCCGGTGTTGAAGAATTTGACTTTTTCGCCTTTGCGGATCTCGCCGTTGAGCACCTTGAAGTAGGCGATGACGCCGCGGAAGGGATTGAACACCGAGTCAAAAATCAGCGCCTGGAGCGGAGCATCCGGATCGCCCACCGGAGCGGGAATCTTGTCGACAATGGCGTCCAGCACGGCCTGCACGCCTTCGCCCGTCCGGGCGGAAACCCGGTATACATCCTCCGGATCGCAGCCCAGCAGGTCGCAGACCTGGTCGGTCACGACCTCCGGCTGTGCACTGTCCATGTCGATCTTGTTCAGGACGGGGATGATCTCCAACGAATGGTCGATGGCCTGATAGAGATTGGAGATTGTCTGGGCCTGGATGCCCTGGGAGGCGTCTACGACCAGCAGCGCGCCCTCACAGGAAGCGATGGAACGTGACACTTCGTAACTGAAGTCCACGTGCCCCGGCGTGTCGATGAGGTTGAGCCGATATGTCTCTCCGCCCCGGCGGTATTCCATCTGGATGGCGTGGCTCTTGATGGTGATGCCCTTCTCCTTCTCGAGGTCCATGTCATCGAGGACCTGGTTCTCCATCTCACGCACCGCCACCGTGCCGGTCAGTTCCAGCAGGCGGTCCGCAAGCGTAGACTTCCCGTGGTCGATATGGGCAATGATGCAAAAGTTACGTATATTTTTCATAAAGATCTTTCCGCAGTATCTTACAAAGATAATAAGATTTTTACTAACTTTGTGTGTTTAAACGAACTTGTATGGACAAATTTACCGAAAAGTATGTAGAGGGATTCATGGCGGACGTCATCGCCAGAAACCCCGGCGAACCCGAATTTCACCAGGCCGTTCGCGAAGTCGTAGAAAGTGTCGCACCCTATGTCACGGCCATGCCGCACCTGATAGACCAGAAAATCCTCGAGCGCATCGTCGAACCCGAACGGATCGTTATCTTCCGGGTTCCTTGGATGGATGACCGGGGCGAGATCCACATCAACCGCGGCTTCCGCGTACAGTGCAACAGCGCCATAGGCCCTTACAAGGGAGGTATCCGCTTCCATCCGAGCGTCAACCTCTCCATCATGAA